>JAEYAL010000231.1 GCA_023404805.1 Actinomycetes bacterium | reverse complement strand
GGCCCGGGCGGCCCCGGCGGCCGTCACGGCCACGGCGGTCCGGGCGGCCGCGAGCTCGCGTCGAACGCGTCCCTGGTGACCGCGCTGGCGAAGGCTGCCGGCAAGAGCGAGTCGGCCGTCAAGTCGGCCCTCACCGCGATCGACCAGGCCCGCGACGCTGAGCGCCAGGCGCGTGAGGCCGAGTTCGCCAAGAACTTGGCGGCGGCGCTCGGCCTGTCGCAGTCCAAGGTCAGCGCCGCCCTCGAGGCGGCGCAGCCGGCCCGCCCGACCCGCGCCGCGAAGGCGGGCAACGGCCAGGCGAAGTAGGAGCCCGCGCGCCGGCCCGGCTTGGACACAGACGGCCTCCGGGCCGACCTGCGCCGACTGGGCGCCGCGGCCGCCCGGCGCGGCGCCCCTATCGGCATTTACGGGCCAAACCTGTGTCGCGGCGGTGACAGTCGTTGTGCCTCATTCGAGCACGACGGGGGCCGTTTCGGGCGGGATCGTGGTTCCACCGCAAGCAACCCGCCTTGTGGTGAATCAAGCACCAAGGACCCCATCCCAATGCTCTCCACGAACCCCGCACGCCGCTGCTCGACGACGACCGCCCTGATCATCGGCGCGCTCTTCGCCGGTGGACTCACCGGCGCCACCACCGCCGACGCTCAAACGCGCGGCACCCTCGCCAATCCGACGACCCCGCCCGCCGCGAACGTCGGCACGCTCGCCGCCCCGGAGGACGACACCCCCGATCCGCCGGCGCCGGTCAGCCCCGGCAGCCTCGCCGGCGAGGCGCCGATCAGCCTCTCGGTGCTCACCGCCCGCATCGAAGCTGGAGTCAAGGTCAACGGCGGCCCGGTCGGCTGGGCCTATTCGATCAGCAAGTCCGGCCAGATCGTCGGCGGCAACGGCGGCGGCTTCGCCCGCACGCCGAACGACCAGAACAACATCCCGGGCGGCCTCCCGTTCGGGCAGGGCACGCGCCTGCAGATCTGGAGCGTCACGAAGTCGATCACCGCGATGGCGACCGTCCGCGCGCTGGACCGCGCGAACATCGACGTCGACACGCCCGTCTCCTCGTACCTGCCCGCAGGCTGGGCGAAGGGCCCGGGCTTCGCCGCGAACTCCGCCAAGCCCGTCACGTTCCGCCACCTGCTCACGCATACCTCCGGCGTCCTGGCCGCGTTCAACGACCCGGACGTCGACACCTCCGAGTGGGGCAACAAGTGGGACAACATCCAGCCGCTCGTCGCGCACGGCGCCACGCCGGACCTCGCCTCCGGTGAGCAGTACAAGAACGCCAACTACGCGCTGCTCCGCGTGATCCTGCCGCGCCTGTGGCAGTTCGACGGCGGCCCGGCTGGCTCGGTCACCGAAGGCAACCACGGGCTGCGCTACCTCTCGTACGTCAACAGCAAGATCCTCGCGCCGTCCGGCGTCATGGAGACCACCTGCTGGGACCTCAACGACCACGCGAACACGCACACCTACAACAAGTTCAGCCTCCTCCAGGGCGGCTCGCCGATGGGCTACTCCGACGAGACCATCAACGAGTGCGGCGGCCACATCGGCCTCTTCCTCTCCTCGTCGGACCTCGTGAAGATCACCGCCACGCTGCGTGAGTCGACCAAGATCATGTCGTCGACGGCCCGCGCCGAGATGTTCTCCGGCAAGCTCGGCTGGAAGATGGGCTCCAACCTGGCCGGCACCGAATCGGCTGGCCTCTGGTGGCACGGCGGCGACGGCTACTACGGCGGCGGCCGCGAAGTCCACACCTGCGTGATGAACGCGCCGCAGCAGTACCAGCTGTCGCTCGTCATGAACTCGCAGCGCCCCGGCACGCAATCGCAGTGCCGGATCCTGATGGACGCGGTCAACGCCGCCCGCACCGCCAAGTAGCGGCCGTTTCGGCTCGCTGAGCGCCTCGAATGCCGCGCCGTTCCATTGGGGCGGCGCGGCATTTCGCGTTCTGTCGCCGTTGTTACACAGCGAGCGTCGCGCAGGTGGCAGACGGGGCCTTCGATCCACGAGATCTTGATTTCAACGCAGGGAACACCCCGCACCCCACTTCACCGGAACCCCACACCACTCACCGCCATGTTCAAGTCCTCGCACCGCATCACCACCGTCGCCCTCGCCGCCGCTTCGATCGCCGGCACCGGCTTCTCCGCCGACCCGGCCGCTGCAGCCA
Source organism: Actinomycetes bacterium (assembly GCA_023404805.1). Lineage (GTDB taxonomy): Bacteria > Actinomycetota > Thermoleophilia > Solirubrobacterales > Solirubrobacteraceae > JAGIBJ01. Next base: position 2,325 of record JAEYAL010000231.1, on the reverse strand, counting down.
GCACCGGAGGCGTCAGCGTCGACGACACGGTCAACGGCCAGGTCCAGGTCGAGGGCCCGGCGGCCACCGCCGCTTCGGTCGGCCAGCCGCTCGACATCGCGGCCGTCACCGCCAAGATCGAGGCTGCCGCTTCCGGCGCCGTCGGCTACGCCTTCTCCATCAGCGAGGGCGGCCAGCCGCTCACCAGCGGCGGCGCCGGCTACGCCCGCCGCCCGCTCGACGGGAACAGCGACAAGGACGGCACGCCGTTCACGGTCGACACCCGCATCGAGGTCAAGCTCCCGGGCGTCCAGCGCCTGCTGCCGGCCGCCAAGAAGGGCGCCAAGGCCCGCCGCGCGCTCGCCAAGCTCAACTCGAGCCTGCTCGTCGGGGCCGGCATCGAGCCGACGAGCTGCAAGGCCAAGGACACCGCCTCCGCGACGCACATCTACAACGCGCAGAACCTCGCGATCGGCGGCACGATCGTCGGCGCCGGCTACGCCAGCGACTGCGGCGCCTCGCGCGGCCTGATGCTCTCGGCTGCCGACCTGACCCGCCTCGCGCCGTTCCTCTCGGGCGGCAAGGGCGCCGTCAAGGGCGGCTGGACCACGGCAGCGGGCCAGTCCGACGACGGCCAGGCCACCTGGCAGTCGGGCGACGGCTCCTTCCCGGGCGGCCGCGAGATCCACACCTGCCTCGCCAGCGCGGGCGGCCTGGACCTCTCCATCATCTTCAACGCACAGATCCCGGGCGACCAGTCGCCCTGCCGGATTCTGCTGGACGCCGCGAACGGCTCCCGCACCGCCTCGTAGGAGGCACATGACACGGCCAGGGTCCCGGCTTCACCGCCGGCCCGGCCTGAGGATCCCAACACACGAAAAGGGGCGCCGCACCGGGGGGTGAGGCGCCCTTTCGTGTTTCTCGCGCGTTATGGGCGTCCGAGGAACCGCAGCGCGGTGACGACGGTGAGCTTCGCCAGGCCGTCGTTGATCGGGCCCAGCCCGCGTGCGATCGCGCGGAACATGAACGGCCCGGTCAGCAGGTCGCAGACGTAGTCGTCGTGCTCGGCGGTGTCCTGGTCGATCTCGCCGCGCTCCCGCGCCCGCCGCAGCGCGCGGCACGTCGACTCGCGCCGCGGGCGCATGAACCGCTCTCCGAGCGCCTGCCTCAGTGCGGGGTCGCGTTCGAGCTCGGGGAGAAGCGGGAGCAGCGCCTGCTGCACGAGCGGGTCCTGGAAGAACCGCACCTGGTTGCGCTGCACCGCGAGCAGGTCCTCTTCGAGCGTTCCGGTATCGGGTGCCGGGTCGGCGCCGTGGCGGCGCAGGAGGGTGGCCGCGACCAGCGCCTGCTTGTCGGCATAGCGCCGGTAGACCGTGGGGCGGCTCGTCCCGGCGCGTCTCGCGACCTGCTCGATCGACAGCCGCGCATAACCGTCTTGCAGCAGCAGCTCGGCAGCCGCGTCGAGGATGGCGTCATCGAGGGCGGTATCGCGGGGACGGCCACCGGAGGAGGGAGAGCTTGACAACGGAGATACGTTACGTGACGTAATGGAACTTCATGCGCAACGAGCAACCGCCGCAGACCCCACCGACGCTACCGGCCCTGCGGTGTGGCTGTGGGGCGCCACCGGCGAGACGGGGCGGCGAGTCGCCCCGCTTCTCGCCCAGAGCGGTGCGCGCGTGGCCCAGCTTTCCCGTCCCTCGCCGCGCTTGGATGCGCTGTCCGGGGAGCGGCGCGCGGTCGATCGCGAAGGGCTCGTCGATGCGATCCGGCACGCGGCCGCGGCCGGGGCGGCGCCGACTGCCCTGGTCAATACCGCCGGCCCCTTCGACCACACCGCGGGCGCGATCATCGACGCCTGCCTTGAACTTGGGGTCGACTATGTCGACATCTCCAACGAAGAGGCCAGCGTGGCCGCGGTGCTCGCCCGCCACGATGAGGCAAGCAGCCGGGGTGTCCGGCTGGTCACGGCCGCTGGATATGGGGTCGCGGCCACCGAGTGCATCGTGCTGGGGCTCGCCGAACACCATCCGCCCGCACGCCGGGCGGTCGTCGCGGTGGCTCCCAACCTCGAAGTGTTCGGCCCTGCCGTGCTGCGGACCGTGATCGAGGTCATCGCGAGCGGCGGGCGGCGGATCGAGGAAGGGCGGGTCGTCCGCGTGCCGATCGGCCAGCCGGCGGCCCGCATCCCGCTGCCGGATGGCTCGGCCGTGGCGGCTGCTGGGGTGCCCAGCGGGGAGTTGCACGCGGCCCACCGCGCCTCGGGAGCGGCTGAGGTCGTGGTGCTGTCGGCCGAGATCCCAGCCGGACCGGTCGCAGCAGCGCATCGGCCGACCGGGCGCGTGC
>JAEYAL010000183.1 GCA_023404805.1 Actinomycetes bacterium | reverse complement strand
CAGCAGCAGCGACGCGGCCTCGAAGGCCAGCAGGTAGCGGGTGAGCAGCAGCTCGCCGATCTGGGCGGCGCCGCCGAAGCCCGCCTCGAGGGTCGGGAGCTCGTCGGCGTCGGCGAGGCCGCGCAGGCCCGAGCCGAGGATCGCGATCAGCAGCTCAGCGCCGAGGGCGCCCGCGAGCAGCAGCGCCAGCGCGCGCTGCAGGCGCCCGCCGCTGGCCCAGGTCTCCCCCTCTTCGCCCACGTACGCGGCCACGAAGACGTAGAGCACCATCACCGCGCCGGCGTAGACGACCACCTGCGCGGCGGCGACGAACTCGGAGTGCAGCAGCAGGAACAGCATCGCGAGCGCGACGAGGTGCACCACCAGCGCGAGGACGCTGTTGAACGGGTTCTTCAGCGCGATCACGCCGATGGCCCCCGCGATCGCGACGATCGCGCTCAGGAAGAAGAGGACTTCCGTCATGGGGTCGCTACTCGCCCTCCGCGCGCAGCGGCGTGCGCTCCAGCGGCTCGGCGAGCAGCATCTCCTTGGTGAAGATGAGGTCGGACCGCGTGTAGTCGGCCAGTTCGAAGTCGTTGCCCATGGTGATCGCGTCGAACGGGCACGCCAGCTCGCAGTACCCGCAGAAGATGCAGCGCGACATGTTGATCTCGTAGACGGCGGCGTAGCGCTCGCCGCCGGAGACGCGGTGGTCGGGCGTGTTCTCGGCGGCCACGACGCGGATGCAGTCGGCCGGGCACGCGGCGGCGCAGAGCGAGCAGCCGACGCACTTCTCCAGGCCCGTGTCCTCGAAGCGGTGCAGGCGGTGGCGTCCGCGGAACCGCGGATAGACCGGGATCTTCTCTTCGGGGTACTGGACGGTGTCCGGGCCCTCGACGAGGCGGTTGAAGGTGGTCTTCAGGCCGCGCAGCGTCTCGCCGAACGCGCGGCCGACGCCACCCGTGCCGCCCGGCTCGGGGCCGCGCTGGATGAAGTACGAGTCGTGTTCAGGAAGCGGCATAGAGGCTCAGAGCGTCACGATCACGATTGCGGTCACGAGGGCGTTCACCGTCGCCAGCGGCAGGAGGATCTTCCAGCCGAAGCTCATCAGCTGGTCGTAGCGCAGGCGCGGGAGCGTCGCGCGGATCCAGACGAAGAAGAAGACGAAGATGAACGTCTTGATGAGCACCACGAACGGCGCGATCCAGTCGGGGGCGTCGGCCCAGCCGGGGATCGCCCAGCCGCCGAGGAAGACCGTCGTCGCGATGGCGCCCGCGACGATCATGTTCAGGTACTCCGCGGCGTAGAACGACGCGAAGCCGCCGCCGCCGTACTCGGTCATGTAGCCCGCGACGATCTCGGAGTCGGCCTCGACGAGGTCGAACGGGGCGCGGTTCGTCTCGGCCATGCCGGCGATCACGAAGATCAGGAACCCGACGGGCTGGGTGAGGATGAACCACAGGTGCGCCTGCTGGTACTCGACCATCTTCACGAGCGAAAGGTCGCCGACGATCATGATCACGCCGACGAGCGCCAGGCCCATCGCGACCTCGTACGAGATCAGCTGGGCGGCGGCGCGCATGGCGCCGAGGTACGAGTACTTGGAGCCCGACGCGAAACCGCCGAGGACCAGGCCGTAGAAGGCGATCGAGCCGAGCGCGAAGGCGTAGAGCGGGCCGATGCCGACGTCGATGCCGTAGAGGCCGACGGGCTGCCCGAAGATCGTGACGACCTCGCCGAGCGGGATGATCGCGAACGTCGCCACGGCCGCGATGACCGCGAGGATCGGGGCGAGGTAGAAGAGGAACCCGTCGGATGCGGCCGGGCGGAAGTTCTCCTTGCCCAGCAGCTTGAGGATGTCGGCGCCGGCCTGCAGGGTGCCGTAGGGGCCTGCGCGGTTCGGGCCGTACCGGTGCTGGAAGCGGCCGAGCAGCTTGCGCTCGACGGTCACCGCGGCCGGGATCAGCGAGAAGCCGATGACCGCGATCACCAGGCCCTTGATGATCTGCACCCACCAGGTCTCGACGGCGAACGTCTCACCCACCGGGATGAAATGCAGGGCGTCGGTCATGCCTTGCGCACCTCGACCGGGCCGAGCGGCAGCTCGTCGGCGCCGCCACCGGGCACGCCAGCCTGCGCGACGACGGTGCCTGCGGGCACCTGCGAGTCGAGCCGCGCCGTGAAGGCCGCCTCGACGCCGTCGACGACCAGCGTCGCGGGCGCGCCGTCGGTGAGCTCGAGGCGCTCGGCGTCGGCCGGCGAGAGGCGCGCGTCGGCCTGCGGGACGAGGAAGCGCAGCGCCGGCGAGGCCGCCACCTCGGGGATCCGCCACATCGACCCGGCGCGCGCGAGGCGCAGCGTGCCGTTGGCCGCCGGGACCGCGTAGGGCTCTCCGGTCGTCGACTGCGGATCGAAGTTCTTCGTGCCCTTCGGCCAGGCGCCAGCGGCCGAGGCCTCCTGCCAGCGCAGGCCCTTGCCACCGATGTCGTCGAGCGTGATGCCCGCGTAGAAGGCGACGTCGTCGACCAGCTCGGCGTAGACCATGCCGGCCGTGAAAAGCGGGGTGCGGTCGCCCAGGCGCGACGCGAGCTGCGCGAGGACCCACCAGCCAGCGCGGACGCCGTCGGGCTTCTTGATCGCCGGGCGGGCGCGCTGCAGGCGGCCGTCGGGGTGCGTGAGCGTGCCCTCCTGCTCGGCGGGCGCCTCAGCCGGGAAGACCACGTCGGCGTAGGCGGCGACGCCCTCCGTGAGAAAGCCGGACACGGCGACGTAGCTGGCCTTGCCGAGCGCGGCGCGCCAGGCGGCGCGGCCCTGCAGGTCGGCGAGCGGGTCGGTCTTGACGGTCAGCAGCGCGCCGAGCGAGCCGTCGGCGAGGCCGTCAGCGATCTCGGGCAGCGACTTGCCCGCCTTGCTCACGGGGCGCAGGCCGGTGCCCGCGTCGGGCAGCACGCCGACCTCGCGGAGGCCGCGGCCGTTGGCCGTCGCGGGGATCTCGAAGAGGCCGGAGCCGTCCTTGCCCTGGCCCTTCTCGCCGGCCAGGCCGAGCGCGTCGGCGATGCGCAGCAGCGCGCGGGCGGACTCGTCGGCGGCGGGGCCGGCCAGCAGCGCCTCGCTGTAGAGGACGACCTGGTCGTCGCCGGCTTCCTTC
>JAEYAL010000146.1 GCA_023404805.1 Actinomycetes bacterium | reverse complement strand
GCGCAGGCGGGCTCCGGCGCGGCCGACGAGCCCCGCCGCAACCCGCCGCCGGCGCAGCGCGTCGACCTCGGGCTGGTCCGGGAAGCCGTAGGCGCGGTTGATCTCGATCTGGCCGGTGCGGGTCGCGAGGAGCCCGCTGATCTGCGCGTCGTGGCGGCGGTAGTCGGCGAGCGGCTCGTCGATCCAGTACATCGGCGTGCCGTCGATCGCGGCGTCGTACCAGAGCACCACGTCGCCGATCGGGTGGTCCGGCCAGACCTTCGTGCGGCGCGCATGCCACGTCTCGCGGCGCAGCACCGTCGATGTGGGGATGAAGAAGTTGTGCGAGAAGACGAGCGGCAGCCAGTCGTCGTAGCGGCCGCCCTCCACCTTCAGGCCGGGGCGCTGGCGGCGGCCGTCCTCGAAGACCTCCCACACGTCGCTGCAGGCCAGGCCCAGCTCCGGGTCGGACTCCAAGACGCCCGTCATCTTCTCGAGGTAGTCCGGGTGGTGGACATCATCGTCGTGCAGGACGGCGATGTACTTGCCCTCGGCGAGGTCGAGGGTGGTCTCGTGGTTGCCGGTGAAGCCGAGCTGCTGCGGGTGCGGCACGTACCGGATGCGCGGGTCGTTCGCAGCCTCGACCGCCTCACGCAGCGCCCCGCCGGAGTCGTCGCCGACGACGACCTCCAGGTCGCCCATCGTCTGTCCGAGCACGCTCGCGAGGGCCGCGCGGAAGAAGTCGCTGTCGCGGTGCGCAGGCATGCACACCGACACGAGCGGGCGGCTCGTCACCGGACGGCGAACCCGCTGGCCTTGTGCGCGTCGACCAGGAGGCGCGGCTTGAGGCCGAGCTCCTCGCAGCACTCGATGTAGGCGTGCGAGAGGGAGACGTCATCGCTGCACAGCGCCCCCTTGGGCGCGAGGTGCGCGCCGGCCATGCGGATCTCGAGGCGCATGTGCAGGTACGAGTGGTCGCTGTCGTGGAAGAACAGGCCGATCGGCGGGATCGTGTCGAGCACGCCGTTGAACTCCTGGAGCGTGCCCTGCTTCAGGATGTGCAGGTTCCAGGGGCCCTTCTCGTCCTCGTCGATCAGCTTGCCGACGTCGTCTCGCACGTCGAAGCTGTGCAGCGCGCCCGAGCCGTTCTTGGCGAGCGCGCGGAGGAAGATGATCGACGACCAGCCGTTGGCGATGCCGGTCTCCACGATCACCTCGGGCTGCAGCGCCCGCGCGAGCGTGTAGAGGACGAGGCCGGTCTGCTTCTCGGTGCGCCAGAGCGACGGCATCGGCAGCGTGCGCTCCGCGGCGCGACCGACGATCTCGTGCTCGATCTCCAGGTACTCGCGCTCGTAGACGTCAAGCTGGTCGACGGGGACGTCTGGGATCAGCGCGCCGAGCGTGGCCCGCGGATCGGCGTCGATCGTCGCGCGGGTGTTGATACCCGGGCCGGTCGCCGTGTCGATCGATTTCGCGACCAGCCGCCGCGCGATGCGGCCCACCAGGGCGCGTCCGACGAGGTCCGGGGCGAGCGGCGCGACGCGGATGGCGCGGCGCAGGGGGTCGAAGGACATGCGCGGCATCGTACCGGTGCGATGCACCCGGATGCGGGCGCCGCGCTGCGGCTCAGGCCGCCGCGGCGCGAGCCGTCTTCAGCCGCCCGGCGTTGTGGTCGTCGACCAGTGCCGCGACCGTGCCCTGCGCGCAGCGCTTGTTCGTCCCGATGAAGCCCGTCGGGCCGCGCTTGATCCAGCCCGCGACGTACGTGCCGGAGAGCGCTTCGCCGGAGGCCGGGTCGACCACGCGTCCGCCGTCGTTGGGCACCGTGCCGGTGGCTTCGTCGAACGGCAGCGACGGCACGGCGAGCCCGCGATAGCCGATCGCCGTGAGCACCAGGCCGGTGCCGAGTGTGGGCTCCGGCTCACCGCCGGCTGTGGGTGCCAAGTCGATGCCGTCGACCTCGCCGAAGCCGGTGATGCGCTGCGGCGTGAGGCCGTACCGCAGCTCGATGGTGCGGCCGAGGCGCGGCCTCGCGGCGAGCGACCGCAGGAGCTGCAGCTTCGCGTCGTCGTCGCGCGGATCGGCGGGCAGCGCCGCGGCGTCGACGGCGAGCGTGACGCCCTCGGTCGCGCTGAGCCCGATCAGCTCCGGGAGCGTGAACGCCGAGTGCTCCGGGCCGCGGCGGCCGACGATCACGACCTCCTCGACCTTGCTCTGCCGCAGCGCGGCCAGCGCGTGAGGCGCGATCTCGGTGTCGGTGAGCGTCTCGGGGTCGACCGCCAGGATCCGGGCGACGTCGAGCGCGACGTTGCCGTTGCCGACGACGACCGCGCGGCGGTGCGAGAGATCGAACTGGCGGTCCGCGAAGTCCGGGTGGCCGTTGTACCAGCCGACGAACTCCGTGGCTGACGCGACGCCCGGCAGCTCCGCGCCCGGGATCTCGAGGCGCTTGTCGGAGATCGCGCCGATCGCGTAGATCACCGCGTCGTGGCGGCCGAGCAGCCCGTCGTGGGTCACGTCGCGGCCGACCTCGACGCCAAGCCGCATCGTCAGCCGCGAGTGCTGGCGGATCCGGTCGAGCTGGTGGGTGACGCGCCGCGTGCGGCGGTGATCGGGAGCGACGCCGCTGCGGACCAGGCCGTACGGGCGGTCGAGCCGCTCGTAGACCGTCACGCGCGCGCCGGAGATCGTCAGCAGCTCATCGGCCGCGTACATCGCGGCTGGGCCCGAGCCGACGATGGCGACGTCGAGCGCGCGGCCCGGGCCGTAGTCGCGGACGCGCAGCGGCGGCGGGACGGGCGCGAGCGGCGGCCGCTGGCGGCGCGGACCGTCGTGGTAGGCCGCGTTGATCTCGAGGAACGCCAGCTCAGCCGGCTCCAGCTCGTGATGCGGCTTGATCGCATCGACCGGGCACGCCGCGACGCAGGCGCCGCAGTCGACGCAGCTGGCCGGGTCGATGAAGAGCATCTCGGCCAGCTCAAACGCCGGGTCGTCGGGCGTCGGCTGGATGCAGTTGACCGGGCAGGCGAAGACGCACGAGCCGTCGCCCACACACGACTGCGTGACGGCGTGCGGCATCTAGGCGACGCGGCCAGCGGGCCGCTGCGGCTCGTCGCCGGTGAACAGGTGGGCGGTGCGCTCCGGCTCCCCGCGGTAGCGGCTCGCCTCGCCCGCGATCCCGAGGCGCTTCCAGAGGCGGCGGCTGACGCGGTTCATCAGCCCGGTCTCCTCGGCCAGCGCGCGCATATCGCCGAAGTACGACGCCAGGATCTCGCGCGAGTTGTCTGAGCCCCAGAACGCCTCCTTGAAGACCTCGTCCGGGATGTCGAACCGCTTCTGCAGCGACTTGGGCGGCGTCATGATCTCGCCTGCGAGCCAGCGCATCGTGATCGGGAAGACGAGCGACAGGATGAACCGCTGGACGCGGTTCGCGTGGGGGAGCCGCAGCTTGAGGAACGCGACCGCGAAGGAGATGTGGCGGGCCTCCTCGGCGATGTGGATCTCCATGACGCGCTGCAGCGCAGGCGGCAATTCGAGCGAGCGGATCGCGATCTTCTGGTAGTGGTCGATCGGCTCCTCGCCTCCGAGGATGCCGATCATCAGGACGACCGGGTTGTAGCCCCCGAGCAGCCCGAGGAGCGGCAGCAGCAGGCGGAAATGCAGGCGCGTTCCGGGCACGTCGACGCCAGAGCGGTTCACCAGCTCCTGGAACATCTGGATGTGGTTGCACTCCTCGGTCATCTCGTGGAGGCAGTACCGGAACTCCGGCGACCCGTTCGGCAGCTCCATCGCGTAGTGCATGAGCCCCCGGATCAGCGCGCTTTCGAAGGCGGCGCCGACCTTGATGATGTTCAGGATCCGCCATTGGCCCAGCTCGATCTGCTGGTCGACGGGCAGCGACCGGTACCAGTCGGTGTCGCCGAGCGGATCGAACCCGGCAGGCAGGATCCAGCGCGGGTCCTCTGGGTCGATCGCCATCGCCGGGGAGTCCCAGTCGATGTCCTCGTATGGGTCGAAGTGCACGTGTACCGAGCCCTCGGAGAGCGTCCGCAGCATGCTGCGGTAGTCCTCGTCGAAGCTGTGCTGGGGGAGCGTCCTGGTCGTCACGGCCGGTCCTTTCACGCGGGCTCCGGCGGCGCGGACAGGCGCCGAGGGGGCTCGCCAGGTTTCGGTTGCGTAAGTTACAGCAGTGCAACCGGCTGCCCGTGTGCTACCGGACACTTGTCCGGTAAACGCTCGGCGGATGTCCCCGGTGGACTAACTGACCGAGAGTCACTAAGATGCGCGGTGAGCCGCCCCGCTTCGCCTGCGCGCCCGGAATCCCAACGGATTCGCCGAGGTCTGGCAGAGTGGGAGGCAGTCTTACGCGCGCATCCCGGAGGATCCCATGGACCCCAGCGAGACCGGCCTCGACGCCACTACCACGATCGACGACACCGCTGCCACCGAGGTTGCGGCGAAGTCCGACGCCACGACGGCTGACGCGACCGCTGCGACGAAGGTCGTGCAGCAGCCCGGCGACGTCGGCCCGGCGAAGGCAGAGCCCAAGGACGCCAAGGCGAAGAAGCCGAGCCTGATCGTCCGCAACCCGGCGACCGGCAAGGTCATCGCGGAGCTGCCGGCCATCACGGCCGACGACGTCCCCGCTGTGGTCGCCCGCGCCCGCGAGGTGCAGCCCCGCTGGGAGGCGATCGGCGTGCACGAGCGCGTCCGCCTCTTCAAGGAGCTGCGCAAGTGGCTCTACAAGCACGAGGCCGAGTTCACCGACACGCTCTCGCGCGAGGGCGGCAAGCCGATCGAGGACGCGTTCTACCTCGAGTGGATCTACGCGATGTCGAGCCTGGAGTACTGGGCGAAGGTCGCGCCGAAGCTCCTCAAGGACAAGCGCCGCTGGGCCAAGAACCGCCTGTTCGTCGGCAACTCGACGGTCGAGCGCCACGTGCCGCACGGCGTCGTCGGCGTGATCGGGCCGTGGAACTACCCGTTCGTCAACTCCGTCGGCGACGTGATCCCCGCGCTGCTCGCTGGCAACTCCGTCGTCCTCAAGCCGGCGTCCAAGACGCCGCTCACGTCGCTGCTGATCCAGCGCGGCATGCGCGAGGTCGGTTTCCCGGACGATGTGTTCCAGGTCGCGATCGGCCCGGGCTCGATGGGCAGCGAGCTCGTCAACCACGTCGACATGATCATGTTCACGGGCTCCGAGCAGGTCGGCCGCGGCATCGCCAAGCAGGCCGCCGAGCGCCTGATCCCGTACTCGCTCGAGATGGGCGGCAAGGACCCGCTGATCGTCCTGTCTGACGCCGACGTGCAGAAGGCCGCCGACCACGCGCTGTACTACTCGTTCGTCAACGGCGGCCAGACGTGCATGTCGATCGAGCGCGTCTACGTCGACACGCTCGTCTACGACGAGTTCGTCGAGCGCGTCCTCAAGGGCTTCGACAAGATCTCCTACGGCGACCCGGCCGGCGGCGTCGGCACCGTCGAGGTCGGGGCGATGACGGTCTCCAGCGAGGCCGACAACATCCAGGCGCAGGTCGACCAGGCCGTCGCCCAGGGCGCGAAGGTCGTGCGCGGCGGCAAGAAGGTCGTCAAGGCCGACGGCGCCGTGTTCTTCGAGCCGACGGTGATCACCGAGGTCAAGCACGGCATGGACATCGTCGACGAGGAGACCTTCGGCCCGACGATGCAGATCATGCGCGTCGAGAACACCGAAGAGGCGATCCGCCTCGCCAACGACAACCAGTACGGCCTGGCCGCCGCGGTCTACTCCAAGGACGTGCGCCGCGCCGAGGCCGTCGCCCGCCGCATCCAGGCTGGCACCGTCTCGATCAACGACTCGCTCGTCTTCTGGGCCGAGCTCGAGCTCACCCTCGGCGGCTGGAAGTCGTCGGGCGCCGGCGACGGCCGCCACGGCGAGATCGGCCTCCTCAAATACACGAAGCTGCAGGGCCTGTTCATCAGCCGCGCGCCGCTCAAGAAGATGCCGCAGATGTTCCCGTACGGAACCGGCTCGGCGGCGCTCAAGGGCGTCACCAAGTTCTTCTTCAAGTACTCGCGGTAGAGGGCTGATCGACGCGCAACTCGCGCCGAATGCCAGGGTTGGGACGGGCATGATCGCCCGTCTCTCCTTGGTGGTCCTCGCCTATGCGGGGCTGTGCGCAGCCTCAACCGCGCGCGCCGTCACGATTGAGCGGTCGGCCGTGTTGCCCCACGGCGGCGGGGACCTGTTCGCGCGCCACGACGGCTCGATCGACGTGTTGTCGTCGACAGGAGGTGCAGGCGATCAACGACTGCTCATCGAGCGCTGGCCCGCCAGGGGGCCGCTCCGAAGTTCGATCGGTGGACCGATACCGCGCGCGACGCTCTACGGCCGCAGGTCAGTTGCACTGACCCGGGGTGGCGCGGTCGCGGCGGTCGACGTCTTCCACGAGCGCAAACACCGCATCGCCGTGCGGTCTTACGGCCGGCGCGGACAGGTCGTACGGACGCAGTTCGTCTCGCCCCCTGGGATGTCGGCACAGGAGCCCGTGGTCGTCACGGGCGGCGGCGCGGTCGGCGTGACCTTCTACGCGCGCAACCGCGAGACGGAGGCGGTGCCGCGGCTAATGTGGGCCTTCCGCCCATCCGGCGCGGCGCGGTTCCAGCCGGCGCGCGCGCTCGACCGTCCAGCTGGCTACGGGCTCATCCGGTATTCGGCAGCGATCGGGCCCGCTGGCGACGGCGCCGCCTTCGCCTCTTCGGAGCTCGGTGGTCGCGACCCCGAGGCTCTGCGCGTCCGGCGGCTCAGCGCCGACGGCGGGCTCGGACCATGGATCGCGGTTGGCGAGCCTGCCTCTGGGTTCGTGACCCCCGCGGTCGCCGTAGGAGCCGACTCCACGGTAGCCCTGGCGTATCTCACAGAGGGTCCGGATGAGGACGGTGCGCGGACTGTCGCCTTGCGGTCGTCGAGCCTCCCGCGTGGGACCGATACCCCCACGCCGGTTCAGGAGCTGCACCGAGGACGCGACAGCTCGGTGCTCTACAACGGGCTCTCCGTCGCGATCGGCGCTGCGAATCAGACGTTGGTCACGATGTCGGGACGCGCAGCGGGTGAGCGGATCTTGCTCTTCACGGGCACGGCTGGCCAGCTGGTCTTGGACGCGAGCTTCGAAGCGCGGTCAGCGGACACGGCAATCCCTCTCTCCGACGTGTCAGCGTCCGTGACCGACGACGGCGGCGGCACGGTCGTCTGGAGCAGCGCGATCGGCTACGGGACGGGGCCGCTGTACGCGAGTCACCGTCCTCCCGGAGGCCGTTTCGAGCCTCCGCGGGTGATCGCTCGATCCTCGTTCACCGACAAGCGATCGAGCATCCGGCCTCGGCGGATGATCTCCACCGGCGCCGGACGCGTCGCCGTCGTCATCGACGACTACGGCAACGACAACGGGCGCAGCCGGCTCGTCCTCCTCGTGCCCTAGCCCGCGGCCGACGGCGCTTTCGTTTAGCTCTTCGGCGTGGTCGACTTCGGCGTGGTCTCCGCCGGCGTCGTTCCTGAGCGCGTCGTGCCGCCTTCAGGCAGCGTCGTCTTGCCGGTCGGGTCGAGCGCGGTGATCAGCCACCGCGCCTTCGCGTCGGAGCGGGCGAGCGTGATCGAGCGGCGCGCGTCGGCATCCTCGACCGGCTTGATCTGGGCGACCGCCGTGAGCTTGGCGGGGTCGACCTTCACGGTGTCGACGTTGAGGCTCGTGTAGTCCGCGTTCAGGATCGCGTCCTTCACGTTGGCTTCGCACTGGGCGTCGCCGCCGAGGGCGGCCTTCAGCTCGGGGCCGAGCAGGTCGCGGCAGATGCCAGCGGCGTCGTCGTTCTCGGCGCGGTCCGCGAGCTTCTGGACGGCGTCCTGGACCTCGCCCTGCACGCCCGTGAGGTCGCTGGCCTGCTGGCGCTGTTCGCCGGCGCAGGCCGCGAGGCCGACGGTCGCGGAGGCCGCGAGCAGCAGTGCGAGCGCGCGGCGGGCACGCGGCGCAGTGGTCGGGCGGGAAGCGGTCAGCACGGGCGCCAACGATACCGGCGGGGGTGTCCACGCCGCGCCGCGGCGGGGACGTCCTGGTCGCGTCCGCCGAGGCCCGGCGGGGCGGACGGCGAAACCATGCCGACCTCGGTCAGGTTGCCGAGCCAGGCGCGGCGCCGACAGCCCCAGCAGCCAGCGCAGCCCAGGCGGTGCGCAGCGTGGCCGGGTCGTGTCCTTCGGACGTCGTCAGCTGGTGCACCGACGTCCCCGACAGAAACGAGAGCAGCGCCGACGCGAGGACCGACGACGTCTCCGGCGTGTGGCCCGCGAGCCGCAGCAGATGCGCGACGTGCAGCCGCACCGCGACGGCGACCGGATGCGCCTCCGTGGCCGGCGTGAGCGGGCGCTCCTCGGCGGCCGACAGGATCTCGCTGTGGCGTGCGAGGTGGTCGAGCCGCGCCTCGCCGAACGCGATGAGGCGCTCCAGCGGCGGCGCCCCCGGCCCGAGCGGCGCAGGGCCGTGGATGACCGCCTCCTGCAGCCGGCGCTCCTCCTCGTCGAGCAGCGCATGGAGCAGGGAGCTGCGATCGCCGAAGCGGCGGAAGACCGTGCCCTTGCCGACGCCCGCCTCGGTGGCGACAGCGCCCATCGTCAGACCCGCCGCGCCCTCGCGCTCGATCACGCGCGCAGCGGCGCAGAGCACGCGCTCGCGGTTGCGGACGGCGTCGGCCCGCAGCTGCGGCCGCGGAGCGTCGATCTGGGGCAGGTCGACCGGCTGGCTAGCGGGTGCGTCCGCAGGGTCGGTTGGGAGGGCCTGCGTCGTCACAACTTCAGCGTATCGTGCGTGCTGTCACGCGAGGCCGAGCTGGACGTTCACGGCGCCCCGGAGCGCGCGCTGCACGTCGTCGATCGTGCCGCCCGCGTCGAGCTCGACGAACGAGCCGGCCTCGGGCAGCGAGCGGTACGCCGCGTCGAGCGCCCGGAGGTAGTCGATGTCCTCGTGGTCCTTGCCGCGCAGATCGACGCGGCGCTGCGCGACGAGCGCCGGCGCCTCGAGCAGCACGGTCACGTCGGGGTCTGGAAAGACCCCGAAGATGCGGCGCACGACACGTTCGCCCCGGTCGCCGCGGGCGCGCATCATCGCGAACTGGCAGACGCTGTAGCGGTCCATCACGGCGACCTGGCCCGTGAGCCGCGCGATGACGAGCGCACGCGTGATCGCGGCGACGCGGATCGCCGTCTCGAGCACCACCACGGCCCGCCGACCGACGAGGTCCTGCCCGTCGCGGCGCCCGAGCCGCACGGCGAGCGCGTTGAGCCATGGCCGCCCGCCCGGATTCTCGAATGACGACGCGGGGATCCCGTCGCGGCGCAGGCTGTCGGCGAGCAGGCCGGTTTGCGTGCTCTTGCCCGTGCCGTCGATGCCGACGACGGCGACGATGGTTGGGCGCAGCTGCACCCGGGCAACCCTAGCGATGGGTGCGAGCGTGCCAGGCGGCTTCGCCCCGGCCGGGGCGAAGCCGCCACCCACCGCAAAACAGACTCAAGATCGTGGTCGCAAAGCGACACTGGACCGCGGTCCGTTTCGCAATTGGGGCGCTCGACGGCCGCTGGCAGCCCGTTCGGAGAGGGGCCGCTGGCAGCCCGTTGGGGAGGGCGCGCTAGGCGGCGGCCCGCCCCGGGCACTGCCAGAGCGCGCCCGGCGGCGCGGCCTCAGCAAGCTGCCCGAGCGTCGGGGCCTGCGTGAGGGCCCAACGGGCCGCATCCTCCGAGAGGGCGATCCCCCGCCGGCGTGAGCAGGCTGCCGCGATTCCGGCCCAGTAGACCGTCAGCAGCGAGGCGACCGCGCGCGGATCACCAGCCGGAAGATGCGCCTCCGCCATGGCATCCGCGAGATCGGCTTCGAGTTGCCCCACGATTTCGATGAGGTGGCGCGATGCGGCGCCGCCGGCGTCAAGCGACGGGTCGGCGAGCAGCGCCAGGGCGGCTTCTGGGGAATCCAGTGCGAGGTCGACGAACGCCTCTCCAACTGCCAGGACGCGCTCAAGCGGCGTCTGGTGCTCGCGTTTGGCGTTCAGGCTCTCGCGGGCTTCCGCGATGGTGTCCTCGAGCAGCGCGGCGACCAGGCCTTCCTTGCTCCCGAAATGGGTGTAGATCGAACCGAGCGCGACCGCTGCGCGGCTCGCGACGTCGTGCAAGGTCGTGGGTTCGACGCCCCGCTCACGGATCAGCTCACGCGCCGCGCCGAGGATCCGCCGCTGCGTCCGGGCGGGGCGGGGATCGGGTCGCCGGGACCTCATGCCGCTGCGACGCCGACGCTCGTCGCATGGGGCGGGACCTCGATGAGGACCAGGCTCGAGAGCATCTCGGCGGCGATGTCGACCAGTTCGCTGATGTGCTCGGTCTCGGCGGTCGCGGCATGGCGCACGACGAGCTCGTTGATCGCCCCGACGAGCGCACGTCCTGCGAGCTGGCTCAGTGCGCGCGAAGGGACGTCGGGGTAGGCGGCGCGGCCCCGGTCCACGAGATCCACAAGCATCGCCGCGAAGCGGTCCATCGCGCGTTCGCGTTCGAGCTGGGCCTCGGTCCCGAGCGTGGGGAGCTCGATCAGGAATGCGCTGGCGAGCCCCGGATCGGCGAGGACGCGCTCGAAGTACGCGGCGAACCCCCGGTGGATGATGTCCGGCCACGGTCCGTCGAACCGGATGGACTCCGGCGTGGACCTGAGCAGCGATGCGGTCATCAGGCTGAACAGCTCGACGAAGCACTCCTCCTTCCCGGAGAACTCGCTGTAGAACGTCCGCAGTGAAACGCGCGCCTCCCGCGCGACGCTGGCGACACGCGCGCCAGCGAATCCGTCGCGTGCGACCACGACGGCAAACGCGGCGAGAAGCTGGCGTCGCAGTGTCGACTCGGTCGCGGGGACGCGCGACAGACGGGACCCCGACGCTTCGCTGGCTCGCGGACGCCGCCGGCGGTCCGGCAGCCCGGCGGCGCTGGAGAAGGCCACCCGGTGCGACGGGGCGACCACGGCGCCTGCATGCCGTTCCATCATGGTCAGGGCCGAGTCGGCCAACGACGGATCGACCGCGCTGACGGCATCCCGCGCGACCGTGACGTTGAAGCCGCGATCGGCGCCGTCGATCGCGGCCTGGAGGATGGCCCGTTCGGTGATGCTGCCGGCGAGCACGATCCGCCGGACTCCGCGCGACAGGAGCAGCTGCTCGAGCCCGGACTGGTCGAAGATCGACGGTCCGGTCCGGAACAAAAACGGATCCGACTGGCTCGGGGTCAGTGGATCGAGCAGACCTTCCTGGTGGCGGGCGACGGCCGCCTCGACGACTTCACGCGGGCCGGCCGACCACGCGTCTCCGCGGTCGTGCACATAGGCCACCGTCTGACGCGCCGCGCGTGCGCGGCCGATCAGGTCCGCGATGGGCGCGATGGCCCGCGCGGTGCGGCGTCCGAGGATCCGATCGGTGCCGGTACCGAACGACGTAAACGGGTCCACGAGGACGAGCGCGGTGGGCAGCGCGGCCGAGTCGAGGCTGTGCATTTCGCTACGCAACGGGGGGACGGACCCGCCGGTTGAGCCGAAGATTCGGAGAGGGGAACAAGGCGAACTCAGGGAGGGGAGGACGGGGCCCCCGGCCGAAAATCGACCTTACCAGAGTTAGCTACGAAAATTCGCTACGAAATGAAAAGAAGCGGCGCGAGAGGCCGTTCCACGCGGGTCAGCTTGGACGCGGAACCGCTGCTTGGCCCGCCAGCCACCAGCCGATATGGGTCGATGCGAAGGCCAGCATCGACTCGGGTGAATACTGTTCAGGCTCCTTGACGATCAGGATCGCCGTGCGCTCCAGGATCGCCTGTAGCGCGTGCGCGGTGAGCCCGAGGTCTGCGCGGGGCAGGTCGGGGACGGTCCACGCGATGAGGTCGATGACGGCCTCATGGACGAGCCGCAGGCCGGTCTCCGTCAACTCGCGGGCCTCCGGGGTGAGGCCGAGCGGGGGCTGGAAGGTGAGGATCCACCGTTCTGGGTGCTCCCCGACGAGTTCGAAGAAGCTGCTCGCGAGGCCGAGCGCGAACAGCACCCGCTCGCCCCGGTCATCCGTCTCCAGGCGGCGGGCGCAGATCTCGAGCATCGTGGTGACCGCGAGGGAGCGTTCGCGGTTGAACAGCGCCGCGAGGAGGTCGTCGATGTTCGCGAAGTGGTCATAGACGACCGGCTTGCTCACGCCTTCCTCGTCGGCGATCTCGGCGATGGTCACGCTGAAGGAGTCCAGGCGCGTCACCAGGCTGAGGGCTGAGTCGAGGATCGAATCTCGGCGCTCGGACGGACCGAGCCGCTTGCGGCGGCTGCGAGGCACGGGGTCGGCGGACATTCGTAGAAATCTAGCCCGCTCGCGGGCGGTTTGCGACGCGCCAGCCCGTTGCTGACGCGAAGTCAGTTGCCGGTTGCGGTTTGCGGGGCCGCAGACCGCCGCGCGCGGGTAATGGAAGTTCCGCGCAGGGGCCTCAGGATCGGGCTTGGCCGAGCGCGGGCCGAGAACCGGGATTTTTCTGCGTGCTGAGTGCAAAAAATACCGTGATAAACGACGATCAATTTCCGCAGTCGCGATGCAAAAAAGATGACATAGAAAATCTTGTTGTGCGCTGACTTTGTGTGCTACCTTCGGCCGACGGCGCTCAAGTCCCTGGGTTCCGGTCTATTGGAAGCGCGTCCTCCTGGGACGGCTCGATGGGCCTCGCCGTCTCTGTCCCGCCACGCCGCACGGAGGTCGTCGTGCGCCCATCTGTTTGGATCTTCTGCGACACCCCCGTCGGGGGCGTGTTCGGAGCGTCGTACATGGCCGAGTCGTGGGGCCGAACGCTGCGCGATCTCGGTTGGAACAGCCGGATTGTCGCGCCCTCAGGGTCATGGAGGTCGGAGCGCCGCACGGGCGATGAGCTGTCGTTCCGGACGCTGCCGAACATCGGATACCGCGGCGACCAGCACGCCATCTACTCGGTGGCGATCGAGCTTCTGCGGGCTCGTCGGCGCCTGCCGGACGTGGTCCTCGTGACGACGCCGCTGCGCGTCGGGGCGCTCGGCTTTGCGCTGTCGTACTACTTCAAGGTTCCGCTGGTAGTAGCAGTGTCTACTGATACCACCGGTATGGCGCAGTACTACAACAGCTCGCGGATGATGGCTGCATCGTGGCCCAAGCTCGCGGCAGTCACGCTGCGCAACAAGGCCGTGCGCCGTGCGATGCTCGGGGCGTCGGTGGTCCCGGAGCGCCGGAACCTCGGCTGGTCCGCCGCGTTCGCCTCGAAGGTGGTCGGCGCGATGCAAGCGCAGGCCGCTGAGATGATCATGCTCGGCGAGCAGTCGGTCGCGACCTACGCCGCTCAGGGAGGCGAGTCGCGGATCTCGGTGTTTCCCGCCGGCATCGACCGGCTGCCCGAAGCGAGCGGACCTGGCGAGGTGACGTGGCCTGACGGAGCGCTGCGGATGCTTTACGTGGGCCGGTTCTCGAAGGAGAAGACGCTCCATCTGCTCGTCGACGCCGTTGCCCAGGCGCGGCAGCGCGGCGTGGACGTGCACCTCAACATGATCGGTGGCGGGCACTGCGCGGCTGAGCTCACGGCGCAGGCCCGCGCCTTGGGCGTCTCCGAGCACGTGACGCTCTACGACGCGATGGAACGCAAAGATCTCGGTGGCGTCTACGCCAGCGCGGACTTCTTCGCGTTCCCATCGATCGTCGACACGCAGGCGTTCGTCCTCAACGAAGCGGCTCACGAAGGTTTGCCGCTCCTCGTCGCCGATCCGATCAACCCGGTGGTCGAGCACAACGTCACAGGGCTGGTCGTCGGCCACGACGCTGCGGCGTTCGCGGCGGGTATCGACGCGCTCGATGATGGCGCGCTGCGCGGGCGGCTCGGGGCCGCGGCGCAGGTCCGGGCGTTGGAGTTCACGGAGGACGGCCAGGCTGAGCAGCTCTCCGCGGTGCTGGCGCGCGCTTGCCGGCGCGGGCCAGGCGGACTGCGCGTGGCGCCGGTTGGCGGCGAGCGCGCCCTTGCGCAGGTCGAATCGGCGGCGTGAGCCAGGCGGCCGGCAGTGCGCCACGCTCCTCGCCGGAGCGTGACGGTTCGTGACCCGCCTCATCCATTGGGTGGGCCGGCGTCCGCTCGCGCCGGTCGGCGCAGCGGCTGTGCTCTTCGTGCTGGCCGGCCTGTTCGGGGTGGGCGTCGTTGAGCGGTTCTCGACCGCGGACCCCTTCCGCGTCGCGGCGTCTGAGTCTGCGCACGGCGAGCGGCTCACCCGCGACCTCACCGGCCGCGACCCCATCCCCGTCACGGTGCTGCTGGTCAAGACGCCCGCGGGGGCCACGAGCCCCGCCGGGCTGCGGCGCGTGCGGGCCGTCTCGCGCGCGGCGCGAGCGACCCCTGGGGTCGAAGCCGTCGTGGATCTGCGAGACGTGCCGACGACGGGCAGCGCCGCACCGACGGCCCCGACGTTCGTCTCGCGCGACGGCAACGCCTCGTACGCGCTGGTCTACGGCAAACCCGGTGCCGATCGCCGCGTCCTGGCGGAGCGCATGGTCGCCCGCTTTGCGGGCCGCGCTGACGTCGTCACGGTCGGGGGCCCTGCCGTCGCCGAGCGGTCGATCGAGCACCAAGTGGATGCGGATCTCGCCCGCGCCGAGCTGCTGGCCTTCCCGTTGCTGTTGCTGGCCGCCGTCATCGTTTTCCGCGGCCTCGTGGCCGCGGCGCTGCCGGTGATGGTCGGACTCCTCACCCTCGCGCTGACGCTGCTCGGACTGCGTCTCGTGAACGAGCTGCTGCCGATGAGCGTGTTCGCGCTGAACCTGTCGCTGGCGCTCGGACTGGGCCTCGCGATCGACTACTCGCTCTTCGTCGTGTCGCGGTTCCGCGAGGAGCTGGCCCGCGGTCACCGTGCGCAGCAGGCGATGGGCAAGACCCTGGACTCGACGGGGCGGACGGTGGTCTACAGCGCGGTGACCGTCTCGGCGGCGCTCGCCGCGCTCCTCGTGTTTCCGCAGATGTTCCTGTACTCGATGGCCATCAGCGGAGCGATCACGGCGCTGCTCGCCGCAGCGATCTCGGTGACGGTCCTGCCGGCGGTCTTGCTGCTGCTCGGCCCGCGGGTCAACGCGCTCGCGCCGGCCCGCTGGCAGCGCGCAAGCGCAGCCGGCGAGCCCTCGCCCGCGTGGGGCCGGCTCGCGCGCTCCGTGATGCGGCGGGCCTTGCCGGTCGCCGTCGCCACCGGCGCGCTGCTGGTCGTCTGCGGCATCCCGTTCGCCCGCGCGGAGTTCACGGGCATCGACGCGCGGGTCCTGCCGGCGGGCGATCCGGCGCGCGTCGTCGATGAGCAGCTCCAGCGCCAGTTCGCGCGTCCAGCCAACGCGTCGATCGCGGTCGTGGTCGAGGAGGCCGCGGCCGGGGCCACGGGCGGTGCCGGGGTCCAGCGCTATGCCCGCTCGCTCGGCGAGCTGCCGGGCGCGTCAGGGGTCACGACGCCGGTGCTGATCGACGGCGCCCGAACCTGGTCGTTTGAGCTGCTGCCCAAGCGGCCGGCGCTCGACCGCGCGACGCTCGACCTCGTGCAGCGCGCGCGGGCGGTGGCGGCGCCCGGCGCGGCGTTGCTGTCGGGGCCTTCGGCGTATCTCGTCGACCAGCGCGACGCCATCGCAGAACGCCTCCCGCTCTTCGCGCTCGTCCTCGCGCTCAGCACCTCCATCGCGCTGTTCCTCATGACCGGCTCGGTCGTCCTCCCGCTCAAGACCCTGCTGATGAACGTGCTCTCGCTCTCGGCCACCTTCGGGCTGCTCGTGTTCGTGTTTCAAGACGGGCGGTTCGAAGGCCTGCTCGGCTACGAAAGCCGCGGGGCGCTGGAGAGCACCCAGCCGCTGCTCCTGCTTGCGCTCACCTTCGGGCTCTCGACCGACTACGCCGTGTTCCTGCTGATGCGGATCAAGGAGGCCCGCGACGCCGGGCTTGGCGACGACGAGGCCGTCGCCGCGGGCGTGCAGCGCACCGGCAAGATCATCACCGCTGCCGCCGCCCTGTTCGCGATCGCGATGGGGGCGTTTACGACGTCGAAGATCGGCTTCATCAAGGAGGTCGGGATCGGCACCGCTGTGGCCGTGCTGATCGACGCGACCATCATCCGCGCGCTCCTCGTGCCCGCGCTGATGAAGCTGCTCGGCGCCCGCAACTGGTGGGCGCCAGTGCCGCTGCGGCGCCTGCACATGCGCATCGCCCCGCATGAAGCCCGCTCGCCCGTGAGCCCGCCCCGCGAACGCCGTTCCGCCACCCCGCCGCCCCCGACCGCCTGGAGCACCCATGCCTCCTGAGCCGCCTGCCGGGCCGTTCAGCCCGGACGTCTGCCCGCCCGCCAAACGCCTCGCGCACGCGACCGAACTGGTGGTGCTTTCGCCGCACCTCGATGACGCTGCGCTTTCGCTGGGCGGCACGCTGCTGCGCGCAGCCCACGCCCCGGCCCACGCGCAAGTCTGGACCTTCTACACGGCCGGGCCGCCGGTCGGCGAGCTGCCGCCGAAGCAGCGTGTGTTCGGCGACTACGCGGCGCGCGCCGTGGAAGACGTGCGGGCCCTCGCCATCCTCGAGGCAGAGCCGCGGCACCTCGGGCTCTGGGAGCGGATCTGGCGCGAGCCGCAGGTGCGCGGGCTGCACAAGGTCTTCCGGGCGCCGGATGGCCTCGGCGGCTTCAGCGAACTGCCGCGGGTGCGGCGGATCGTCGAAACCCTCTTGGTCGACCGGCCGGATGCCACCGTGTTGGCGCCGCTGGGGATCGGCGGGCACGTCGACCACCTCGAGCTCGCGATCGCCGCGCTGCAGGCTGCGACGGCGGCAGGCGCGCTGCACCGCGTCGGCTTCTACGAGGACTTCTACGCCATCAGCGAGCACCTCCGCCGGCGTCATCCGGTGACGCGGCGCGCCCGGCGGCGTCCGTTCGCCGCGCCGGGATGGGCCGCGCCGCTGGCAGGGGCCACCGTGCGGGCGGCCGCGCAGGTCCCGCGTGGCCCGTCGCTGGATGCGCTCGTGGACGGCT
Source organism: Actinomycetes bacterium (assembly GCA_023404805.1). Lineage (GTDB taxonomy): Bacteria > Actinomycetota > Thermoleophilia > Solirubrobacterales > Solirubrobacteraceae > JAGIBJ01. The sequence goes on along the minus strand of JAEYAL010000146.1, from coordinate 8,784 downwards.
TCAGCGCGCTGGAGTGGGAATGCGTGCCGACGCTGATCGCTGCTGAGGAGCACCGCAAGCTCGCTGCGGTAGCCGCCTACGAGTCGCAGACCGAGCTGCTCGGCCGACTTGCGCCCGGCTTGCCGCTCATGCTCCGCCGTCAGCATGCCGTGCGAGGGGGAGAGCCCGTCTGGTGGGCGTCCGCGCCGCACGCGGAGCACTCGACCAGGCCATCGGCGGGCCGGGCGGCCCAGATGTCTGGAGCGACGCGATGAGCTCGCCGCGAAACGCCTGGCCGAGGATGGCGGTCGGCGGATGTCGGCGGCTCGCAGCGGCGGCCGGCGCGTTGGCCGTTGCGGCCGCCACGCTGGGAGGAGCGCCTTCCGCGTTCGCTGCGCCGACGCCGCGCCTCGAGGTGGTCGACGCCCCGAGCACCAAGGGCAACGTCGACCTGGCCGTCACGCGGCTCAACGGTGCCGCGGACCGGCTGCAGATGACGGTGATGCTGCCGGCGGGCTATGACGACGAGCCCCAGCGCCGATGGCCGGTGCTCTACCTGCTGCACGGCGTGGAGGACGGCCACAACACGTGGGCCGACCACCGCTTCGGCGACATCGCCGCCCGCGCCGCGAGCCTTGGCGCGATCATCGTGATGCCCGAGGGCGGACGCGGCTACTTCACCGACCAGTGGCTGGGCGGAGCTCGCCGCGGCGGAAACTGGGAGCGCTACTTCCTCGATGAGGTGATCCCGCTCGCAGAGTCGCGCTACCGCATCGCCCCGGGCCGCGGCAACCACGCGATCGCCGGGAACTCGATGGGCGCCTACGGCGCGATGATCCTCGCGTCCCAGCTGCCGTCGTACTTCGGGTCGGCGGTCGCGCAGTCCGGCCTCTTCGATCTGCAGGAATGGGCGTCGCAGAACGTGGTGCCGTTCTTCAGCAAGTTCAGCTTCACGCGGCAGTGGGGGCGGCCTGGCGGCCCCTACATGCAGGCCCACAATCCGATCCGCCTCACGACCAACCTGCAGCGGACGCGCCTCCTGATCTCGACCGGCACCGGCGGCCTGGACGGGCGCCGCCCGTTCGACATCATGCACGCGACCGCGGGTGCGGCGATCGAGATCTCAAGCTGGTGGCAGTCCCACCGCTTTGTCGCCGCGGCGCGGCGCAACGGCGTGCCGGCGCGGCTGTCGGTGTGGACGGGCGTCCACGACTGGGTCTACTGGCGGCGCGATCTCGACCGGGTCTTCCGCTGGGGCCTCTTTGGCACCGACGTGGTCGGAGCCCACGCGAACGCGACGCGGTTCACGTACCGCACGATGGCGCCCGCCGGCAACGCCTGGGGCCTCGGGTTCCGCTTTGCCGCGCTGCCCACGCAGGCGCTGCAGCTCCGCCGCGAGGGCGACCTGATCAGCGCCACGGGCCGGGGAACGCTGACGATCACGCCCGGAGCCGCAGACGCCGACGCCAGCGGTGCGGGCAGCCGCCCGGAGTGCGCCTTCACCGCCGAACTGCCGTTTGAACACCGACTGCCTGCGGGCTGTGGAGCGAGCTCCTGATGACTACGACCACCGTCGACGCAGAGCGCTCGATGCTCATCCGGGCGATCGAGAGCTGGCTGTTCCCGGTCGTCGCGGCGATCCCGGTGCCCCACCGCTGGATCCTTCCGTACCTGCTCAAGGACAACGCGGCTGAGGCGGCAGACGGCTGGTCGCGGCTGTCGGACCCGGAGGAGTTCGGACGCTACTGGGCGGTCCGCGGCGCGATCCACGAGTTCGCGCGCGGCGGCGACGTCTTGGACATCGGATGCGCCCGCGGCCTGCTCCTCGACGGGCTGGACTGCCGGAGCTACACCGGAGTCGACCTGTTCCCCGAGGCGCTTCCGTCGGGCGAGACGCCCGCGCATGCGACGTTCGTCGCTGCCGACGCGGCCACCTGGCGGCCTAACGCGCAGTTCGATGCGATCGTCTTCAACGAGTGCCTCTACTACCTGCGCGACCCGCTCGGCGTGATGCGCGCGCTCGCCGGGTCGCTGCGCCCCGGCGGCGTCATGGTCGTGTCGGTGTTCGACCGGTCGTGGGCGACGCGCCGGATTGCCAAGCGCGCGGGTCAGGTCGGGCCGGTGCTCGCGCAGACGCGCGTCGTGTCAGAGAGCGGGCCTGCTTGGACCGTCAAAGTGATCGGCGCTCCTGGGAGCGGCGCCCGCTGAGCCAGCGATGACGGCGCGACGGCTGGCGCGACGCACCGCAAAACAGACTCAAGATCGTGGTCGCAAAGCGACCCTGGACCGCGGTCCGTTTCCGAAGAGGCGTCGCGAGGTGGGTGCCGGGACGCTGCGCGCCGCAGGGCTAGGCCGCGAAGTTCGCCGGGACCGCCGAGAGGCCAGCCGAGGCGTGCGGCGCGTACGCCGGGGCAGCAGGCGGGACCGGGGCCGTCGGCGGGGCCGGGACGTGGTCGAAGCCGCTCGTCGCGCGGACCGTCTCCTCGATCTGAGCCGGCTGCAGCGGCACGACGCCGCGGGCGACGGCCTTGGCGCGCTGGGTGGCGAGCCAGTCCGGGAAGACATCCGCGGGCTGGGGGCGGGCGAACAGGTAGCCCTGGAGCTTCTGGCAGCCCATCCGCACGAGCTGCTCGCGCTGCGCCTCGGTCTCAACACCCTCAGCGACGGTCTCGGTGCCCAAGGCGCGCGAGAGGTAGAGCGAAGCGTGGACAATGGCGCGGTCGATGCCGTCGAGGGCGATGTCGCTCACGAAGGCGCGGTCGATCTTGATGCAGGAGACGGGCAGGCGCTGCACCCAGGCGAGGGAGCTGTGGCCGGTGCCGAAGTCGTCGAGGTAGGTCTCCACGCCCATTTCGCGCAGGCGGTGGATCTGCAGGATCGTGCGCTCGATGTCTTCGAGGACGATGCCCTCGGTGATCTCGACGCGCAGGCGGTTCGCCGGAAGGCCCGAGCGGTGCAGGGCGTAGGCGACGTCGTCGACGAAGCCTTCGTCCATCAGCTGGATCGGCGAGACGTTCACCGAGACGTCGATCGCGCGGCCGTTGACGTGCGGCCAGGTGGTCGCGCGCTCGCAGGCCTCGTTGAGCACCCAGCGGCCGATCGGGAGGATCAGGCCGGTCTCCTCGGCGACGGGGATGAAGTCCATCGGCGAGACCGGGCCGCGCTTCTTGTCGACCCAGCGCAGCAGGGCCTCAGCGGCGACGACGGTGCCTTCCTTGGCGGTGACGATCGGCTGGAACGCGAGCAGGAACTCGCCACGCTCGACGGCGATGCGCAGGTCCTCGGTGAGCTCCTGACGGTCGCGGTGCGCGCGCTCGATCGAGGCGTCGTAGTAGCCGATGCGGTTGCCGTCGGCGACGTCGGCGACGTCGGCGGCGTGCACGGCGTGGGCGAGGACCACGTCGGCGGCCTCGCCGGGCAGGCCGACGGTGATGCCGATGCGCGGGTCGACGAAGACCTCGCGGCTCTCGACCGACAGCGGCTGATGGAGCTGCTCGACGAGCGTCTCGGCGATGAGCTGGCGGCGGTCGGCGCCGGCGCCCGTGAGCAGGACGGCGTAGCGGTCGAAGGCGGGGCGGGCGACGAGCGCGCCAGGGCCGGCGATCGCGGTGATCTTGTGGGTCAGCGAGGCCACGAGCCGCTGCGTGTCCTTCTTGGCGAGGGCGGCGGCGACCTGGCGCAGGCCGGCGAACCGCACGATGAGGGTGGTGACCTCGCCGCCGCGGGCTGAGGTCAGCGCGTCGTCGAGCAGCTCGATCAGGTGCGGCTCGTTCGGCAGGCCGGAGGGCTGGTCGTGCATCGCCAGGTGGCGCAGCTGGCGCTGGGTGCGCTCGCGCTCGGAGACGACGGCGCCGACGATGACGGCGAGCATCATCCCGGTGAGGAGGAAGGCCTGGAGGCCGGAGAACTCGGAGGTGGACTCGGTGAGCGTGAGCAGGACGGCCGAGGAAGCAGCCCACGAGAAGCCGCCGATGACGGCGCCCGTGATGCCGAAGCGCAGGGCCAGCCAGCAGAGCGGCAGAGCGGCGACAGCGCGCAGGTCGGCGCCGCCCCCGAGGTAGACGGCGGGCGTCAGGGCGGCCAGGAGCAGGAGGGCGGCGATCGACTCGGGGCAGAAGAGCTCGCGGGTCGGACGCAGGCCGAGCAGGCCCTCGCGGCGGACCGTGCCACCGCCGACGATGATCGCCGGAGCGACCGAAGCGATGCCGAGGGCGTCGCCCAGGACGAAGGTGCGGATCATCTCGCCAGCCGAGGCGCCTGCCGGAACGGCGTCGGTGGCGATGACGCCGAAGATGGTGAGGCCTGCGCAGATGACGGGCGCGGCGATCACGCCGACGCCGATCAGCCACCAGGCGTCGTTGACGCGCGCCAGCGGCCGGTGGTGGTCGAGGACCCGGTTGAGGACGACGCCAGCGCCGCCGTAGACGGCCGCGATGGCGAGTGCGCCGGCGATGCCGTTGGCCGCATCGGCGTAGTTCGGATGGAGCGGGATCGCGACGATTGCTGCCGCGGCGACCGCCGCGATCCAGCGTGCGCCGCCGAGCGTGACGGCGGCGAGCGCGAGGCCGGCGGCCGGGTACCAGGCGGTGATGCCGTCGTTGCCGGCGAGCGACATGCCCCAGGCGACCGCGAGGCAGTACACGGCGATGAAGATCAGAACACGCGCAGCGCCGTCGGGCGTGAAGGTGATGCGCTGGCGCGGCGCGGAGGGGCGGCCCGCTGCGGGGCGGTCGCGCTTGACGACCACGCGCTTGGCTCCAGCTTGACTCCGAACGGGGACAGCCGCGATCGGCGGCGCGACGCTGTTGGGGTCAGGAGTGGCGGGAGTTGAGTCCATGGGTAAGCCGGGAAGTCTTGGCGTTGGAGCGAGCTCGCCTCCGTGGCGAGCCCCGGCCGCAGGGTGGTGCAGCCGTTGGCCAAGTTCTCGGCAACTGGTTCGATCAGCTAAACCTTTCTGGCCGGGCCATGGACGCCCTAATACCGTGTCCATTCTTTGGTGCGATGGCGCGTCCGCAGTAGACCGGACGATGGGTGATCGACGGTCTCCCCACGGTCGTAGGCTGAAGCGATGGTGACGGCCGCGCACACCGATGGACCGCACGCTCATACCGGCGGCGCGATGGACGCGTTCACCGAGCCGGTGCGCGAGTGGTTCGGCCGCGCGTTCAAGGGGCCGACGAAGGTGCAGCAGGCCGCCTGGCCGGCGATCGCGTCGGGCGACCACACCCTGATCAGCGCGCCGACCGGTGCCGGCAAGACCCTGGCGGCGTTCCTCTGGGCGCTCGACCGGCTCGCCGCGTCGCCTCAGGGCGACACCGACCGCAAGGTCCGCGTCGTCTACGTCTCGCCGCTGAAGGCGCTGTCGTACGACGTCGAGCGCAACCTGCGTGCGCCGCTCGCGGGCATCCAGCAGGCGACGGGCGCTGAGCTCGAGGTCGGCCTGCGGACCGGCGACACCTCGCAGCGCGACCGCGCGAAGATGCTCCGCCGCGCGCCAGACATCCTCATCACGACGCCCGAGTCGCTCTATCTGCTGCTCACGTCGCGCGCGCAGGAGCTGCTGACCCACGTGGAGGCCGTGATCGTCGACGAGATCCACGCGGTCGCTGGCACGAAGCGCGGCGCGCATATGGCGCTCACGCTCGAGCGGCTGGTCGCGCAGCAGCAGTGGGCCCAGCTCGGTGCGGGAGCCGCCCAGCCCTCGCTCGATGCTGACACCGTGCTGCTGCCTGGGGGCGCTCCACTACCCGGCGGCGCGGCGCGGCTCAAGCGCCTGATCGAGGCAGGTCCGCAGCGCGTCGGCCTGTCGGCGACGCAGCGGCCGCTGGAAGAGGTCGGCCGGTTCCTCGTCGGCGCGGGCCGCGATTGCAACGTTATCGAGACCGGCGAGCGCAAGAAGCTCGACCTCCAGATCCACGTGCCCGTCGAGTCGATGGTGGAACCCGAGCAGACGGCCGAGCAGCTCGACCCGCTCGCGCCGCATCCCGCCCCAGGCGGGGAAGCCACACGCAAGTCGATCTGGCCCGCGATCTACCCCGAGATCCTGGATCTCGTCGAGCAGCACAAGTCGACGCTGGTGTTCGTGAACAACCGCCGCCTCGCCGAGCGCGTCGCGCTGCGGATCAACGAGCTGGCCCGCGACCGCCGCGACGCCGAGCTGCAGACCGAGGTCCTTGAAGGGTCGATGGCGACGAAGGCCGACCTCGAGCCCGACGCGGGCGAGATGGAGGACGACGGCGGCGAGGCGGGCCCGGGCGGCGCTGCCGAGCCGTCAACCCGTCAGGGCACGGGCGCCTTCGGCCTCCCGCGCGATGAGCCCGCGCCGCCCGTTCCCGTCTACCAGGGCGCCGCGCTGCCGGAGATCGCGCGAGCGCACCACGGGTCGCTTGCGCGCGAGGAGCGACAGGTCGTCGAGGAGCTGCTCAAGAGCGGCGAGCTGCCGTGCCTGGTCGCGACGTCGTCGCTGGAGCTCGGCATCGACATGGGCGCCGTCGACCTCGTCATCCAGATCGAGTCGCCGAAGTCGGTCTCGCGCGGCCTGCAGCGGATCGGCCGCGCCGGCCACACCGTCGAGCAGACCGCGAAGGGCCGGATCTTCCCGAAGTTCCGGGCGGATCTCCTGGAGTGCGCGGTCGTCGCCAAGCGGATGCGCGAGGGCGCGATCGAGACGACGACGATCCCGAAGAACGCCCTCGACGTGCTCGCCCAGCAGATCGTGGCGATCGTGGCGGCCGCCGACCGCAGCACCTCCTCGCGCCGCCGCACCGTCACGACGCAGGAGGAGGGCGAGGACGAGCCGACTGCCGACTCGGTGCTCGTCGACGACGTCCTCGCGCTGGTGCGCCGCGCGTACCCGTTCCGCGAACTGCCGCAGTCGTCGTTCGAAGCGGTCCTCGACCTGCTCGACGGGCGCTATCCGTCGGCGGAGTTCAGCGAGCTGCGGCCGCGGCTGGTGTGGGACCGCGTCGCCGGGACGCTGCGAGCCCGCAAGGGCGCGCGCATGCTCGCGATCGTCAACGCGGGCACGATCCCGGACCGCGGCCTCTACATGGTGGTCCTGCCGGACGGCCGCCGCGTCGGCGAGCTCGACGAGGAGATGGTCCACGAGGCGCGCGCCGGGCAGACGTTCCTCCTCGGGGCCTCGAGCTGGCGGATCGAAGAGATCCAGCGCGACCGCGTCGTCGTGACGCCGGCGCCCGGCGTGCCGGGCGCGATCCCGTTCTGGCGCGGCGACTCGGTCGGCCGCCCGCGCGAGCTCGGCGAGGCGATCGGCAAGTTCGCGCGCGAGGCCGTCGACGCCGAGCCCGAAGCGATCGCGGGCGAATACGACCTGGATGAGCGCGCCGCCCGCAACCTCGTCGAGTACCTGCGCGAGCAGCGCGACGCGACAACGGTGATCCCGAGCGACCGCACGCTCGTGCTGGAGCGCTTCCGCGACGAGATCGGCGACTGGCGGCTCGTGCTGCTCTCACCGCTCGGCGGGCGCGTCCACGCCGCATGGGCGCTGGCGATCGGCGCGCGGATCCGCGAGGAGCTCGATCTGGAGTCCGACGTGATCTGGAGCGACGAGGGCCTGATCCTGCATCTCCCGGATTCCGACGAGCTGCCCTCGACCGAGCTGATCCTGATCGAGCCCGAGCAGCTCGAGGAGCTGGTGGTGCGGGAGCTGGGGGCCAGCGCGCTGTTCGGCTCGCGCTTCCGTGAGAACTCGGCGCGGGCGCTGCTGCTGCCGCGGGCGTATCCGGGCCGCCGCACGCCGCTCTGGCAGCAGCGCCTGAAGGCGCAGTCGCTGCTGGAAGTCGCCAAGCGGCACCCGCAGTTCCCGATCATCCTGGAGACCTACCGCGAGTGCCTGCAGGACGTGCTCGACGTGCCTGGGCTCACCGAGGTGCTGCGCCAGCTGCGCACGCGCGAGCTGGGACTCGTCGAGGTCGAGACCGACCGCGCGAGCCCGATGGCGAGTTCGCTGCTCTTCGACTACGTCGCGACGTACATGTACGAGGGCGACCAGCCCAACGCCGAGCGCCGCGCCGCAGCGCTTTCGCTCGACCGCGACCTGCTCGCTGAGCTGCTCGGCCAGGAGGAGCTGCGCGACCTGCTTGATCCGCGCGCGCTCGCGCAGGTCGAGGACGATCTGCAACACCGCTCCCCGCGTGCGCGTGCCCGCGACGCCGACGAGCTGCAGGAGGTGCTGCGGCATGTCGGCGACCTCACCGTCGAAGAGGTCGGCGAGCGCGTCGCCGACCCGGCCGTCGACGCCTTCGCGGACGACCCCGCCGACACGGCGTCGGCCGTCGACGCCGATGCCGCCCCGGGCGCCGACCGTCCTTCCTCTGGGGGTACAGGCCCACAGGAGGGACGGTCGGCGCCTGGTGGAGTCGAGCGGGCGCGCGAGCTGCTCGGGCAGCTGGAGGACGAGCGCCGCGCGGTCGTGCTCCGGATCGGCGGCCAGGACCGGTGGGTCGCAACCGACGACGCCGGCCTGTACCGCGACGCGCTCGGTGTCGTGCCGCCGTCGTTCCTGCCCCAGCGGCTGCTCGACAAGGTCGATGGTGCGCTCGAGAAGCTGATCGAGCGGTACGCGGCGACGCATGCGCCGTTCACGACCGACGAGGTGCATCAGCGCTATCTCGTCGACCCGGCGGCGGTGCTCGGCGGGCTGGAAGCGCGCGGCGCGCTCGTGCGCGGCGAGCTGCGTCCTGGCGGCTCGGGCCGCGAATGGTGCGACCCAGAGGTGCTGCGACGGCTGCGGCGCGCCTCGCTGGCGTCGCTGCGCGCGGAGATCGAGCCGTCGGACCAGCGCGC
>JAEYAL010000138.1 GCA_023404805.1 Actinomycetes bacterium | reverse complement strand
CGACGGCGACGGCGCACCGCGGCCGGAGGACCGCCAGGCGGCGCCGCCGCGCGCAGTGCTGATCGCCGGCGCCGCGGTCTTCGCCCTCGTCGTGGCGACCACCGCGGCGACGCTCACCCGCCAAGGCCTGGCCGACCACCACCGCGCAGCGGCGTACGCCGCCATCGCGGACGATCCGCGGCAGGCGATCCGGGAAGCCAACCGCTCGCTGCTGCTCAACCCCGACGCGCCGCGGACCTATTACGCCAAGGCCGCGGCGCTCGCCCGCCTGCATGACGGGGCCGCCGCCGAGGCCGTCCTGCGCCAGGCGATCGCCCGCGACCCGGCCGACCCCGTGACCTGGGCGCTGCTCGGCGATCTCGCCACGCGGCGGGGCGAGGTGCCCACCGCGCGCAAGGCGTACGCCACCGCGCTGAAGCTCAGCCCGCTCGATCCTGGCTACCGGGAGCTGGCGGAGCGAGCCGGCGAAGCCGCGGCGCAACCTCGCTAGGTTGCGTCGTATGAGCCGCACTTCTCGCCTTCGCGGCGCGGCGATCCTCTGTGCCGCGCTGCTCGCCGCCACACCAGCTGCCGCCCAGGAAGAGGGCGTCACCATCGACTCTGACGCCCCGGCAGCCAAGGAGTACGCGCTCCCGCACGAAGCCGCCCGCCGTGAGGCCAGCGGCGAGTCGGCCGGCGAGACGACGCAGGGCAGCCGCGATTCGGCGCTGTTCGGTGAGGGCGTGACCGCCGATGACCCGCCGAGCTCCGGCGACTCGGCCGGTTCGGAGTCGTCCAAGCCGTCATCGGACAGCCGAGGCGGAGGCTCCCGCGAACGCGACAGCGACGCGAGCGGCGCCGCCGCAGAGCCCTCGCCGACCTCACCCCCGGTGACCGAGTCCGAGGCCGCCATCAGCGGCGGCGTCGGCGCCACGACCGCGCTGGTCGGCGGCGGCGTGATCGCGTTGTTCGCGGTCGCGCTGGGCGGGTTCGGCCTGCGCGCCGTCCGGCACCGCAGCGACGTCTAGCGCGCACCTTTCGCGCCGCTCGCGTGTCCAAGCGCTTGATGACCTCTGGCCTCCGCCGTTCTGCCTGGCTCCGCGCGCTGCTCGCCGCAGCGGCGCTCCTCACGCTGCCTGCTTCAGCCGGCGCCGCGCCGATCAAGGCGATGTGGGGCCCGGTCGCGGTCGACGGCGTGTCGCAGTTCGGCATCTACCAGGACCTCGGCGTCGGTCTGCTGCAGCGCGGGGTGACCTGGAACCAGGTCGCCCCGACACGGCCCGCCAACCCGGCCGATCCGGCCGATCCGGCCTACCACTGGCCTGAGGACCTCGACCTGGCCGTCGCCGAAGGGCAGCGCACGGGCATCGGGATCCTCGTCCTCGTGATGGGCACCCCGGCGTGGGCGCAGCGCGAAGGCCTGGAACCCCGGCACCCGCCGACGGACGTCGACGACTACGCGCAGTTCATGGAGGCGCTCGCGCGGCGCTACCCGTCGATCCGGCACTTCATGGTCTGGGGCGAGCCGATCCGCAACGCCAACTACGACCTCGCTGCCACCGGCGACAAGAAGCGCAACGTGAAACCGGGCGAGAAGGCCGGCTCGATCCTCCCGCGGACGACGCCGGAGCTGCGCCGGCAGGTCAGCGCCTACGCGCGGATGGTGGACGCCACGTGGGTCCGCCTGAAGGCGCTGAACCGCGCCAACCTCATCATCGGCGGCAACACGACCACCGACGGCGACATCGACCCGTTCAACTGGATCAAGTGGATGCGGCTGCCCTCCGGCAAACCGCCGCGCATGGACCTCTTCGGCCACAACCCGTTCGGGACGCGCGGCCCAGATCTCAAAAAGACGCAGATCCGCCGTGGCAGCGCGGACTTCTCCGACCTCGACGACCTCCAGCCGTGGATCAAGCGCTGGCAGCAGCGCAGCGGCCGCAACAACAAGCTCAAACTGTTCGTCTCGGAGTACACGGCGCCGACGGACGTGACGAGCTACGAGTTCAACTACCACGTCACGCGCGAGCTCCAGGCCGCGTGGCTCGCGGCGGCGTGGAAGATCGCCAAGCAGCGCAAGCTCTACGGCATGGGCTGGATCGGCCTCTACGACCTGACTCGGCCGGGTGGCGGCGAGTCGCGGACCGGCCTGATCGACGGCCAAGGCGTGAAGAAGCCTGCATACGACGTGTTCAAGGCGCTGCGCTAGCCGCACGCTGGCCGGGGCCAGCGCGCGGGCGTTGACGCGCCGCGACCGGCTGAGAACTGTGACGTCCATTCACCCGGTTACCGGGCCACTGGCAATCCGGTCTAGCCTGCGGGGCTGTGAGCTCCCCCGCCAAGGCCGCTGTGTTCTTCGACCGCGATGGTGTGCTGATCGACGCCCCGGTCCGCGGCGGGCGCCCAGCGGCGATCCGCACGGTCGAGCAGCTCTCCCTCACCCGTGACGCCGCCGCCGTCTGCGGCGAGCTGAACGAGCTCGGCGTGCCGCTCTTCGTGTTCACGAACCAGCCGGACGTCAAACGCGGCCTGACGACCCGGTACGTCGTCGAGCAGATCAACACGGCGATCGCCGGGACGCTCGGCATCAGCGAGGTTGCCGTCTCGTGGGCCGACTCCGACGAGGACCCGCGCTTCAAGCCGAATCCGGGCATGCTGCTCGAGCTCGCGGAGAAGCACGACATCGACCTCTCGCGCAGCATCGTCGTCGGCGACCGGTGGCGCGACATCGTCGCTGGCCAGCGCGCGGGCACGAAGACGGTGTTCATCGACCGCAAGTACTCCGAGCGCGCCCCCGACGGCGCCGACCTCACCGTCAGCGAGCTCGGCGAGGCGCTCGACTGGATCCGCGAGCAGCTCGGCATCTGAGCGCCGGCGCGCCGCATACAGGCGCCGCGGCCCGCCAACGGACGGGGGACACGGCCACCCTCCAAAGGACTCCGGTAAGGTCGGCCTACCTAATACCGATCAAAGCGCTCGGTATTACCTCACCCCTGCGTCCGAGGCGGCCGTGCGCCCGGGCCCTCCGACCGAACGCCACAGGACCCTCGATGACCCGTCGCATCACTCCGATCTGGGCCGCCGCACTCTCGGCCAGCGCTCTCGCTTTCGCCGGCTGCGGCGACGACAAGGACAGCTCGGACGCCGCCTCGACCCCGGCGAGCACGCCCGCCGCGACCACCGGCAGCGTCGACTTCCAGCCGATCAAGGACTACCTGACGGACCACACCGAGCGCCTCACGACGGCGACCGGCGAACTCGCCGGCCAGGCCCAGACCTACTACGACATGGCGCAGGCCGAGGGCGAGGAGAACCTCCTCAAGGGCGAGCACGCGCAGATGACCGCCGACCTCGTCGCCGCGATGCAGAAGTCGTGGCGCGCCGCGAACCCGGCGTACGAGGAGATGGAGGGCGTCGTCGCCGGTGTCCCGTCGCTCGCGAGCTACGACAACATCCTCGACGCGGGCTCCTCGGGCGAGGACCCGGAGAACGCGGTGCCGTTCGACCTCACGTACGCCGACGGCACCGTCCTCAAGAAGCCGGGCAACTACTTCTTCCTCACCGAGACCTCGCTGTGGGGCTCGGAGCCCAAGTTCACCGTCGAGGGCGTGAAGGCCGACCTCAACGGCGACGGCAAGGTCGAGTACGGCGAGGCGCTGCCGAGGCCCGAGCACATCCTCGCGGCGGCCAAGGGCTTTGACGAGCAGGCCAAGAAGCTCGCGAAGGACGCCGCCGCGTGGCAGCCGACCGAGTCCGATGTCTTCAACGCGGTCGTCGTGATGACGCCGACCATGGCGGAGTACTTCGAGGCGTGGAAGAACTCGCGGTTCGTCGCGGGCGACAAAGCCAGCGAGGCCAGCTTCATCGGCGCCTCCCGCCTAGGCGACATCACCGGCATCCTGACCGGCCTGACGGTGATCTACGACGGCATCAAGCCCAAGATCGGCACCGAGGACCCGCAGACCGCTGACCAGGCCGGCGAGAACCTCACCGCGCTGCTGAAGTACGTCGAGAAGCTGCGCGACGCCGAGGAACGCGGGCGCAAGTACACCGCGGAGCAGGCCGATACGTACGGGACCGAGGCGCAGAAGCGCGCCGAGGCGATCGCCGGCCAGGTTTCGCAGGCCGCCGACGCGCTGAACATCGAAATCGAAGGCTGAGACGCTGACCGCCACCCGCATCGCCCGCCTGCTGCTGCCGGCGCTCCTGCTGCTGGCAGGGCTGTTTGCTGCGCCCGCGAGCGCAGGCGCCGCTGAGGCGCGGCCGTGGCATGACGCGGAGCAGGTCCGCTCGGGCCTCTTCGAGGCTCAGTCCGACCTGACGCTCGACGACCGCGCAGGCGCCAGGGCGCAGGCCGCCAAGGCGCGCGCCCTGGCGCTGGCGGCGTTCAGCAAGACGGCGACCGGCCAAGCGGGTGAGACGCTCCGCGGTTCGCTCGACGACGCCGTCGACGCCGCCGCCCAGGGCGATGCGGAGGCGCTTGCCGCCGCTCGCGGCGCGGTCTACGCCGCGCTGCTGCAGACGAGCGCGCGGGTGACGCTGGCATCGGTCGCCCGCGGCGATGCGGTCGCGGCGAAACGCTGGCTGCTGCTGCGCGACTTCCGCACCGCGACGCGGTTCTCGCGGCCTGGCGTCGATGCGACCGCCGCCGTGCGCCGCCTCGGCGGCGGCGAGGTGCAGCCCGATGAGGCGACGCTCGTCGTCACCAAGGACCTGCTCGACGGCTACCAGTCGCGGATGCGCGAACTGCTCGATGACACCGTCGCCTCGACGCGCCGCAAGTTCGCGACGTCGGCCGCTGAGCCGGCTGCGCAGGCCGCTGGCTACTTCGAGATCCTCGCGCCGCGCTACACCGAGGCGCGCGGCGGCGACGCGACGAAGGCGCTGCGGGCCGAGCTGGCCAGCCTCGTCGCCGCCGCACAGGCCGGCGACGACGCCGCAGTCGCGGCCTCGCGCAAAGCGATCGACGAGTCGCTTGAGGGCTTCACCGCCGCGCCGTTCACGCCCGAGGAGCAGGCGCGCCGCGCCAACCAGCTCACGCGGTTCGTCGGCCTCGTGCCGATCGAGTGGCGCAGCGGCACCAAGGGCACGAAGGTGACGGCCGCGTTCGAGATCCAGGAGGCCCGCGCCTTCATGGACGGCGCCCTGGCGGCGTTCGCCGACCTCTACGACCCGATGCGCAAGCAGGACGAGCAGGCGACCCTCGCGGCCAAGGCCGGCATCGCCAAGCTCGACGCCATCATCACGACCGCCCGCGAAGGCGGCGCCGCGGCCGAGTACGACGACGTCAAAGCCCTGACCGAGCGCACCGTCGAGCAGCTGAACACGGCGTTCCCGAAGGCGTGGAAGGAGACGAGCGACGAGTCGGAGTTCGACCTCATCGACCTCACCCTCGACCGCGTCGAGACCGCGGTCGCGGCCGGCCAGTACGGCGCGGCCGAGCAGGCGCGCCTGGAGGCGTACGCGTTCTTCGAGTTCGGCCCGGAGCTGCGCCTCAACCCCTTCGACCCGAGCCTCGCCGCCGACATCGAAGGCCTCATCTGGTTCGGCGCCCAGGACACGCCCGGCCTCGCGAACCTGATCGCCCAGAAGGCGGCGGTGACGAAGGTCAAGGAGACCCGCGCCGTGCTCGACCAGGCGCTCGACGACGCGCAGGCCACGCTCGGCGACGGCGCCTCCGAGGCGACCGTCGTGACGAACGCGTCGGTGCTCGTGTTCCGCGAGGGCCTGGAGGCCGTGCTGATCCTCGCGGCGATCACCGCGTCGCTGCGCGGCGCCGCGTCGCGCCGCAAGCGCCCGATCTTCATCGGCGCGTTCTTCGGCCTCATCGCGACGGGCATCACGTGGGCCATCGCGACGTTCGTGCTGGAGCAGTTCTCCCAGTACGGCGAGAAGCTCGAGGCCGTCGTTGGGATCGTCGCGATCGGCATCCTGCTGCTCGTCATGAACTGGTTCTTCCACAAGGTCTATTGGACCTCGTGGATCGCGGGCTTCAACGCGAAGAAGCGCGACCTCATCAAGGAGGAGGAAGACGGCCTGCGGACCGGCTTCTGGTCGGCGCAGGTGTTCGGCTTCGGCCTTCTCGGCCTGACCAGCGTCTACCGCGAGGGCTTTGAGACCGTCCTCTTCGTGCAGTCGCTGCAGCTGTCGGCCGGCACCGCGACGGTGCTCAAGGGCGTCGGCCTCGGCCTGCTGTTCGTCGGCCTGGTCGCGGTCATCACCTTCAAGCTCCAGACGAAGCTGCCCTACAAGCGCATGCTCTGGGTCACCGGGATCATGCTCGGCGTGATCCTCACGATCATGGTCGGGCAGACGGCCCGCACCTTGCAGGGCGTCGGCTGGCTGCCGATCCACCCGATGAGCGTCGACATCCCGTACTGGGCTGGCACCTGGTTCGGCATCTTCCCGTCGTGGGAGACGATGATCGCCCAGTGCATCGCCGCTGGCTTCGTGATCGGCTCCTACTACGCGGCCGAGTACGTGAAGATCAAGAAGCCGCAGAGGGAAGCTGCCAAGCGGCGCGCCGCGAAGGCCGAGGCCGAAGCTGCCGCGCAGCTCGCGGCGTCGCAGGCAGGCGAGGGCGCCGAGGCCGTCCCGGCGGCGGCGAACCGCAACGGCGCGGTCGCAGCGAACGGCGCGGTCTCGTCGGCGAACGGCAACGGCGAGCACGCAGTGGGTGCGCCAACGCCTGAAGCGACGCCGTCAGCCAGGCCCTGACAACCCCTCTCCGCCGAGGTCGAGGACTTCCACCCTGCCGCTGGCGGCTCGCCCAAGGCGCAAGTCAAAGGTGACGAGCGGGATGCCAAGCCGCTCCGCCAGGGACACATAGATCGCGTCGTAGAACGAGACGTTGTCTCGCAGCGACCACGCCGCCTCGATGAGCCCAACGTGCGGGACACGCTGGAGCGGTAGCTCTCGCAGGTCTTCGAGCGACGCAGCAGCGATGGGCTCGGTGACCATGTTCGCTCGGACCGCCTTTCGCAGCGCGTGACCGACCTCGGCGTCGAGCAGGTGCGGCGCCCAAAGGTCGGCATCTGGTGCGAGGACGCGGCTCGCCGCTTGCGCCTCAGCGTCCTCGCCGATGAAAAAGGCGACGACGACCGAGGCATCGACGACATGCATCAGTCCCCACGCGCCTCACGGATCGCGTTGACGATGAACGCCGTTGAGACGTTCGAGCGTCCGCGCGCGGCCACCCGGGCGGAGAGTTCTTCGACCGTCGGACGTTCTGCAGCGCGCTCGAGATCCCGCTTGATGTAGTCCGAAAGCGAGAGCCCCGCTTCGGCCGCGCGCGCTTTGAGTTTCCGATGAACGTCGTCCGGAACGTTCCTGACTTGGATCATCTTCGACATGCTCCGCACCGTAACACATGTGCAGAACATGTCCGGCCGGATCGCTTCTAGCCGTCCCGCGGGGCGGGGTGGTAGAACGCCTCGACCGCGGCAGCCGCCGCGGACTCCGAGATGCGGTTGAGCGTCGCTGGGTTCACGCGGCGCCGGGCGCGCGCCGCGGTGGCGGTCGCGCCTGCGGTAAGGCGCGCCGCCGCGACGACCCGAGCTTCGGCTGGGGTGCCGTCAGGGTCGGAGGTCGGAGGGCAGGTCGTCGGCTGCATGAGATGCAGCCTCCCGCGGAGACGGAGGCGTGCCTATCGGGGGAGCCCCTGAGCGGCCCCTGAGCCGACCCGGGGTTCCCCCGAGACGCCTAGTACTCGTCGCGTTCGACGCGGGCGATGGCAAGGCCTGCCAGCGCGATCATCCAGACCACGAGCGCGACCGCGGCGGTGCCCCAGGCCATCTCGGTGAGGACCTCGGTGTTCTCGGGGGTGTGCCCGAAGAGCGCGAAGACCGAGACGACGTTCGGCAGCAGGAAGTCGCCGACGGTCTGCGAGATCTCAGACTGCACCGCGGCGGTGATGATGTTGCCCACCAGGAAGAGCACGAGCGCCACGGCGATGCCAGCGCCGTTCGAGCGCAGCAGCGTGCCGACGACCATCGAGACGACGCCCCAGATCGCGGCGTACGTGACGCTGCCGCCGACGGAGCGGATCATCTCGGTGCCCGTCGCATCGCCGGTGCTCATGCCGTAGAACGCGGCGAGCGCGGCCGGGGCCGAGATCAGGACGATCGCGATGACCAGCGCCGGGATGCGGATCGCGACGAGCTTCCAGCGCGGCACCCCCGTCAGGACGAGGTAGCGCATCGTGCCCTGCGCGGTGTCGTAAGACCCGGCGAGCGCGCCGACCACGGTCGAGCCGAAGACGAGCGGGATGCCGAGCACCTGCGACCAGACGTCCTCGGTCTGGTCTTCGGCGCCGACGAGCAGCGCGACGAGCAGGGCGATCGCCAGCGCGACGCCCATGGACCCGAAGAACGAGCCCTTGCGGCCGATGATGCGGCGCAGCTCATAGGCGATGAGGGTCATCAGGAGCCCTTCTTCTTCGTGACGAACGTCGGACCGGTCTGCGGCTGCAGCGGCGGCTCTGGGACGGACAGCTCACCCGGCGCTGAGCCGGTGATCTCCAGGAAGCGCGACTCCAGGCTCGCGACCTGCGGCGCCAGCTCGAACAGCCCCACGCCGCGGGCGACGAGGCGGTCGGCGGTGGCGCGCAGCTCGTCGTCGCCGGAGTGCGAGACCGACAGCCGCACGCGGCCGCCGCCCTCGGCGGTGTCGACCTTCTGCACGAACGGCAGGTCGAGGACCGCGCGCTGGGCCGCATCCGCGTCGTCGACGCGCAGCAGGATCCCGCCGCCCGTCGCGCCTTTGGTGAGCTCGGCGATCGACCCGTGCGAGACCATCCGGCCGCGCTGGATGATCGCGACGTCATCGGCCATCCGCTCGACCTCGTCGAGGATGTGGGAGCTGATGAAGACGGTGCGGCCCTCGGCGACGAGCCCGCGCACCATCGCGCGGAACTCGACCAGGCCGGCCGGATCCAGCCCGTTGGTCGGCTCGTCGAGCAGCAGCAGTTCAGGGTCGTTGAGCATCGCGCGGGCCACGCCGAGGCGCTGCCGCATGCCGAGTGAGTACGCGTCGACCTTCTTGGTGGCGGCGTCGCTCAGGCCGACGCGCGCCAGCTCCTGCTCGATCCGCCCGGCGGCGGACTTGTCGTAGTGGGCGGCCCAGAGCTTGAGGTTGTCGCGGCCCGACAGGTACGGGTAGAAGCGCGGCTCCTCCACGATCGCGCCGACGCGGCTCAGCGCCTGCCGCGACTGGCGCGGGATCTTATGGCCGCGCACCGTGATCTCACCCGCGGACGGCCGCGCAAGCCCGAGCATCATGCGAATCAGCGTGGTCTTGCCGCACCCGTTCGGGCCCAGCCAGGCGAAGCAGCGGCCCGGGGCCACGTCGACGGTGATGTCGTCGACGGCGGCTACCCCACCGAAGCGCTTCGTGACGCCCCGCAGGGCGATGATCGGCTCCATGCGGCGGACCATAAACGGCGGGCCCGCGAGGCGCGCAGGGTCGCGCCCGGTCGGCACCGGGGTGCGGCGAGCAACCCGCTGTTACATCCGCTCCGCTCCGTGACACTTCAGAGCGTGCCGCCCACTCCGCACCACCGGTTCGCCTCGCTGGTCGAGCCGCATCTCCCCGAGCTGCGGGCGTTTGTGGACCGGCGCGCGCCGTCGCTCACCGACGACGTGATGTCTGAGGTCGGGGTCGTGGCGTGGCGCCGGATCGACGAATTGCCCGCGGGCCGCGAGCGGGCCTGGCTGTTCGGAGTGGCGCGGCATGTCTTGATGGCTGAGCGCCGCAAGGCCGCCGGGCAGGAGGCGGCGCGCGCCGACGTCGAGCTCGCCGACCTCGCGGACCCGCGCAGCGCCGGCGTCGCGCCGGCGACGCACGGCCCGCTGGCGCAGGCGCTGGCGCGGCTGTCCGAGCGCGACCGCGACCTGCTGCTG
>JAEYAL010000088.1 GCA_023404805.1 Actinomycetes bacterium | reverse complement strand
GGATCGACCCTCAGCGTTCGAGGCCCAGGCCGGAGCGGCGCCGCGCCCGGGCGCCAGCGCCGCGCCGCCCAGCCGCGACCAGCCGCGGCGGCCGGGTTCCACGCAACTCCAACGCGCCGGCGGCGTTGAAGAACGCATGAGGCCCGCGGGGAGCGCGGGCCGTCCCCCGCACCCAAGGAGTCACCCACATGCACCTCCACCTCACGACTCGCGCGGCCGCTGTCGCGATGGCCACGTTCGCCCTCAGCACGAGCGCCGCGAGCGCGGCTGACGTCACCGGCACCGACGCGCACGAGCGGCTGCGCGGCACTTCGCTGGCCGACGTGATCAACGCCGGCGGCGGTCACGACCTGCTGATCGGCCTCGCAGGCGACGACACGCTCAGCGGCGAGGACGGCTCCGACCGCATCTGGGCCGGCCCTGGCAACGACACCGCCCACGGCGGCAACGGCCAGGACCGCATCTTCCTCGCCGAGGGCAACGACACCGCGACGGGCGACGACGGCAACGACCGGATCAACGGCGGCCTCGGCGACGACAACATCGACCTCGGCAACGGCAACGACCGCGCGGCCGGCGGCAGCGGCAACGACACCATTGTCGGCGGCGACGGCAACGACCGCATCTACGCCAACGCGGGCGCCGACACGGTGAGCGGCGGCAACGGCAACGACGACCTGTGGGCGATGGCCCGTGTCGACGCCACGACCGACGGCAACACGACCGTCGACCGGCTCGACGGCGGCGACGGCAACGACCGCTTCCACGTGCGCGACGGCGAGGCCGACATCATCACGTGCGGCAACGGCAAGGACCGCGTGATCGCCGACCTCCAGGACGTGATCGCTGACGCGACCGCCGAGAACCCGGCCGGCTCCTGCGAGCGTGTCGAGCGCAAGGCGCCGAAGACCAAGGACGACGACGGCGAGCCCGGCGCCGACGACACGACCCCGTCGGAGCCGAAGGTCACGATCATCAAGAAGAAGGGCAAGGGCAAGCACGGCGGCACGGTCGTCGTGATCCGGGTCTGACCCCCGAGCCCACACCCGTCCGGCGGCGTCTGAGGGGATGCCCGCCCGGACCGCTCTGCGCCTTCCCCAGTGTGTGGCGCTAACCGCGCCCGTTTCACCACTGACGCATGAGCGGAAACCACGGTCCAGCCGCTCCCAAGGCGCCAGGTCCGTTGGTAGCGAAGGCGCGTCCGAAAGGGCGCGCCTTCGTGCGTTCCGGCCACCGTCGCGATCAGGTCGGTCATGCCGAGCTCGTCGATCACGCGCACCCGCTGGCGCTCGACGTCGATCTCGGTGATGCGCAGCCGGCCGCTGCGGTGCGCCTCGATGTCCTGCGCCTTCGACAGCGCCACCCCATCCGGGCCGATGAACTCGAGCTCCTCGTCGAGCAGGGCGTCGAGGGCGATCACATCCGACGCCAGCATCGCCCGCTGCAGCTCGAGCTCGGCAGCTTCCAGGTCGTCGGTCGAATGCGGAACGCGCGGCACGCCGACAGCGTCGCACGACAGGCCTGCTCGGGGCGCGCGCGGTGCCGGGCCGAGACCGCCCCCTGCGCCCGACAGCTTGTGGCGCGCCAGCCCGTCGATCTGGACGGTTCACACCTAAAGCCATACCTGTCCGTTAGCGATAACCAAGGTGAGCCCCAACCGGTCCAAACACCAGCGGACCACGGCCCCATGGACTCACGGACTCACCGGGTACCTATGTCGCGATTCACCGCCAACAGCAGCTTCATGCGTCAGATCCGCGCCGCCAGCTCACAGCGGCGCCGCGAACTCGAGCACGCCAACGAGCGCGACCGCATCTTCCGGTCGCGCTGCGCCGCCGCCGGGATCGAGACCACCACACCGGACGCCGCGCAGATCGCCGCCCGCCACCTGCTCCGCGAGACGCCCTTCCGCAACAACTCGCTCGAGTTCACCGGCGACCGCCTGTGGATCGGCGAAGGCCACATCGGGAACGGCCTCAAGCACCAGGCCGGCTTCGGCCTCGCCGCGATGCAGGCCTGCGTCGAAGCATGGGACGGCAAGTTCACCTGGGACGCCCAGCGACCGCCGCTCGACGTGATCATCTCGGTCCGCGACTGGCTCGAACCCAGCGAGCGCTGGTCGTGGGACGTCCGCCGCACCGGCGACGTGCCCGAGAACCAGCCTCCCTTCTGGTAGGTGGTGGGGGACACCCCGCCCCGGACCTGGCCATTGGCTGCCGCCGGCGTCTTCTCGGTCAGCTCTGTTCGAACATCCGCGAGAGTGCCTGCCCGACGAGGTCGCGCACGACCGCGGCGTTGCGCTGCACGTGTGAGCGCATGAAGGCCGCGGCCGCATCGGCGTCGCCGTCGAGGATCGCGCCGAGGATCTCGAGGTGCTCGGTCACGGTCGCGTCGATCCGCGCTTCGATGGTGAAGCCTTGGATCCGCAGCACGTGGATGCGGTCGGTGATCTCTTCGAGGTAATGCTGCGCGGTGCGGTTGCCGCTCGCGCGCGCGACCCCGATGTGGAAGCGCTCGTCGGCCGCGACAAACGCCTGCTGCTCGGCGGCGGGCGTCACCGTGCCGGGCTCGCGGCCCGCGCCGAGGTCCTCCCACTCGCGCTGCAGCGCGAGGAGCGCGTCGCGGTCGCCGTCGAGCGTCGCGCGGCGCACGGTGAGGTCCTCGAGCGCGAGACGCACGTCGTAGAACTCGTGCATCGTGCGCACGTCGGGCACGCGCGGCGTCAGACCGCCCGAGGCGTCACGGAGGAGGTGGCCGTCGCCCTCGAGCCGGCGCATCGCCTCGCGGACCGGCGTGCGGCTCGTGTCGAACTCCTCGGCGAGGCGCTGCTCGATCAGGCGCACACCCGCGGCGCGTTCGCCGCGCAGCAGCTGGCTGCGCAGCGCCTGGTACACGCGCTCGGCATGCGGCTGCACGGTGCCACGGCCGCGCGCGACCCCGGGCGCTGCGATATCTGCCTCGGAAGGTGTCACGAGGCCGGGGTCCTGGAGGTGCGCATCCACGAGATGAGCATTTTACCGGGGATTCCAGCGTTCTCCGACGGGCAGCCCCGTCGAGGCCCCGCTCAGGCGCTTGCGGCGGCGGCGACGTCGTCGGCTTCCGCCGCTGCGTCGAGCGCCTCGATCGCCTCGACGAACGCTGAGAACGGCGGCAGGGTGATGCCGCCGCCGATCTGTCCGATGCCGGGCTTCCGGTTGGCGATCCCGGTGTGGATCGGCGGCACCTGGCCGGTCGCCACGACCGCGCGCCCGTCGACCCCGAGGATCGCCTTCGCCTCAGAACCGTCCTGCCGGATGAACCGCAGCTCGGGATGCTCGCCCGCCGCGATCGGCCGGAGCCTCGCGTCGATGTCGTCGATCTCGTCGACGCGCAATCCGACCGACGGGGCCGACAGCGGCGAGCCCGCCACCGCGAGCGCACCCAGCCCGTAGACCTCGACGATCGCGGAATCGCCCAGGTCGGGGTTCATGTCGAGCGGGCCGTAGCCCTCGTAGAGGTTGAACGGATCCGGCAGGGCGGCGGTCCCGACGAACCACTGCTCGCCGGTGCCCGACAGCTTGACGCCGACCTCGACGCCGTTGCGTGCGACCACGGTCACGAGCGACGACCCCGCGACCCCGGCCGCGCAGTTCGTCGCGAGCTTCGCCGACACCATCGCGATGTTCAGGAACCACTGGCCGTTGGCCTCCATGAACGTCTGCACGTCGTCCGGAACGCGGCCCTTCATCAGCGCCGCGAAGATCGCCGTGCCCTCCTCGGTGCGGTGGTGCGCCTCATCGCCGAGCAGCAGCGACTCGCGGTGGATGTCGAGCAGGTCGATCGGGCCGGTCTCCTTGAGCGCCGCCGACAGGCTCGGGCCGAGGACGTCGCGCATCCACTTGAGGCGGTCGACGACCTCCGGGCCGTCGGCGCCGTACCGCAGGACCTTGCCGCTGCCTTCGTTGAGCGGGCACCACGCCTCAAGGCCCGTCGCCTCGTCGCGCGCGATCAGCAGCGGCATCGACTTCGTCACCGCGCCCGACATCGGCCCGACGCCGCCGACGTCGTGGTTCGGCACGTACGGGATCTCGCCGGCGTCGACGAGCGCCAGCGCCTCTTCCGGCGTCTCAGCGACGCCTTCGATGGTCAGCGCGACACCGATCGCCTGCCGCATCGGCGCGCACATCCGGGTCGATTCGATCGGGGGCCCGCCGTGGGAGACGCCGCCAGCGGCTAGAAATGGCACCACATCGCCCGCGGGCACCACGTCGACCAAGAGCGGGCGCGCGGCCGCGAGACGAGCGAACGCAGGGTCAGATGCATGCGGCGATGTGTACATAGGCAGGAACGGTAGCCCTCTCGGGAGCCGGGAGCATCTGGCCGGATGACCAGAGCGCCGCGTGCGACTTTCGACAATGGGCCAATAGATAAGGCATTTCTGCGGCCCACGGGCCAAAGAGGCCGGGCGGCCCCGAAGTTAGCTTCTGCCACGTCGACCGCCCCTTGTGGACGGCTTTGTATACACCGACCGCCCAGAACCGCGAGACCCGAGCCCATGGAACCTTCGTCAGCCCCCTCCGGCGAGACCCTCACCGTTGAGGCGAAGCCGTACCCGTTCACGTTCACGGTCCCGACGACGGCGCTCGTGATCATCGACATGCAGCGTGACTTCCTCGAACCCGAGGGCTTCGGCGAGACGCTCGGCAACGACGTCTCGCAGCTGACGCCGACGATCCCGGTGGTCGCGTCGCTGCTGGCCGTTGCCCGCGAGATCGGGATGCCGGTCGTGCACACCCGCGAGGGCCACCGCCCCGACCTCACCGACCTTCACGAGGCCAAGCGCCTGCGCGGCAACCCGACGCTCGAGATCGGCGACCCGGGCCCCAAGGGCCGCATCCTGGTCCGCGGCGAATTCGGCCACGACATCATCGACGAGCTGCAGCCGATCCCCGGCGAAGCGCTGGTCGACAAGCCCGGCAAGGGCGCCTTCTACCAGACCGATCTCGAGCTGATCCTGCACAAGGCGGGCATCAAGAAGCTGATCGTCTGCGGCGTGACCACCGAGGTCTGCGTGCACACGACCGTCCGCGAGGCCAACGACCGCGGCTTCGACGCCCTCGTCGTCGAGGACGGCACCGGCTCCTACTTCCCCGAGTTCCACGCGATGGCGCTCAAGATGATCGCCGCCCAAGGCGGAATCTTCGGCTGGACGACCCCGTCCGCCGAACTGCTGGCGACCCTCCCGGACGTCCCGAGTCCGGCAGCCGCCAGCGCGGCCTGACCCACACCGCTCTCAAGCCCCCGACAAGTCCCAACGACGAACCCCACCCAAGTAGAGAGACGCGAACACATGGCTGCGACAACCGCTAGCGGGCCGACAGGTCCCGCGCTCTGGTCGAGGGGCGAGCTGAACGCCTTCTTCGGCTTCGGCATCAACATGCTCGTCAACGTGCTGGTCCTGGGCGGACTGGCCGCCGGGGTCGTGAAGATCCCACCTGGCGACGTCTTCGGGACGATCATCCCGGCGCTCGGCATTCAGCTGCTGATCGGCAACATCTTCTACTTCTACCTGGCTCGGAAGCTCGCGATCAAGAGCGGCCGCGACGACGTGACGGCGATGCCCTACGGGCCGTCGGTGCCGCACATGTTCATCGTGACGTTCGTCGTCATGCTGCCGACGTTCCTGGCGACCAAGGACCCGATGGCGGCGTGGGCCGCGGGCGTCGCCTGGGCGTTCATCATCGGCGTGATCATCCTGATCGGCGCGTTCGTCGGGCCGTACATCCGCAAGTACACGCCGCGTGCGGCGCTGCTCGGGACCCTGGCCGGCATCTCGCTGACGTTCATCTCGATGTCGCCCGCGGCGCAGATGTGGGAGACGCTCTGGATCGCCCTGCCGGTCTTCGGGATCATCTTCCTGGGCTTCATCACTGGCATTCGGCTGCCGGGCAACTTCCCGGTCGGCCTGCTAGCGCTGATCGTCGGCACCATCCTCGGCTGGGTCGGCGGCGTCATGGAACCGGCCGCGGTGAGCGACGCGGTCGAGAACATCGCCGTCGGCCTGCCGTCGCTGGAGTTCGGCCTCCTGTCGGACGGCCTCAGCGACATCTCGCCGCTGCTCGCCACCGCCATCCCGCTCGGCATCTACAACTTCACCGAGGCGATGTCGAACGTCGAGTCGGCTGCCGCCGCCGGCGATGAGTACAACCTCCGCGCGGTCCTCCTGGCCGACGGCACCGGCGCCGTCGCCGGCTCTTGCCTGGGCTGCCCGTTCCCGCCGGCCGTCTACGTCGGCCAGCCGGGATGGAAGCAGGCCGGCGGCCGGATCTCCTACTCGCTGGCGACCGGCGTGGCGGTGTTCCTGTTCTGCCTGTTCGGGATCTTCCCGCTGCTCGACGCGATCCTGCCGGTCCCGGCGATCGTCCCGGTCCTGCTGTACATCGGCCTCGTGATCGGCGCCCAGTCCTTCAAGGAGGTCCCGAAGGCGCACTACGCCGCGGTCGTCCTGGCGACGGTGCCGAACATCGCCGCCTGGGGTCTCGGCCAGATCAACAACGCGCTCGCAGCGGCGGGGACCAGCGCCGATAAGGTCGGCCTCGACAACCTCGGCGGCGCAGGCGTGATCTACGAAGGGCTGTTGCTGCTTGGCAGCGGCGCTGTCCTGGCGGGCCTGCTGCTCGGTGCGATCGCCGCGTTCGCGATCGACAAGCGCTTCCTCTGGGCTGCGGGCTACGCCGCCGCGGCCGGTGCGCTGACGTCGATCGGGTTGATCCACGGCGAAGAGGTCAAGTTCTTCGTCCACGGCGAGCTCGTCCTCGGCTACGCGCTCCTGGCCGCGCTCTTCATCGGCGTCCACTTCCTGGGCGAACCACTGCGTCTGGTCGACGAGACCGACCCGATCGACGTGGCCGACGCCGAATCCAACGGTCTGGTGCCGGTCAAGGCTGCCCCGGCTGCGGCAGCCCCGGCGCCCGTCTCGACACCCGAACCGGCCGCCGTCTAGGCGCTCGGCTCGGGCCGTCTTACCGGCAGCGCCCGGCTGGCCCGCGAGGGCCGGCCG
>JAEYAL010000052.1 GCA_023404805.1 Actinomycetes bacterium | reverse complement strand
GCTCGGCGGTGCAGGTCGGCTGGCCCTGGTCGCCGGAGGCGAGCTGCGGGCCGAGCTCGAGCCCGGTCGGCAGCGCCAGCTCGAGCGCGGTCGGCTGCGCCGGGAGACGGGCGCCGGCCTGCGGCAGGTCGATGTCGATCGTCGCGCCGGTCGGCGCGCCCGCCGCCGCGGTCGTGAGCGATGCCGCCGCGGTCGCCGGAAGGGAGAGAGAGCCGCAGTCCATCAGCGTGTAGCCGCCGGTGCTGGTGCTGCTGGCGTGGCCGCCGTAGGTGTCGGCCGCCAGCTTCGCGTTCACCGGTGCGGCGCACTGGCCGCCCTGGGCGCCGAAGTCGCTGGCGAGCGTCGGGTGGTTGCTCTTGGCGCCCCACAGGCGCAGGCTCAGGCCTTCGACGTAGAGCGGCCGCTGCGGCGCCGACGGCTGCGGCTGCCCGATCCGCGGGTCGCCGCTGCCGAGGATGTCGCCGGCGTTGCCGTTCCATGCAGTGCCGACGCCGGCGATCGACGAGGCGTCGTAGGTGAGCCGGGCCGCGTCCGCGACTTCGGCGACGAGCCGGCCGGAGCCGTCACCGGCGAGCCGGATGGCCAGGACCCATTTCGCGGGCGCGAGCGCGGCGACGGCCTTGAACGACAGCCCGAGGCGGCCGACCTCACCGGCGCCCGGCGAGAGGTTGTAGAGGGCCACGCCGGTGAGGGTCGCGTGGTTCGCGGCGCTGGCGGAGTAGGCGCTGACGCGCACGAACGCGTCGCCGAGCTGCGTGCCTGCCGGGCAGGACGGCGCCGCGTAGCTGCCGGCGCCGAAAGCCGCGGCAGCGCACTCGGGAGCCGCCGTGAAGTCGAGCGAGTAGCCAGCCGGGAGCGTGATCGCGAGGTTGCGCAGGTCGTCGCCGTGGACCGGCGAGGTGCCCGACGGGAACGTCGACACGTGCGTGTCCGCCAGGTCCGGCCACTCGGGATCGTCCTGCAGGCGCGGCGCGTCGTTGTACCAATCGCGCTCCAGCTGCGGTTCGACGTTCGGCGGCAGGGTGAAGCCCGCGCAGAGGTCGGACGCCGCGCTGGCCTGCGCGTTCGGGACCAGGTCGAGGTACGACGGCGCGTTGGCCGGCTCGTAATAGGTGACACCCGGGTAGCCATGTGACCGGTGCGTCAGGGGCTGGGCGGCGTTGAAGTTCGTGGTCCCGTAGACCAGTCCGCGCGGCTCGGCGGTGCAGAGCGGATTGCTCGTCGCGATCGGCCCGGCGAACGCCGACTGCAGCTCGATCGACCCGGCACTCGCCCCAGCCGGCGCGCCAAACAGGGCCGCTAGGAGCAGCGGAGCGGCACGGCGGGCCAGCGCGCTCCAGCGGCGCGAGGAAGGAATGCGTGGTGCTGAGCGAGCGGTCACGGCGGCGTACGAGAGCGAGCGCGACTCCATGTCGCGCTCGCTCAAACATCGGCGTGTACCAGGGATTCCTTAGCGGAGTTCAGCCTTGACCTCTTGCGTCTGGACAGTGCCGTCCACAAACGCGAGCCGGATCTGCACGACGCCGGTTTTGGCCCGGCGCGCGTCCCGCGTCCGCGGACCGACGGCGTCGCCCTGCACCTTGAAGCGCACGCTCGTGGCAGCCCCCTTCTTGGCGAGGGCGGTGAACGACCGCTTCGTGATCGCGACCGACGCGCTGGCGCCGTCCATCCGGACCCAGTGCCCGACCGTGCGCTTGGCGGCGCGGACGTCGATCTGCCAGCCGGCCGGCAGCGTCGCCTTGATCGACGCGAGTTTGCGGCCGCCGAAGTCGAACAGCCGCACGCTCAGGCCGCGCTGGTCGGTCAGCCGCACCTCGGCCGGCGCGGCGCACTGCAGCCCGGTCTTGGCCGACGCCTTCTGCCCACCCTGGGCGACGAACGCGCCATCCCACGCCGAGCCGTTCGCGCAGGCGCCCTTGGGCAGCTGCAGCGGCGACTTCGGCCCGGACGCCACCTCGATCACGAGCCGCCTCAGCGGCAGATCGGGGATCGCCGCGAAGCTGGTGACGAGGCGGTTCTCCTTGTCGACCTGCACCGTCGACAGCACGCCCTGCGCGTAGCGGCCAGAGAAGCTCAGACCGAGGCCGGGGAGCGCCTTGCCGGGCACGCGCACGAGGTAGATGTCGCCGGTGATCGGCTCGCCGGTGATCGACACGGTGGCCGTCGCCGTGCCGACGCGCGTCGCCGCCGGGCACGCCGACGCGTCGAACTGCTCACGCGGGCACGGGTTCTGCACGTTGTCGATCGCTGCGGCGACACCGCGCGGCAGCGTCACGTCGGCCGAGCGCAGCGCGGAGTCGCCCTCGGGCACGTTCAGCTCGACGTACATCCCGGGGAATCCGCCGGGGCGGTTGTCGCCCGTGAGCGTGGCCCGCAACGACGGCCGGAACGGCAACGCCCCGCAGCCCGTGTAGGTGACGCTGCTGGTCGCCGTCGCCTGCTCGTCGCGGTCGCCGGTGAGGTCGGCCGACACTACGAGCGGGCCGCACGCCGACGGATTCAGCGCGAAGCTGTCGCGGTCGAGGTCGACCTCGATGCGCTGGAGCTGCAGCGCGAGGCCCTTGTGGCGGAGCGGCACGTCGGCGCTGAAGTCGAGCCCGGCGTCCGTCGGGCGCAGCGCGATGCGGCCGGGCACGACCACGTCGCCGAGGTCGAGGTCGCCGATCTTGGCGCGCGTCACGAGCACCGCGCCGGCGACGTCGCCCGTGGCGCGCTCGGTGAGGTAGAGCTTGCCCTCGAGCGGCAGCGGCTTGGCGCCGGCGCCCGCGAGGACCCGCAACGTGCCGATGCGCGTGTCGGCCGGACAATCGCCGGTGCTCGCCACGGGCGCTGCGCACTCGGGCGCCGTCTTGAGATCGGCGAGCAGGCCCGGCGGCAGATGGACCGCGACCCGCTTGAACCACGGCGCAGCGGCCGGCCGCGTGATCACGACGCGGGTCGCAGACTTGCGGGCGGCCTGGGTGTCGGCGGGCGTCACGGCGACGTCGCCGCTGATCGGCGCGCTGCAGCCTTCGCTGATCGTGAGCGCGCTGTCGACCGGCGTGGGCGCTGTGCGCGCCGTCGCCTTCACCTGCGAGCGGCCGGTAGTGGTGCCGCAGCGCTGCGGCGTGGAGAACAGCGCGTGCTCGCCGCCAGGGAACGTCAGCGTGAGCTCGCTGAACCGCAGCTGCGGCGCGTTCTGGAACGCCGCCGTGATCCGGCCCTCGCTGTCGACTGTCGTGCGGCCGACGAGTTTGATCCGCGGCGCGTCGGCAGCGGTAGCGCCGTCGAGCGCGGCCTCTAGGTAGAGGTCGGGCAACGTCTGCCCTGCGGGTGGAACGCCGAGGTAGACCTTGCCGGTGAAGGCCCGGTCGATCAGCGGGGAGGCGATCTTGACCGTGCCGGCCTGGGTGGCGGCCGGGCAGGTGCTTGCCGCGAGCGCCGTCGCCACATCGAACTGCGCGGGCGCGCAGAACGTGAGCCCGTCGGCGTCAGACGCCGCCTGGGCGCCGAGCTCCAGCCCCTGCGGCAGGGTCACTGCGGCATCCCGCAGCACTGCCGGGAGACGGCCGTCGCCGGCGCGGCCCTGGCCGAGTTTGAGCCGCACGGTCAACCCGGTCGGCGTGGCCGCGGTCTTCTCCGTCGTCTGCACCTCGACCGACGGAGCGAACGGCAGCCCGTCGCAGCCGGTGAGCAGATGCGGCGCCGTCTGCAGCGCCGACGCCGTGCCGAAGTACGTCGTGACGTTGAAGTCGGCCTGCTGCGGCACGTCGCAGGCGGTGGTGTTCTGCGAGAAGTCGCCGGGCATCGACGGGTGCGCGGCGTTGCTCCCCCAGATCTTGAGGCCGACCGATTCGACGCGGATCCGCCACGACTCCGAGACCGCGCCGGTCCGCTCGTTCCACTCGCTCGCCACCGTGCGCGGCAGCTGCTCGGTGATCGTGCGGATCCGCCGTCCGCCTGGCGCGAGCACCAGCCGGACGATGAACTTCGCGGCGCCGACGGTCTCGATCGGCTGCACCGTGACGCCGAGGCGGCCGACCTCGTCCGGGCCTGGTTCCAGGTTGTAGATGGCGTTGTCGCCGAGGACGAGCTGGCCCGGGCTTGGGTTGTCTTCGCCGGAGTCGAAGAAGACGAGCTGGATGCGCACCATCGCATCGCCGACCCGGGTGTTCTCCGGGCACGTGACGGCGCTCGGATTGCCGACCGCGAACTGCGCGGCCGAGCAGGTCGGGACCGCTGCTGGGGCGCCGACGTAGCCCTCGGGGAGGTCGATCACCGTGCCCGCCATGTCGTCGCCGGAGCCCGGGACGATGCCGTTCGCATCGACGGTCGGAGCGACGTCGAACGCGGACTGGTGCTCGGGGGCACCAGCGGACAACGGGCGATCGGGGGTGCCGAAGCGCGAGGTCGTCAGCCCCGGGTGGAGGTTCGTGCCCATCCGGAACGCGACGCAGTAGTCGGTGTTCGCGCCGGCACGGCGGTCGGGGACGATGTCGTCGACCGACGGCCGGTTGTCCCAGACGTCGACGGGAGCAGCGGGGTTGAACGTCGTGTTGGCGTTCCACGACGTCTTCGGCTCTGCCGTGCAGGCAGACGTGGGCGCGATCGGGCCGACGTAGGCGCCTTGGATCGTGTCTTTGCCGACCGGAATGTCGTCGGCGTGGGCGGCGGGGGTGAACGCGGCGGGCGCGGCTAGCGCAAGCGCGAGGAGCGCGGGTTTGACGCTGCGCTTGAGGGCGCCGCGCCGGGGTGTGAGACGGGACATGTCGGCATGCTAATGGCATTGGGATGCCAAAAGCATCTGAATACCCCTATAATCCTGATCGGGCGCGCGAGCGCTCCCCCTGGGGACCTTTGGGTGGAGCGCTCACCCGGATACGCGCCCGGCAACGCCGAAAGGCCCGCAGGTCAGACAACACCTGCGGGCCTTTCGGACGTGAACTCAGTTGTCGGCCGCGGCAGCGGATCCCGCTGCCGCTCGCTAGCGCTCGCTTACAGCGGGATGTTCCCGTGCTTGCGCTTGGGGCCGGGCTCGTGCTTGGTGAGCAGGGCCTCGAGGGCGACGCAGAGGCGCTGGCGGGTCTCAGACGGCTCGATGACGTCGTCGAGGTAGCCGCGCTCGGCCGCCGAGTACGGGTTCGCGAACCGCGCCTTGTAGTCGTCCATGAGCTTCTGGCGGCGCTCTTCGGGCGTCGGCGATGCCTTGAGGTCGTTGCGGTAGATGATGTTGACCGCGCCTTCGGGGCCCATGACGGCGACTTCGGCCATCGGCCAGGCGAAGTTCATGTCGGCGCCGAGGTGCTTGGACGCCATGACGTCGTAGGCGCCGCCGTAGGCCTTGCGGGTGATGACGGTGATCTTCGGGACGGTCGCCTCGGCGAACGCGTAGAGGAGCTTGGCGCCGCGGCGGATGATGCCTTGCCACTCCTGCGTGGTGCCGGGGAGGAAGCCGGGGACGTCGGTGAAGGTGATCAGGGGGATGTTGAACGCGTCGCAGGTGCGGACGAAGCGGGCCGCCTTCTCGGACGCGTCGATGTCGAGCACGCCGGCCATGCTCATCGGCTGGTTGCCGACGATGCCGACGGAGTGCCCGTTGAGGCGCGCGAATCCGATGATGATGTTGGGCGCGAAGTGCTCCTGGACCTCGAGGAACTCTTCGTCGTCGACGGCGACGCGGACGACGTCGCGCATGTCGTACGGCTTGTTCGGGTTGTCCGGGACGAGGTCGACGAGCTCGGGCGTGGAGCGCATCGGGTCGTCGCCGGTGGGCACGTGCGGCGGGCGCTCGAGGTTGTTGCTCGGCAGGAAGGAGAAGAGGTAGCGGGCCTCTTCGAGGGCGTGGTCCTCGTCTTCCCAGGCGAAGTGCGCGACGCCGGACTTCTGGTTGTGGGCCATCGCGCCGCCGAGCTCTTCGAACTCGACGACCTCGCCGGTGACGGTCTTGATGACCTCAGGGCCGGTGATGAACATGTGGCTCGTGTTCTTGACCATCCCGATGAAGTCGGTGATGGCGGGCGAGTACACGGCGCCGCCGGCGCAGGGGCCCATGATGAGCGAGATCTGCGGGATGACGCCTGAGCTGCGGACGTTGCGCAGGAACACGTCGCCGTAGCCCGCGAGCGAGACGACGCCTTCCTGGATGCGGGCGCCGCCCGAGTCGTTGATGCCGATGACGGGCGCGCCGATCTTGGCGGCGAGGTCCATCACCTTGCACATCTTCTCGGCCATGACCTCGCCGAGCGAGCCGCCGAAGTTGGTGAAGTCCTGGGAGAAGACGCAGACGCGGCGGCCGTCGATGGTGCCGTGGCCGGTGACGACGCCGTCCGACAGCGGGCGGTTCTTCTGCATGTCGAACTCGTAGGTGCGGTGGCGCACGAACATGTCGAGTTCCTGGAACGAGCCGGGATCGAGCAGCTTCTCGATGCGCTCGCGGGCCGTGTAGCGGCCCTGCGCGTGGCGCTTCTCCAGCTTCGCGGGATCGACAGTCCGCGCCTCTTCGCGCAGTTGCTCGAGCTGGTCGAGCTTCTCTTGGAGCGTGGCGGGAGGAGTCTGACGGGCCATGAGGCGGCGAATCGTATCCTGCGGCGGGTTTCGGCTGAAGCCTCGCGCGTGTGACGTCCGCTGCGGCGGCGTGCGGTGTGGCGCGGCGCAGCTCGCGCCAGCGCCACGCCGCTCCGCGTCAGCGCACCGTGAGCTTGACCGTCTGCGGCGGGGAGGCCCCGCCTTCGGCGGTGGCGATCGCCGTCGCGACGTAGGCGCCCTTGGCGAGGCGCTTCTTGCCGACCTTGCCGCTGAAGGCGAGTTTGCCGGCGCCCGCCGCCGCGTTCGCGGTGAGCGTCGTGACCGGGGTCAGCAGCGTGCAGGCCTTCTGCTTCGGCTTGCCCTTGGCCGCCTTCTTCGGAGCGCCCTTCTTGCAGGTCTTGCCCTTGAGGTGCCCCTTGGTGGACCGGGCGATCTGGATGTCGACCTTCGCCGCGGCGCTGAGCGAGAACGCGAACGTCGTGCCCGGGGCCTTCTTCTTGAACTTGACCGTGCGGAAGGTCTTCGGCGTCGCCGAGAACTTCGAGAGCACCGGCGCAGCGGGCTTGACCTGGCCGCCGCCCTTGCCGCCGCCCTCCTGGGGCTTCTCTGCCTTCACCGGCAGCGGCGCGGGGCAGGTGCCCGACACGACGCGCAGCCAGATGCGCGTGCTCGGCACCAGGCCGGGCGTCAGGCTGCCAGCGGTCGATCCGAATGCGACGCACGTGCCCGTGAAGTTGACCGACACGCTGTCAGCGTCAGCGTCGAGCGTGGCCCCAGCCGCGCCGTCGCCGCGTGACGCCAGTACGGTCGTGCCCGCCGCGAGGTCGCGGACGAACGCATCGGCGCGCTTGTTGGTGTCGCCCGGCAGGATTCCGTCGCCGTCGGC
This sequence comes from Actinomycetes bacterium, assembly GCA_023404805.1. Classification (GTDB taxonomy): domain Bacteria; phylum Actinomycetota; class Thermoleophilia; order Solirubrobacterales; family Solirubrobacteraceae; genus JAGIBJ01. The sequence continues at coordinate 11,940 of JAEYAL010000052.1, read as the reverse complement.
GATGAACGCCACGCGCGACCCGTCACCGGAAATCTCGCTCTCGTAGGAGCCGCTCTTGGCCGGCGCGCCGTCGTGGGTCACCGAGGCCAGGGTGAGCGCGCCGGTCGCCAGATCGCGGACGTAGATGTCGTTGACGGTGTTGTTGTCGTTGTCCGCCAGCTTGGCGTCGGTCGTAAACGCCGCGCGGCTGCCATCAGCGGAGATCGACGGGATCGAGGATTCGAAGGTGTCCGTCGCCCCCGCGTCGAGCTGGCCGCTGGGGCCCCCGCCGACGTCGCTCCACCACACATGGTCGGTCCCGCCGAGGAGCCCCTTCTCAGGCAGGCCCTCCCCGGTCTCTTCGATTTCCAGTTCCCACACGACGCGCTTGCCGGTTTCGTCGAGCCGCGGCTCGCCGGCTTTGCCGACCGGCCCGGCCGCGATCTTGGTGGTGCTGTTCGCCGTGAGATCGCGGACGAACACGGACGTCTTGCTGTTGCCGACTCCGAGTGCGGATGCCGCCGACACGAACGCGACGCGCTGGCCGTTGGCGCTGATCGACGGATCGCTCGGGGCGACCTCTCCGTTGCCGCTGGGACCGTCGGCGCGCGAGGCGAGCACCGTGGTGCCGGCGGAGATGTTGCGGACGTAGACGCCGCTGCTCGAGATGCCGAACGCCGTGCCGAAGTTCGCCGCGCCGGTCCAGAACGCCACGACATTGCCGTCAGCGCTGATCGACGGGGTGTCGACCGCCGCCGAAGCGGGAGCGCCACCAGCGCCGTCGAGGCGCGAGACCAGGACGACCTCGCCGGTGACCGCATCGCGGCGGTAGACCTGCTGCACGCCCGCTGGGCCGCCGCCGCCCTCGCCTGCGGCCGACGTGGTGAAGACCGTGAACCGGCCGTCGGCGCTCATTGCCGCCGGATACAGGTACGCGGTGCCGCCTGAGTTGACGAACGGCTCGGTCCCGGCGGGGCGCGACACGAGCTCGGTCGTGCGCGGCATCGCGGTCAGCGTGCGGGCGAAGATGGAGTTGGGCAGCGGGTCGGCGTCGGGCGTGAGTCCGGGCGCGACGACGAGCGCGAGGCTGCCGTTCGGGACGATCTGCGCGCCGGCGGTGTCAGTGGCCGCTCCTGCCCCGGCGCCGGTGGCGCGCGAGAGCTGTTCGGTAGTGCCCGCGCCGACGCGGCGCAGGAACGCCTGGCGGACACCCGCCGGGCCGTTCGGCGAAAGGTTCGCGGCGCTCGAGAGGAAGGTGATCGCGTCGCCGCTGGCGTCGATGCTGAGCGCGTACTGGTACCCGCTGGCCTTAACGCCAGCCGCGCCGTCGGCGCGGTCGACGAGCACGACGGTGCCGTTGCTCAGCGTGCGCCGATGGACGTTCTGCGACGCGTCGGTGTCGCCGTCGCCGATGTTCGACGAGCTCGACAAGTAGGCGACGTGCGTGCCGCCCGAGTTGATGACGGCCTCAGAGCTGGAGCCGTTGCCGGCCGTGGTCGGGTTGCCATTGACCACGCTTACGAGCGCCGTCGTGCCCGCCGACATGTCGCGCCAGAAGACGTCGGAGTACGTGTTGGTGTCGGTGGCTGCCGGAACGAGGTTCGTGGCCTGCGATTCGAACGCGACCTTGTTGCCTGTCGCGTCGACCGACGGGTTGAACGCGATGCCGTTGGGCAGCGCGGCGACGTTGGGCTTGTCGACGAGATCGATGGTGTTCGCGCCCCCGAGGAGGCGGCGGAAGATGTGGTAGCCAGGGGCCGGACCGCCCGTGATCAGGTTGCTTGCATACGAGCTGAAGACGACGTAGTTGCCGTTGCCGCTGATCTGCGCGTCGTCGGAGTTGCCGTTGCCGCCGTTGCCGCCGCCTGCGTTGGCGGCGCTCACGAGCGTCGTGGTCTTCGCGGCGCGGTCGCGGATGTAGACGTCGGTGTTCTCGTTGGTGTCTGCTGCCGACAGCGGGCCTGAGCACGAGAACGCGACGCGCTGGCCGTCGGCGGAGACCGACGGGGAGTCGCAGGCGCGGTCGTTTGCGACGCCCGCCGCGCCGGTACGGCGGCTGATGAGCTCGATCGCGCCCGTCTGGCGGTCTTTGAGGTAGACGCCGCTGACCTTGTCGTCGTTCTCTGCCGACAGGCCGTCGGAGTCCGATGAGAAGACGACGTAGCGGCCGTCGGTACTCGCCGAGCCGACGTCGCCGAGGTCGCTGTAGCTGGCCGGGTTCACCAGCGGCGTGGTGGAGCCGGACGCGGCCGGGCCGAGCAGCGTCGTGGTGTCGGCCGCAAGCGCTGCGGCGGCCGCAGACCCCGGCAGGGTGGATAGGGCCAGGCCGCCGAGGGCGGCAAGCGTCAAGAGAGTGGGGCGCATCATGCTCGGGTGGAGTGAGGGGACGCAGCCGCTGCAAGTGGAGCGGCCGTGGTGCCACACCATCGCGGGTTTTTGGGGCGTTGTGCAGTGACCGTGCGCAAATACGTCAGCCGAACACCAGACCGCCGGTATCCGACTGACGGCTACGCCAGCTCGACCGCTTCGATGTAGCCGTGCGGGTCCTGCCGCCCAGGCCCGGTCGGGAAGTCGACGCGGATCAGGCGCGAGCTCTTCGTATCGACGAAGGCGTGCACGGGCGGGATGACGTTGGCGGAGAGCTCGTCGAGCGACTGGGCGACGTCGACGAGGCTCGGGCGAATGCGGATCTTGTAGGCCTCGAACTGGCCGGCGGGCGACTTGACCTTCTCCTTCTTCTCGACGCGCAGATCGAGCGGCCAGTGGGCGATCGCCGTGAGCCAGACGGGCGGCTGGAAGCGGGCCTTGTCGGCCCACGGCAGCGTGCGGAGCGCGACCGCGAGGCCGGCGGCGGGCACCATCGTCCGCGGGTACGCCGCCACGTCGCCGCCGAGCTGGGGCACCTGCACGTCGCGGAACTGAGCCGATTCGGTGAACGCCGGCTTGCCCTTGTGGAGCAGCTCGACCTCCTGCGACTCGGCCAGCAGCTGGTCGCCACGCCGCCGGAAGTTCACCGTCACTGAGCCGCTCAGCCGCCCGAACGCCTCGCCGGTGATCTCCTGCACGAACGCGCGGGCGCCGTCGGAACGGAGCACGAGCTGGCCCTCGCCGACCTCCTCCCCGTCGATGAACCCGCGGAACGTGCTGCGCTCCTCGGCCTCGAGGTTGGGGTCGGCAAGCGGTTCTTCCACGCGCCGGATGATGGCGGGCGCGGCGGCGCGGCGGGTGAGGTGGGCGCCACGGGCGCGGCAGAACCGCGCGCTGACCTGTGTCGACCGAACGTCCACGGGCGGAAAACTGCGCAACTTTGCGCCGCGGGCGTGTTCACTACTGGGTATGAGAGCGATCTCCGCCGACCGCCCCTGCCTGCGTCCGTTCGGCGCCGCCCTGCTGGCCGGCGCCGCATTCGGGCTGCTGCCTGCTGGCGCGAGTGCCGCGCGCGTCGCCGCGACGACGCCTGCTGCAGCGACCAAGACGAACGCGTGGACCGCGCCGCTGAGCGTCGCTGACGCTCCAGCGAACCTGCAGGCCGGGCTCGTCACGCGCGTCGGCGTCACGTCGACGGGCCGCGGCACGATCGCGTGGAACGTCGCTGGGAACGGCACGATCATGTCGCGCGACTTCACCGTCGGCGGCACGATCGCCGCGCCGATCACCGTGACCAAGGGCAGTTTGGCGGCCTCCGTCGCGCGTGACGCGAGCGCCAACATCGTCGTGTCCGGCCAGACGGCAGGCAGCCCGGCGACGAGCTGGGTCGCCACCCGCAAGAAGGACGGCACCGAGTACTCCTACCGCGCGCTGGAGTCCGGCCCGGCGGTGAATGCGCCAGCGGCCTTTGGGTTGAAGACCGGCTTCTTGGTGACCGCCACCAACTCCTTTATCCCGACGACGACCGCACAGGGCCTGCCGACCGCGGCCGCCTTCGGCTTCGTCGTGGGCGGCACGCCTGTGACGGTCGGCAAGACGCTGTCGGGCGTCGAGACCGGGGACTTCGCGCACGGCGCCGACGGCAGCAACTGGGCGCTCACGTCGACCGGCCATGCGATCTCGACCGGGCGGCGCGAGACGAGCAAGCCCGCCAAGGGCAAGGCCCCCAAGAGCGTCGCCGCGCTGATCAAGGCGGGCAAGTCGCCGACGCGCAACTCGATCCTCGGAGCGGAGCGCTTCGGCGCTGGCGCCGTCGACACCGCTGGCGTCGCCGTGGCCGTCGCCGGTCTCGAGGTGCAGCAGACCGCGGATATCGCGCAGCGCGGGATCCCGGTCGTCGCGCTCGGGACCGAAGAGGAAGACGTCGTCACGCTCGAGGAGACGGTCGAGATCAGCGGCGTCGACGACCGTCGCGCCCTTGAAGTCGACGTCGCGGCCCGCGCCGGCGGCGGCGCCGTCGTGACCTGGCTGCAGCAGACCTCGTCGCGACCTGAGAACCTGCAGGGCCAGCCGAAGTGGGCGATCGTCGACGACGCCGGCGACATCGTCGGCCGCGGCGCGTTCAGCGCTGCTGTCGACGCCCACGACCTGCGCGTCGTCCGCGCCGGCCCGCTCGCGTTGGCGATCTGGACCCGGGGCACCGGCGCCAAGGCCAAGCTCTACGCGGCCCGCCTCGACGACGACAGCGCCCGCATCATCAAGGCGCCCGTCGGCGCGCCGTTGGGCCGGCTCGAAGGCGGCCTCAACACGACGCAATTGACCAGCAACGGCCGCACCGTCGCCGTTTCGTTCGTCGACCAGGCGACGAACACGGTTCGCGTGGCGATCCAGACGCTGAAGTAGCGGCGGGCGGCGGCTGCGCCCGCAGCGGGAACGTTCCCCGATTTTCCGCCTGGGCGGCGGATTATCGGGGGAGGTTCGCGCGCTGCGCAGTTCTGCGCGAGTGTCTGCGCAGTTTTGTTGCAGTTCGCGCACCACACGCGCAACGTTGGCTGCGAGCGTTCGCGGCATGGAAGATGAACCGCTCCTCCGCCGACTTCACGATCTCGCAGCCGCGCAGGACGGATGCGTATCCGTCACCCAGCTCGACGCCGCCGAGATTACCCACGACACGGTCCTGTCGCTCGTAAACCGCGGGGCGATGTCGCGGGTGGTTCAGGGCGTCTACGTCGTCGGTGGCCGCGAGCTGACTGACCGGCAAGCCATCTGGGCCGGGTTGCTGGCGGGCGGCGAAGGGGCCTGCGCTTCGCACTTCACTGCGCTTCACCTCCATGGCTTGATGGATCATCCCGCCGACGATGTTTGGATCACTGCGCCGAACCGTCGGCACAGCCGGACGTTGCGGACGCTCTTGCCGGTGGCGAGCACCGGCCAACCAGCGACGCTCCGGATCATCGCCACGACGCCCACTACTGAACTGGTCTTACAGGACGGCTTGCCCGTGAGACCAGCCGCCGGGGCCGTCGTCGAATTCGCCGGACAAGTGCACGCGTCGGCAGCAGAAGGCCGCCGCCGAGCGAATCGCAAGACCCGACGTACCGCCCCGGAACCTCGCCTGGTGCAGGCTCGCGATGTCGTGCGCGTCTGGAAGGAGGCCGACTACCGCAACGCTCTGCGCATATCTGCCATCGAGCGCGAACTCGGCCGCGGCGTCCCCGGCACCTCGCTGATTCGCCAGCTGCAGGCGTCGCATCCGATCGCCAGCGATGACGACACCGACGTCGCGACGCGGCCCGAGTATGCGTTGCTCGACGCCGTCTTGCGGCTCGGGTTGCCGCGCCCGCTGACCAACCAGCCGTTGCAGCTGCCCGGCGCTACCTACTTCCCGGACCAGTTCTATCCGGGCGCGGGCCTCGTCGTCGAAGCCGACGGCGGCGTGCACAAGCGTCCGGCGCGTCGGGCCGCCGACCAGGCGCGCGATGCGCACATGCGCGCAAACGGCCTCGAAGTCCTGCGCTTTCCGAACGAGCAGATCGACGCTGATGCCGACGCCTGCGCCCTCGAAGTCGCCGCCGAACTCGAGCGACGATCGCGCCGTTGACGGGCGGCCCGGAGCCGGCTCGGCGGGAACGTTCCCCGATTCTCCGCCGTGGCGGCGGATTATCGGGGGAGGTTCGTCGATCGCGGGCACGAGCGTCGGCCTCTGTCCCTCGACCATCCGACGGGTCAGGGTTGCGCCGAGCGGCAATGTGCCAGAGGATGGTGGGATGCGCTGGGTGGTGTCCGTCGTCGTTGGAGCGCTCCTCGGAGCCGGACTGGCGCTGCCGCAGGCAGCGGCAGCGAAGTACGCGGCGACGGTGACCGTCGAGCCAAGCGGCGCGGGCAGCCGGTTCGCGGTCGTGCTCAGCAGCGACGTCGAGGTGCCCAAGACCAAGCAACCATCGAAGCTCGCGATCACCGCCAAGGGCAAGACCTACAAGCTCACCAAGGCCAAGGCCGCGCGGGCGGCCGTCGACCTCGGGACCTGGCGGAGTTCGGTGTTGAAGGGCAAGGCGCAGTCGGCGGCGCAGGGGCTCGTCGGCAAGAAGGTCTCCGTTGTCGTGACGCCCAAGTCCGGGCCGAAGAAGACGATCAAGGCCGTTGCGGGCCTGCCCGTCGTGGCGGGCGACACGACGCCCGGCAACAGCACGACGCCAGGGACGAACACGACGCCCGGAACGAATACGACCCCGGGGACGAACACAAACCCCGGCACGAACACGAACCCCGGGGCGAACACGAATCCCGGCACCAACACGCCGTCGACGCCGACGTCGCTGTTCGGGACGCCAGCGACGAAGCTCGTCGGCCAGCCGGCGTTCGACGCCATCAAGGGGTACTTCCTCGAGAGCCGGTTCACCGACTGCGTCGCGAGCTGGCCGAACTGCGGCGGCTCGATCGAGCACCGCTACTCGCACTTCGCGAACGGGAACTTCTGGAAGTGCCGGCTGACGTTCACCTCGGGCGCCGACATCTACTCCTACGGCACCAACCTCACACCGACCGGCGCCGAGCAGAACACCGACGGCTCGTGGGCGATCTCGTACATCGTCGAGAGCTACGGCAACATCATCGCCTACCGCTGGGATGTCTCACCGACCGGCGTCACGAGCGGCTTCTACTGGTCGAACGGCAATCCGAACACCGCGCCGACCGACACGTTCACGGGCTACCAGTGGGTCAGCGGCGCCAAGGACTGCTCGTACTGAGACCAGCGCGACTCGGCGCAGCCGCGCGTACCGCCCGGCGTCCCGGACTGCTCCGCGTCGACGTGCTTCGCGGCTTAGAACGTCGGGCGGTACGGCCCGAAGACGTCCTTCATCGCCGCGCAGACTTCGCCCATGGAGGCCTTGTCGCGCAGGGCTTCGCGGATGAGCGGCACGAGGTTCGCGTCGCCTTCGGCGCCGTTCCTGAGCTCCTGCAGGCGCTGGTCGACCAGGGCCTGGTCGCGGTTGGCCTTGAACGCCTTGAGGCGCTCGACCTGGGCGATCTCGGAGGCCGGGTCGACGCGGAGGAGCGCCGGCACGTCGAGCTCTTCCTCGACGAACTTGTTCACGCCGACGACGATGTCCTGCTCGGTGCGGTACCGCTCCTGGTAGCCCCAGGCGGATTCGTCGATCTCGTTGGTGATGAACTCGATCGCCTTGGTCGAGCCGCCGATGGCGTCGACCTTCTCGATGAGCTCCCAGGCGCGGGACTCGACCTCGTCGGTGAGCGCCTCGACGAAGTACGAGCCGGCGAACGGGTCGACGGTGTCGGTCGCGCCGGACTCGTAGCCGATGATCTGCTGCGTTCGCAGCGCGATCTTGGCGGCCTCTTCGGTCGGAAGCGCGAGGGCCTCGTCGAAGCCGTTGGTGTGCAGCGACTGCGTGCCGCCGCAGACGGCGGCAAAGCCCTGGAGCGCGACGCGGACGATGTTGTTCTGCGGCTGCTGGGCGGTGAGGGTGACGCCGCCCGTCTGCGTGTGGAAGCGCAGCTTCATCGACTTCGGGTCCTTGGCGCCGAAGCGGTCGCGCATGATGGTCGCCCACATGCGGCGGGCAGCGCGGAACTTCGCAACTTCCTGGAACACGTTGTTGTGCCCGTTGAAGAAGAAGGCGAGGCGCGGCGCGAAGGAGTCGATGTCGAGGCCGGCGTCGACGGCGGCCTGGGCGTAGGCGATGCCGGAGCTCAGCGTGAACGCGACCTCCTGCACGGCCGAGCAGCCCTTCTCACGGAAGTGGTAGCCCGAGATCGAGACCGTGTTCCACTTCGGGATGTACTCCTTGCAGTACGCGAAGAGGTCGGTCGTGAGCCGCATCGAGTGCTCCGGCGGGTAGATGTAGTTCCCGCGGGCGATGTACTCCTTGAGGATGTCGTTCTGGACCGTGCCGCGCAGCTTGGTCGAGTCGACGCCCTGCTCCTCGCCGACGAGCTGGTAGAGCATCAGCAGCACGGTGGCGGGGGCGTTGATCGTCATCGACGTCGACACCGAGTCCAGCGGGATCGAGTCGAACGCGGTGCGCATGTCGTCGATCGTGTCGATTGCGACGCCGGTGCGGCCGACCTCGCCGAGGCAGCGCGGGTCGTCGGAGTCGAGACCGAGCTGGGTCGGCAGGTCGAACGCGATCGAGAGGCCCGTCGAGCCCTTCGAGAGCAGGTACTTGTAGCGCTCGTTGGACTCCTTCGCCGACGCGTAGCCCGCGTACTGGCGCATCGTCCACAGCTGCGAGCGGTACATCTCGGCGTGCGGCCCGCGCGTGTACGGGAACTCGCCCGGCTCGCCCGTGCGCTCCTCGAGGTTCTCCGGCAGATCAGCCTCGGTGTAGAGGCGGTTGATCTCGATGCCCGAGTCGGTGAAGTGGCGGGGATCTTCCGGACCAACGATCGGCGCGATCGTCAGGCGCTCACCGGTACCGGTCTCAGGCGTGCTCATAGCGCCGAATCGTACGGGAGACGCGCCCGCGGCTACCGGGCGGGTCGGACGGAGGGGTCAGCGCGTCGGGCCTTCGGTGGACGCGAGACAGTTTCTGCGGGCAGCTCGGGCGGCCCGTTCACGGCGTTCGGCCTTGCGCCGCGCTTGCCAGCCGGGCGAACGGCGCTCGCCCGGAAGCAACAGGACGTACGGCTGCCCGAACAAGCAGGTAGTGGTGGCGAATAGGAAGCCGACGGACATACCGACCAGGGAAGCCAACACAAGCAGCGCCGACGATGAGTCGTAGATCACCAACGCGCAGGAGAGCCACGCCGAGTCGAAGGACCAAGGCGAAGACGAGGAACCCCGCGAGTCCGGCAGCTTCGCCGGTCGTCGCTCCCGGCGCTGTCTCGTTGACCACGAGGCCGCAAACGAGCCCGGCGCTGAGGACAATCGCCCAGCTTCGGATCCGCGCGTTTATCGAGTGACCGTGCGGCGCCCGGCCCTCGTCAGACACGATTCGGCTCGGCCCGCGCTTTCCGAAGCGCTTAGTCAACGGCGACGTTCGACTGCAGTTCAACCGGGTACGGAAGCAGCCCAGCCAGCGCAAACCACACGTCGGTCGATGAGCAAGGGCGCACGATGACGCCGTCGTCATCGAGATCGACGAGTGCGATGCCTTGGGGGCCTGCGTCAGCGACCATGAAGGAGCGGAGAACCGCGGACTCGGAAGCGTCGTCGGGGTCGGGCCAGGCAGCCCAAGCCGTCCAGACGACGACCTGCTCGGAGCCGAGCGGCGTCCCTTCGAGGTCGTCCGGGGCCCATGCCGCGAGGAGGCCAGCGCGATCGGCGGTTTCGACCGTGTCGGCGAGCAGGACAGGAGCTTCGGCGACCGGGCGGGGCCTGGGCCCGAGCCCCGCCAGGATCGCGAGCTGCAGCGCAGCCGCCGATACCGCGCCCTCGAAGGGCTCGGCTCCATCGGACGATTGCAGCGTGAAGCGGTCGCCTTCGATGCGCGCCGTCGCGCTGGCGCCCTCGGTCGCGGCCTCGATGATCAGCCCGAACTCGACGCCGTCGAGCAGGTGCCAACCCGCGTCCGTGTTCTCGGCTTCAGGCATCCGAGTCCTTGGAGCCTGTGATCACGATCGACTGCACGACGTCATCGAAGATCGGCCCCTCGATCGGCGTCCGGTCGACGTCGCACAGCGTCGTGATCATCACCGCGCCACCGGGCGCGTCGATCGTCCAGATACGGGCGGTCACCGTCCAGAAACCCTGACGGAACGCGATGGTCGACGTGATCGCCGAAAGGCCCGCCACCTCGACGTCGGCATCGTCGATCAAGAGCGCATCGGTCATCGTGCGCGCCAGCGACTCGACCTGGGCGATATGAAAGTCCCGGTGCGCGTCCTCTCCCTCAAGGTCGGCGTAGATGTCGGCGATCAGGCTCGACTGGAAGCCTTCGCCTGGAGCGTCGTCCGCCGGGCCGACCGCCGTGAACAGTCCGCTGCCGGGCCGCTCCAGCTGGTTCCAACCTTCGGGAAGTTCGAACTCCAGGAACTCAAGCGCGGTGCCGGTCATACGCCCTCCTGGGGCTTCGTAGTCGGGTCGGGTTCGCGCAGACCGCGCGGCAACAGCCAGCGCGGCCGACCGAACGCCGCGCTCGTGAACATCCACAGCAGTCCCAGCCCGAGCCAGGCTGCGCCGAGCGAGGTGAGCGCGAAGTCGTCGCTCGAAACGCCGTAAGCGTCGAACAGCATCGACACCAGAACCCAAGTCATGAGGAACGCGAACGGACCCAGGATCCGGAAGCCAAACTTCTGGTCGGGATCAGCGTTGAGCGCACCGGTCCACAGCGCAATCGCGAACCCCAGGAACGTCGGGGCGCCGAGGGCCACGAGACCGAGCTTTGCGCTTTCGATCCAGTTGTAGCTGTCGGCCGTGGCGTGAACCAAGAACACCACGGCGGCGAAGACGGCGACGATGGCCGCCTGCGCGACGAGAACCTTGCGAACCGTCATAGCGCCGGATCCGCCTTGGGCTTGGGCTTCGCTGCTGCGTTGGAGGTCTTGAGCTTGGGCGCAGCGATCGTGATCTTCTTCGGCGCCGGGATCAGCTTCACGACGGGCTTCTTGCCGCGGAGCTTGTTGACGAGACCTTTCGCTCCTTCGTAGAGGGCTTCGCCACCCATCCCTCCGAGGACGGCTCCGCCGCCGATCAAGAACGGACAGCTCACCGCGCCAGCGCCGAACGAGACTCCGGCCGCCGCCGTGCAGGCGGCCCCGCCGACTGCAGCGCCGGCTGCTGAGCCAGCCGCGCTTGCGGCGTTCTTGCCGGCCGCGTCCGGGACCGAGTCGCCTCCAGCGATATCTGCAGCCGTGCCGATCCCGATGCCGACGACCGGCACCCGGCGCGTCACGGGGTTGTTGAACATCGGCCCGCGAAGCAGCGGGCTGTTGCGGACCCCTGGCGGGATGCGGCGCCGGAGCTTCTTGTCGTACTCGAGGATGCGCGTCTTCTTCTCTAGCGCCTTGATCTCAGTGGGCGTGCGCTCCTTGAGCTCGCGGTTCATCTCCTCCGGCGAGCTCCAGAGCTTCTGGCGCCACTTCTCCTTCGGGTCGTTCCACAGGCGCTTGGCGTGCTTGAGGCGCTTACGACGCGCGAGCATGTCGTCGTTCGCGCGTTTGACGATCTGGCTGCGCACCTTCGAGCGCATCGTTTCGAGCTTGCTGACGGCGCTCTCGATCGAGTCGACCATCCCGCCCAGGCCTCGCAGGAACCCGCCGCCAGCGTCTGCCTTGCGAGCCAGCGCGGCGCGGCGTTTGAGCACCGGCGCCTGCGCTTCAGCCGCGCTGCCGGCGCGGAGCGCCATGGCGCTCGCGCGTGACGCGGCCGCCTCGGTACGGCCGCGGGTCTTCGGCTCCAGACCCGCGAGCGGGATGGCCTTCGCTGCGCGCCCGCACTCTTCAAGGAGATTGCCGAGCGTGCGCGCGTTCGCGGCAGCGTTCTCCAGCGATGCCGCGTCGAGCCGGATCTTGCCGCTCACGGGCGGCTCCTCGCCGAAGCTGCTGCAGCGGCTCGATCGCGTGCGTGCTGTGCTGCCAGCTCGCGACGGTGGTCTTCCTCGCGCTTGCGCCGGTCCCAGTCGCGCTGTTCGCGAT
>JAEYAL010000023.1 GCA_023404805.1 Actinomycetes bacterium | reverse complement strand
ACGCTGTGCTCGGCGAGACCGCGGCGATCGCCAGCCCGCTGGCGGTGAGCGTCCTGGCTGCCGCGGCGTCGCCAGCGCTCGCGCTCGGCGTCCTGCTGCCTGGCACGGCAGCTGCCGCGGTCGGGATCGCCGGCATAGCGCGGGCGACGGACCCTGGCGCGCAGCCCGGAATGGCAGCCCGGGACGTCCACGCAGCTGCCACCCCGCCCTCGCGTGCGGAGGAAGCGCCCGGCGCCGTGGAGCGCTCTGACGCAGCACCGCCGCGCTCGATCCTGCGCGACAGCCCAGGGCTGCGGTGGCTGATGGCCGGCGACATCGCGTCCGGGATCTGGCTCGGCGGACTCGAGGTCGCCGCGCCGGCGCTGAGCGTCGATGCCGGGACGCGCCTGCTCGCCGGCGCGCCGTTCATCGGGCTTGCGATCGGCGGCATCGTCGCGTCGCTGTGGAGCGGCGGCGCGCATGCTCGCGGTGGACCGGTCCAGCGCTACGTCTGGGGCTCCCTTGCAGCGGCGGCCGTGCTGCCGCTCGCGCTGCTCGTCCCGGCGCCGGGTCCCCTCACCGCCGTCGCGGCCGTCGCGGGCCTCGCGTACGGCCTGATCAACGTCGCGCTGTTCGAGCTCGTCGACCACGTCGCCGACGCGCCGCGCTCGGCAGAGGCGTTCACCTGGATCACGACAGCGCAGGCGTCCGGGCTCGCCGTCGGCTCTGCGGCGGCCGGAGCGCTCGCCGATGTCGATCCCTCGCACGCGCTGCTCGTCGTCGCGGTCGGACCGCTCATCGGGGCGGCCGCGGCGCTGGCGGGGCGGGCAACCCTTCAGACCCAGCCGAACGCGTAGCCGCTGCCAGCCTCGCCGAACTCCACGCGCCCGCCGGCGTACTTGCCGCCCATCGCCTCAAGCAGCGCCACGCCTTCGGCCTCGATCTCTGCACGCGTATCGGCGCCGAAGTCGGCGAACGGCCGCACGAGCAGCCGGCCGCCGGCGGCGTCTGCATCGATCTTGCCCGTGGCCTCCACGCGCCCGTCGACGAGCACCGTCGGCCCGATCAGCTGCGGGCCGGCCAGGAGCGACAGCCGGCGGTCGTCGTCGACGACGCGGGTGCGGTCGGCGTGCGAGAGCAGGACGTTGTCGTACTCCGGCAGGATCCGGACCGGCGCGGGCGTGGCGCCGTCCGGCCGCGGTGCGTCTGAAAGGTCGTACAGCCGCTCGCGGCTGGGCCCTTCGAACTGCACCAGCTCGTCGCCGAGCCCATCGAACACCGCCTTGAGCCGCGTCAGCCCGCACCACTGCTGGGCGTCTTTCACCGTCGCCGGACCGTAGGCGGCCAGGTAGCGCTTCACGACAGTTTCCAGCGGCAGCGGATCGAGCTCTAGCCCGGTCCAGTCCTCGAACATCGCGTACGTCGCCTGGCCGACGCCGCCCCACAGGCCGCGCGGCGGCACCTGGACCATCGGGAGCAACAGCCGCGGCACCGCAGACACCATGTCGCGCGGCGCGCTCGGCCACTGCGCGCAGGTGACGTCGGCGATCTGCGCCGCGGTGAGCGGGCGCTCCGCCAGCAGGTCCCGCGCCCGCGCCGCTACTTCCACCGGATCGACGCCCGCTGCGTCGAGCGCCTTCTTGCGCACCGACCGGTACTCGCGGTCGAGCACGACCTGCGCGAGCGGCCGGAAGCCGGCGGCGTCGGCGGCGCTCATAAGGTGGACAGTCGACCGCAGCGTCAGCATCCGCACCGCCGACCGGTCCAGCATCAGCGCCGACAGGTCGTCGAACTGGAAGCCTGCGACGCGGCTCCAGAGCCCGGTGAACGGGGCACCCGGCACCTGGGACTGCATCGCCACGAGGTGCTCGATCGTCCCCAGCGCCGTGCGCTCCGTGCGCTCCAGCAGGAACTGCCGGGCGAGCGTCGCGCGATTGAGCTCCGCAAGGCTGAGCTTGGCGACGGGCGTGGCAGCGGCGCGCGGCATGCCACCACCATCGCGCCGATTGCGGACACTTTCAGACCTAAGAGGCCGCCGGGCGGCGGCCAAGCGGTCACGCCGTCGGCGCGCTGCGTTTGTGGGCCGCCTTCCAGCTCGGCGCCCAGGCGGCGCCGTCGGGCTCGATCACGACATCGCCACCTGCGTAGCCGTCGCCCATCGCAGCCAGCAGCGCGTGCGCTTCGGCCTCGATCTCGCCGCGGACCGCCGTGGTGAGCTTGCCGAACGGCGCGACCGCGATCGTCCCGCCCGCCTTGCCTGGCGCGGCCTTCCAGGTCGCTTCGACGCGGCCATCGACGAGCACCGCGGCGTCGTTGATGCCGTTCACCGACATGATCGCCTTGCGGCGGTCGTCGTCGATCACGCGGGTGCGGTCGGCGAACGAGAGCAGGACGTTGTCCCACTCCGGCAGCAGCCGCACCGGCGCGGGCACGTCGGCTCCGGGACGCGGGCCGTCGACGAGGTCATAGAGCTTGGTCTTGCCGTCGGGCCCGGTGAGCACGGCCAGTTCGTCGCCGAGCTCGTCGAACGCGGCCCGCAGGCCTTTGCGGCCGCACCACTGCTGGGCGTCGGCGACACTCGCGGGGCCGAACCCGGCGAGGTAGCGGCGGACGACCTCGCGCGCCTCGTAGCCCGGGTCCTCGCGGCCGACCCAGTCGCGCAGCAGCGCATACGTGGCCGTCGCGCTCTGGCCCCACAGGCCGCGGGGCGGCACCTGCACGACCGGCAGCAGGTACTTCGGCAGCGACCCGAGCCACGACGGGTTCGCCTCTGGCCAGTGCTCGGCGAGCACCGCCCCGATCTCCTTCGGCGTCTGGCTCCTGCCGCCGAGCAGCGCCTCAGCCTGCGCGGCGGCCGCGGCCAGGTCGACGCCAGCCGCCTCGAGCGCAGGACCGCGCACGCTGAGGAGGTTGCGTTCGTAGAACGGCGCCATGAACGCCCAGAGCCCGGCGGCGTCACGCGCGGAAACGACGTGGATGGTGCCGCGCATCAGGCCCATCCGCACCAAAGCGCCGCTGGCGATGCAGCCTGCCAGGTCGTCGAACGCAAAACCCTTGATGCGGGTCCAGAGGCCCGTGTACGGCGGGCCGGGCAGCTGCGACTGGAGCCCGACAAGCCGCTCGGCGACCTCGACCGGGGTCGCGGTCGTGCGCTCGATCAGGTGCTGCCGGGCGAGCGTCGCGCGGTTCAGCTGCTGGAGGGAGAGCTGCTCAGCGGGCTTGGACCGGGACGGCATGCCGATACCGTGGCACGCGCAGCGGCCAGGCGCTGTCCGCTTCGGTCGGCGGCGCTGGTCGCGCGGGGTGGCAGAACGCGTTCCCGCCCGGCGTACCGTCAGCTGACCGTGCTCGCGCCGCCGGGCACGGGCCGCTGCAGCTCGACCGGGGCCGCAGCGCGCTGCGCCTCGGTCTCGATGCTCACGGCGTTGCCGCTGGTGTCGCGCAGGATGATCGCGCCGTCCTCGTCGGTCAGGCTCGCTGCGCCGCTGCTGCGGTCGATGCGCTCCTGCAGCGCGGCGAGGTCGTCGTCGCCCGGGACGACCACGCTCCAGCGGCGCAGGCCGACCGAGCCGAGCGGCGCGGGCGGCGCGCCGACGCCGTTCCAGGTGTTGGCCCCGAGATGGTGGTGGTAGCCGCCGGCCGACATGAAGATCGCCGTCGGCATCGCGGCGATCAGCGAGAAGCCGACGACATCGCGGTAGAACGCCTCCGCGTCGCCGACCGAGCCGACGTGCAGGTGCAGGTGCCCCATGTCGACGCCAGCGGACCGCGCCCGCGTAGCCTCGGATGCCGAGATCGCCACGAGCGCGTCGACGTCGAGCGGCGCCGGGCCGCCCCGCGAGAACTCTTCGAGCATCGACGTGGGCCAGGCTTCGCGCGGCCGGTCGGCTTCGAGCTCCAGGCCGTTGCCATCGGGGTCGGGCAGGTAGATCGCCTCGTGCGTGCCGTGGTCCGACGCGCCTTGGACCGGCGTCCGCGTCTCGGAGAGGCGGCGCACGAGGTGCGCCAGCTCGATCCGCGGGTAGCGCAGCGCCACGTGGTAGAGGCCGGAGGTCCGGCGCGGCAGGTTCGCGGAGCGGTTCTCGACGAGGACGATGACCGGCTCGCTGCCCTCGCTCCCCAGCGCCACGGCCGGCTCCTCGGCCGCCGTCACGCCGCGCCACTGCTCGGTCAGGCCGACGACGTCCTCGTAGAACGGCACCGACCTCGCGAGATCCGTCACGGTCAGGTGCGCCGCACCGAGCCGCGTGGCGGCCGGGAGCAGCGCGGAAGCCGCCGCCTCGTCGTAGTCGACGGCTCGGAGTTCGCCCTGCTTGGTCATGACCTCAGGATGACACGGCCCGCGCGCCAGCTAGAGCGCAAGCGCGCCTAAGCGGACCGCGGTCCGCTTCGAGGGCCTCAGGCGCCCGCGAGCCGCGCGGCGAAGTGCTCGCTCAACTCGACGCGGCCGACCGCCTCGGCCCAGCCCGCGAGGTCGACGTGCAGCGACTCGTCGACGGTGACCGTCAGCTCGCCACCGTCGAGCTCGACCACGACCGGGCTGTCGCCGCCGCGCGCCACGTGGGCGACCGCCGCACCGGTCGCGCCAGTGCCAGACGACATCGTCTCGCCCACCCCGCGCTCGAAGATCCGCGCGCGGATCCGATCCGGCGCGAGCTCGGTGTACCAGGAGACGTTGGTGCGGTTCGGAAACAGCTCGTGGTGCTCGATGCCTGGGCCGATCGCGGGGAGGTCGAGCGCCTCGAGCTCCTCGACCGAGCCGACGCGGATCGAGCACTGCGGGTTGCCGATCTTCACGTGCTGGAACCGCCAGGTGCGGCCGCCGGCGGTGAGTTCGCCGAGGCCGTCCGGGGCGCCCGCCGGGTAGTCGACCGAGGTGAACGCCGCGCGGCCCATGTCGACGACGCAGGTCGTCTCGCCCGTGATCGTCGGCCGCAGCTCGCCCGCGATCGTCTCGATCGAGAACGTGTCGGCGTCGGTCCACCCGCGGTGGCGCAGGTACATGATCGCCTCGCGGGCGCCGTTGCCGGACAGCTCAGCCTCGGAGCCGTCGGGGTTGAAGATCTGCAGGCGCGCGACGAAGCCGCGCTGCTCGGGCGCGCTGAGCAGCAGCAGGCCATCGCCGCCGACCCCCGTGTGGCGGTTGCAGAGCAGCTGCACCCGCTCGGGCGTGACGGGCCACGGGAGCTTCGCCGCCTCGGCGATCAGGTAGTCGTTGCCGAGCGCCTGCCAGCGCTCGATCACGACAGGGCCGTCTGCTGCGTCGGGCGTGCTCACGGCGCCGATCGTACGCCGTCCCAGCGCCGGACGATCTCGTCGGCCACACTTGCGGCCTCGCGGTCGGTGACGTCGAGGATCGTGACCCCGCCGAGCCGCCGCATCCAGGTCTCTTGACGCTTGGCGAGCTGGCGGGTCTTCGTGATCGCGCGGTCGATGTCGCCGTCGAGCAGCTCGCGGAAGCCGACGGCCGCCGCGGCGGTCGGTCCGATGCTGCCATCATAGGCGGCGCGGGCTTCCTCGACCGCGCCCGCGTCGACCATCGCCCGCAGGCGCTCCGCCGCGCGCTTGCGCAGGGCCGCGCGCTCCATCGTCAGGCCGACCAGCACCGTCGGGACGCGCGTGTCGTCGGTCCACAGCTGGTCGCCGGACGAGGCGTCGGCGAACGACTTGCCATCGGCGAGGAGCTCGTGCGCGCGCATGATCCGCGTGCGGTCGTTCGGGTGCATCAGCGCGGCCGAGACCGGATCGAGCTCCTCCAGCTCAGCGTGCAGCGCGGCGACGCCGCCAGGCTCGTCGGCCCGGGCGGCGAGCTGCTCGCGCAGGCCCTCCTGCGGCGCGGGCGCGAGCGCGAGCTCCGTGAGCGCCGACCGCAGGTAGAGCCCGGTGCCGCCGACCACGATCGGCACGCGCCCGGCGGCGAGGGCGTCGTCGATCTCGCGGTGCGCCAGCTCGGTGTGCTGCGCGACGCTCCACGGCTCGGTCAGCGGCACGAACCCGACGAGGCGGTGTTCGAGCTGTGCGCGCTCCTCAGCCGTCGGCTGCGCGGTGATCACGGCCAGGCCGTCGTAGACCTGGAGCGCGTCGACGCCGATCGCAACGGGGTCTGCGCCGGCTGCCCGTAGGCGCTCTGCAACACCAAGCGCCACGGCGGTTTTGCCGACTGCCGTCGGGCCGAAGATCGCGATCACGGGCGCAGGCACCGCGGGAGTATGACTGGTTTAGGCTCCCGCCCATGGACCTGCGTGGAAGTTCCGTCCTGCTCACCGGTGCGACGGGCGGCCTCGGCGCCGCGATCGCCCGCAGCCTCAAGGCGCAGGGCGCTTCGCTGATCCTGTCGGGGCGCAACCGCTCGCTCCTGGATCCGCTCGCTGCCGAGCTGGATGCGCTGGCCGCTCCGGCCGACCTCACCGACCGGGCGGCGCTCAAGTCGCTCGCTGAGGCCCACGCCGACGCCGACATCCTCATCGCCAACGCGGCCGTGCCCGCGTCGGGCCTGCTCGACAGCTACAGCGAAGAGGAGCTCGACCGCATCATCGAGGCCAACCTCACCGCCCCGATCCAGCTCACGCGCGCGCTCTTCCCGGGGATGGTGAAGCGCGGCCGCGGCCACATCGTGCTCGTCTCGTCGCTCTCCGGCAAGGTCGCGAGCCCCGGTAGCTCGATGTACGCGGCGACCAAGTTCGGCCTGCGCGGCTTCGGCCTGGCGCTGCGCCAGGACCTCGCCCCGCACGGCGTCGGCGTCTCGATCGTGACGCCCGGGTTCATCCGCGACGCGGGCATGTTCGCCAAGTCGGGCGCCGAGGACGCGCTGCCGCCGGGCGTCGGGACCTGCACGCCAGAGGACGTCGCCAGCGCGACGGTCGCGGCCATCACCAAGAACCGCGCCGAAGTCACCGTCGCTCCGCTGACCATGAAGGTCGGCGCCGTGTTCGGCTCGGCGCTTCCGAACGTCGCCGCGATCACGCAGAAGGCCAGCGGCGCCAAGGGCATCGCCGACCGCATGGCCGAGGGCCAGCACAGCTTCCGCAGCTAGGCGCATCCGCGCCGCGGTCTGCCCGGCGGCGTCGGCAGGCAGCGGGTAGCGTCCGGCCGCATGGACGTGTCCACAGCGCAGGTCGTCGGCTTCCGCCTCGCGTCCCACGGGTTGGCACGCGGTGGCTTCGCCGCTCCGGAAAGCGCCCTTGCCACCTGGACCGTGCAGGATTCGCCGCCTGGCGCTGCTGCTGCGGCGCTGGCAAACCGGCTGAGCGTGGCGGGCGAAGAACTCGCGCCCGGTTGGGTCGAAACGGCGATCGCCGAGCGCCGCGCGGCGCTGCTCTACAACGCCCGCACCGCGACCGCGCTGCTGCCCGTCTCGGAGGCGGCCGTCTACGCGACGGCGCAGCTGCCCGAGGACGATGCCGACTTCAAGGCGCTGGTCCGCACGTCCGTCCCCGAGCAGGAGTCCGGCTACGCCGAGCCGGTGGCGCTTGCCGTCGACGCGATCTCGGATGCCCTGGATGGCCGGGCGCTCAGCCGCGACGACCTCCACGAAGAGCTGCGCCAGCGGCTGCCCGACGCGCTGCTGCCCTGGTGCGAAGGCTGCCGGTCGCACCACGCCAAGCGCGGCATGCTGGTGATGGCGTCGCTGCGCGGCCGGCTCTGCATCAGCGGCCGAGCCGGACGCCAGCCCGAGTTCTCGCGCACCGACCAGTGGGCTGGCTGGAGCCCTCCGGCCGCACCCGATGCCAGGCGCCAGCTCCTGGAGCGCTACCTCCACGCCTACGGCCCGTCGAAGTCGGGCGAGTTCGCCGAGTGGGCCGGCCTCAGCAAGCCGCTGGCCAAACGCATCTGGGTCGCGGCTGCCGATGCCGGCATGCTGCTCGACGTGACGGTCGACGGCGCTGGGGCTGGTGCGATCCTCACCGCTGACGCGGACCAGCTCGCCGACCCGCCGCCGGCCGAGGGCGTGCTGCTCCTGGGCCCCGGCGACCCGCTGCTGGTGGGTCGCGACCGCGAGCGGCTCGTCGCCGACGCTGCCGTCCGCAAGCGGCTGTGGTCGGCGCTCCCGACCACGGGCCTGGTACTCGCAGACGGTGCGCCGGCGGCGACGTGGAAGGCCAAGAAGAGCGGCAAGCGGCTCGATGTCACGGTGGCGCCGATCGGTTCGCTTTCGCGCGCGGTGCAGCGCGCCATCGAGTCCGAGGCCGAGCGGCTCGCCGCGCTGCGCGGCTGCGCCAGCGCCGCAGTCACCATCGGCTAGTCCACTCAGCCGTCGAAGATCACCGCCCGCCACGTGCCGCTCGCCGCGTTGACCGCGACGCTGCCCGCGTTGCAGATGTGCACCGCGAGGTCGTCGCCGTTGTTCGTGCCGATCTCCCAGTTGTAGACGAGGCCTGGCGTGTTGAAGAAGTTGCCGGGGGCGTTGACCGTCGCCATCGGGACCGTCAGCCCGCTTGGGGTCGCGGTGAACGCGAACTCGTCGCAGTCGCCGGGGGCGAGGTTCGGCGCGTCGTAGGACTGGCTCACCACGGAGCCGATGTCGGCCTTCGTCAGCGAGCCGTCGAGGATCTTGCCGCCGCTGATCACGCTGGCCCCGATCTGGGCTCCAGTGATGGTGCCGTTGGCGATCTTGGCGGTCGTGACCGACAGGTCGGCGAGCGCAGCCGTGCTCACGCCGCCGGGTGCGAGCGTCGGGTTCGGGTAGGTGCCGGCCAGCGCACCGCCGGCGGCCACGCCGTCCAACGAGGCGTTATTCCCGGGGGCGCCCGGCTCGCCCTTGGCCCCGGTCTCGCCCTTGGCCCCGGTCTCGCCCTTGCCGCCCGCAGGCCCAGCCGGACCCTGCGCCCCGGCCTTTGAGAGCTTGGTCTTCACCCCCGAGGAGAGATCAGATTCGGTGACGGTGCCGTTCTTGATCTGCTTGCCGGTGATCAGCCTCGCCGCGCTCTGCCGCGCGGGCTCGGCGAACGACGACCCTCCGAGCGCGAGGAACAGCGCCATCGTGGCCGTCACGTTGGCGTAGGTCAGGCGGCGCTTGCGCGCCGGCGGGGTGGTCGGTTCCACAATGCAGCCCTCCAGGGTCTGGCGCATTCAGCGCCTGCGCCGGATCCTCGCCCGTCGGCAGGCCCAGAGCAAGCAATTCGCGCGGCGCGGATGCTGGCCGTGATCGCAGCGTCGCGCGCCCCGGGCGCCGCGGGGGCGCGCGCGGCGGGGCGCGGGCGCCGGCGGCCGGC
>JAEYAL010000018.1 GCA_023404805.1 Actinomycetes bacterium | reverse complement strand
GCCCCAGCCCGGGCCGCCGAAGCCGCCGTGGCGGTCCGGACGGTCGAACGGGCCGTCGAAGCGGCCCCGCCCGAACTCGCGCGGGCCGCCGTGGCGCCCGCCGGCCATCGGATCGCCGTGGCCGGGGCCGCCGGCCATCGGGTGCTGCCGCGGATCCACACCGTGCCGTCCACCCGACATCGGGTGGACGACCTGGTGGGGCCCAGCAGCGAACGGATGGCAGCGGGTGCCGAAGCGTCCGGTCATTGAATGTGCGGCGGCGCGGCGCAAGGCGTCCGGACCGCCAATCGTGAATGCGTAGGTCCCCATGGCCCACTCCCTTCTTTGCTTGAGCATCACGATATATCGTTACGTGTCGCGAGCGCTTACGTTGGCGCGTGACCGCTACTCTGGCGCACCCACCCCTGCACATATGCAGACCCCCTCCGCGAACGTGCAGGGGCCGGCGCGCCAAAACGCCAGGGCGCCGTGGCGCGCTGCGGCTCAACGGCGAGCGCGGCCTGGGCCGCGCTGCGGCCCTACGCCGCGGACTCGCGCGAGAAGTCGGCGGTCTCGGGCGTCGGCCCGAAGTTGCCGTCGCGCAGCAGCTGGCCGGCGACGTCGGCGCCGACGGGTCGCGAGTAGAGGAAGCCCTGGCCGAGCATGTCGCCCAGGCCGTGGAGGAGGCTGGCCTGCGGGGCCGTTTCGATGCCTTCGGCGACGATCGAGAGGTCGAGCGCCTGGGCGAGCTGCACGATGCCCTGGGTCAGGCGGGCGCGGCCGGCGTCTTCGTCGATCTCATCGACGAACGCCTTGTCGATCTTCAGGACGTCGACGGGGAGGTCCTTGAGGTAGGCGAGGACCGAGTGGCCGGTGCCGAAGTCGTCGATCGCGATGCGCACGCCGAGCGCCATCAGCTCGGTGAGGTCGGCGACGAGCGCCTCGGGCCGGTCGACCAGCACGGACTCGGTGATCTCGAGCTGCAGCTGGCGCGGGTCCAGGCCGGTGTCGCGCAGGATCCGCGAGATGCGGCGCGCCATGTCGGGCTCAGCCAGCTGGATGGGCGACACGTTGACGCTGACGTGCTGTGAGCCGTTGGCGAAGCCGTCCTCGATCCAGTCGCGCATCTGCGCGCAGGCGGTGTGCATGACCCACCAGCCCAGCGGGCCGATCAGGCCCGTGCGCTCGGCCAGGCTGATGAACTCCAGCGGCGACATCCGGCCGCGCACCGGGTGCATCCAGCGGACGAGCGCCTCGACGCCGTCGACGCGGCCGTGTTTGAGGTCGACGATCGGCTGGTACTCGATGAACAGCTCGTCGCGGGCCAGGGCGCGGCGCAGGTCGGCAGTGAGCTCGAGGTTCGCGAGCGCGTCTTCGCGCATCGACTGGCTGAACACCGCGACGCGGTCCTTGCCGGCGGCCTTCGCGGCGTACATCGCGATGTCGGCGTCGCGCACGATGGTCTCGACGTCATGCCCGACGGCGATGCCGGCCGACGCCGTGAGGCGCACGTCGCGGTCGCCGAGCAGGATCGGCCGGTGGATCGCACGCAGCACGCGCTCGATCTCCTTGACCGCGCGCTCCGGCGTGGAGTCAGCCAGCAGCACGCCGAACTCGTCGCCGCCGAAGCGCGTCACGAGGTCGTGCGGGCCAAGGGTCGCGGCGATACGGGCGCCGATCGTGCGGACCAGGTCGTCGCCGCGGCCGTGTCCCAGGCTGTCGTTGATCGTCTTGAGGTCGTCGAGATCGAGCAGCGCCATCGCGACGGGCTCACGCTCGATGTCGGGGGTCGGCGCCAGCGACACGGCGCCGGCCTCGCTGGCCAGCGTCGTCGGCTGCTCGAGCCGCTCGGCCAGCGCCAGCTCGAGCGCGGCGCGGTTCGGCAGGCCGGTCAGGGCGTCGGTAAAGGCTTGGCGGCGCAGGATCGCTTCGGTCCGGCCCTGGCGGGCGACAGCTTCGAAGCGGCGCACGAGGAGCGCCAGCGCGAGCAGGCCGAACAGGACGCCGCCGATGAGCACCCAGCGGGCCAGGTTGGCGGCGCTGCGGGCGCGCTTGTCCTCGATCGCGATCTGGGCTTCGGTGTCGACGATGATCGTCTTCAGCAGCGGGTCGATCGTCGTCGCGTAATACCGGCGGGCCGCTTCCGGACCGCCGTTGCGGGCCGACGCCAGCGCGTCGCGGCCGGGGCCGTTCATCTGGCGGACCGATCGCTCCAGGCGCTCGGCCCGCGGTCCGGTGACGCCGAGGCGGTCGAGGCTGCCGATCGCACCGACCATCGCGGCACCGGCGGCAAACGCCTCAAAGCCCTTCTCGCGGCTGATGCCGCCGGCCTCTTGAGACTCCGCCGCGATCGCGCGCAGCTGCTGCGAGGCGGCCTGCGCGCGGCGCAGCTCGACCTGCGCCTGGCGGCGCTGGTCAGCCATCCCGCGCGTGCGTTCCGCCACCGTGACGGTGGCGCCCATCGTGAGCAGCACGAGAGCGATCGCAATGATGCGACCGCGCTGGGGGTGTCCGTGGGCGGATGCCGGGGGAAGCGTCTCCACGACTGACCAATCGGCGCCCTGCACCGGTTTCTTGACGCTCAACGGACCGGCGACGGGTGCTGTAGACGGACGGTCGATCAGCGGCGTGCCCGGTTGACCCGCCGCTGCCACATCGCGCAACCGCCCGTGTGTCGCTACGCTGCGTCCTTCATCGCAGGGTGCCCCCGTCCCGTGCGCTCACCGTCACCTGGAGTTCAGACGTGTCCGCTTTGGCCCGCTCACCTCGCGCTGCCGCCCTCAGCCTCATCACCCTCGCGCTCGCGCTCGCCGCGCCCTCTGCCTCGGCTGAGGCCGAGCTCGTCTCGCGGATCGGGGGCGAAGGCAGCCTGCCGTTCCCCGCGCAGCTCACGAGCGCATCGTCCAACGGCCGTTTCGTCGTGATGCACCTCGGCACGCCCAACTTTCGCGCGCAGCCGACCGGCCCGGAAGCCGACATCACGAGCCCGTCGGGCTACGTCGTCCGCGACCGCACGCTCCAGACCGTCACACCGATCGACATCGGGATCCCGGACGCCGCGATCGGCCAGATCAGCGCCGACGGCAAGCGTGTCGTCGCCACCGTCGACAACCGGTTCTACGTCGTCGACCTCGCCACGAAGCAGCAGCTTGCGCTGCCGACGGCCCCGGGCATCGTGACCGGCCTCCAGCTGTCGGATGACGGCACGCAGGCGGTGGTCGCGACCACCGGCACCGACACGATGAACAACCCGGAGAAGGACAACGCGATCTACCGCGGTCCGATCGGCGGGGCGGGCACCGAAGTCGTCAAGCTCTACGGCGTCCGTTTCTCCGGCGCCAGCCGCGACCTCCAGACCGTCTACTACACGCGGTCGCTGCCCAAAGTCACCGCGCCCGATGACGCCGCCAAGTCCTTCACGCCGACGATCATCGGCGCGAAACAGGGCGCCGGAGCTCCGCACGTGATCGCGCAGAGCTCCTTCCGCCAGCGCCGCGAGCCGTCGGACATCTGCACGCCCGAGAGCATCCGCACCATCATCAAGCAGGTGCGGGTCGCTGGCGTGAGCGGCGACGGTGGCCGGGTCGCCATGATCGAGACCGGCTCAGACAGCGCCTACTACCCGATCTTCCCCCACCACGTGCGCGTGCGCAAAGCCGGCGGCTCGGTCAATTCGCTGGAGAGCGTCGGCCGCTACAACCACCCCGAGTTCGAAGCGCTTGGCGACAGCCACGACATCCTGCTGGCGCCGTACATCACCTACCGCGAAGTCCCGACGGCCTTCCACCGGATCTTCGCCGACGGCGACCGCCTGCTCATCAGCAGCGACCAAGGCTCCGGCATCGTCCCCGGCCCGCAGCCGACCCGCTACGTCACGGCCGAGGCCTACGACCCAGGCGCGGCGACGGCACCGAGCACGCTCACCTTCACCGCCGACGAGCCGGTCGACAGCGCGGCGCAGCAGGGCGACGTCGTCTTCAAGTCGTGTGCCGACCCGGTCACCGTCCTGCCCGTCGGCAAGGCCGACCAGTACCTGAACGCGGTGCCTTCCGTCGTCGCGCGGTCCAACGCATCGCTCGGCACGGTCACGCTGGTGCCGCGCGTCGACGGGTTCCGCCCGATCGCGAAGGGCACCGCCGAAGTGAAGGTCTTCGGCATCACGATCTGGAAGCGCACGCTCGAGCCGTGGGCCCCGCTGACCCTTCCGCGCCCGTGGCTGTGGATCCCGACCACCGTGAAGCTGACGCTGCAGCCTGAGCCGGGTGACGGCGGCGCCGCTGCGGCGCCGGTCGTCAAGCAGTGGACCGTGACCGCGGCGCGCTAGCCCTCCGCAGGAGACCTGGTCGCGTCCCGGCGCAGGCTCAATAGCGACGTTCCACTAAGCGCCGATCGGCAGCACGAGCGTGGCCCCGTGCGAGCGGAGCCACGCGCGTGCCTCGTCGGTGCGCGGCTCGTGCGAGCGCAGGAGCCGCCAGAACCGCTGGGAGTGGTTGAGCTCCACGAGGTGGCAGGCTTCGTGCCAGACGATCGCCTCGGCGACCCACGTCGGGGCGAGGACGAGCCGCCAGCTGTAAGTGATCGTGCCTTTGGCGGTGCAGGAGCCCCAGCGCGTCTTGGCGTCGCCGATCGACACGCGCGCGACGGGCTTGCCAAGCGCCGCCGCCGCCTCGCGGGTGAGCGGCTCCAGGCGGGCGCGCGCCTGGCCGCGCAACCAGCGCTCGACGAGATCCGGGCGCCCCGCCGGCACGAGCAGCTGGCCGTCCTTGGCGTGGACGCGCTGGCGGCCCGGCTCTTCGGCGAGCTCGACGTCTTCGCCCCACACGGAGATCACGTTGCCGCGGGCCGTCACCTGTTCCCGCACCAGGGCGGCCTCGGCGAGCCGGGCTGCGATCCAGCGGCGGTGCCGCGTCAAGGCGCGGTCGACCTCGCTCAGCGGCGCGCGCTGGGGCAGCGTCACCCGCACGACGCCCGTCATCCGGTCGACGCGCACCGACACGCGGCGCGCTCGGGTCGACCGCACGACCTCGACCTCCGGCCCCGGCGCCTCAGGCAGCGGGGCGGCCTCGCCTGACACGGTCAACGTGCTGGTGCTCCCTGCTCCGGCATGGCCCAGGATGCTAGCCGGGCCGCCCAACGACGGCTAGTTCTTGGGGATGGCCGTCCAGCGGGGATGCTCCGGGTCGTCGCCTGATGTAACGACCCCCTGCTGCTCCAGGTGGCGCAGGTAACACATGGTCTCGGAGATCAACCAGCCGGCGTTCTCCTCGCTCAGGGGCCGCCCGTAGATCTGCGGGATCATCTTGATCGCCGTGGCCGGGCCCTCGGAGCGGACGACGTCCTCAACGCGGTCGAGCCGGCCGAGCGCCGCCTCGCGGTGGGCCTCGATGTGGCCGCGGACGTCGGTGAAGCTCTTGCCGTGGCCCGGCAGGCAGAGGCGCGCGTCGAGCGCTTCGACCTTGTCGAGGCTGGCCAGGTACTGCGAGACGGGGTCGTCGCTCCAGCCGTAGTCGTAGTACAGCGCGACGCGGCCGAGGATGTGGTCGCCGGCGAGCAAGATGCGGCGCTCGGGCTGGAACAGCGAGACGTGGCTCGGCGCATGGCCAGGCGTCTCGATCGCGGTCCAGGTGCCGACGGCGGTCTCGACCTGGACGCCGTCGACGAGGTCTCGATCTGGCGTCACCAAGCCCGCGACACCCGCTCC
The DNA here is from genome assembly GCA_023404805.1 of Actinomycetes bacterium. Lineage (GTDB taxonomy): Bacteria > Actinomycetota > Thermoleophilia > Solirubrobacterales > Solirubrobacteraceae > JAGIBJ01. Next base: position 35,679 of record JAEYAL010000018.1, on the reverse strand, counting down.
GGGCGTCGCGCCGGCTTCGCGGTAGTGCTGGAGCAGCTCCTCCGGCACGCCGCTCTCGCGGCCGACGGCGATCCGCTGCTCCAGGAGCCGCTCGGGGTCTTTCAGCGACGCGGTCATATGGGCGTGGTCGGGGTGCATCCACAGCTCACAGCCCGCAGCATCGACCACCGACTTCGCCTCGCCGTAGTGGTCGACGTGCGCGTGGGTGCAGACGAGCAGCTTGGTGTCCTCGATGCGCTTGCCGATCTGCGTCAGCGCCTCGCAAAGCTGCTGGAAGGAGTCCTTCGTGTGCAGGCCGCAGTCGAACAGGACGTGGCCGTCGCCGTCCGGGCGGTCGACCACCCACGCGTTGCAGTGCGGGATCCCGGACCACGGAAGCGGCAGCCGCAGGCGCCACAGGCCCGGGATGATCCGCTCACCGCGGGGCTGCTGGCGTTCGGTCGCTGGCGACGGCATCGCGCGCCATCGTAGTAAGCGGGAGCACGGAGGCGGCTCGCTGCGGCGCGCGCCGTGCGGCGGCACCGGGCGGTCGCCGGGTCCGGGGCTAGGGTCCACCCGATGGCTGCTGAGCCGATCGCCGACGGCCTCTGGATCCTGCGTGGCGGCCCCGGCCACTGCAACGTCTACTTCCTGCGCTCAGGCGAGGGCGTGGTGATGTTCGACGCCGGCGCGCGCACGATGCGCGGCAAGATCGCGTCGGCCGCCGACGCGCTGGGCGGCCTCACCGGCATCGTGCTCGGCCACGGCCACACCGACCACCGCGGCAGCGCCCCCGGGCTCGGCGTGCCGGTGCGGTGCCACGCCGATGCCGTCGGCGAGGCGGAGGGGCGCGGCGGCTGGGAGTACTGGGACCCGAAGCTGCGGTTTCTGCCCCTTCCGCTGCGGGTCGCCCATCGCGCGCTGCACCGGTTCGCGTGGGACGGCGGCCCAGTGCAGGTCGCGGGGACGGTCGCGGAGGGCGAGGAGATCGCAGCAGGCTTTCGCGTCGTGTTGCTCGACGGCCATGCGCCCGGCCAGATCGGCCTGTGGCGCGAGGCCGACCGGATCGCGCTGACCTCCGACGTGTTCTACGTCGTCGACATGTGGGGGCGGCCCGGACCGCCGCTGCCGCCCACCGAGGGCTATTCGCAGGACCCGGCGCGCGCCAAGGCGGCGATCCTGCTGCTCGCCGACCTGGAGCCCGACGTCTGCTGGCCCGGCCACGGCGCAGCGGTCACGGGCGATCCAGCACGCGGCACGGTCGCCGAGCAGCTGCACGCAGGCACCACCTTAAAGTCACACATTTTCCGTCACTGACTGTTACTCTTCGGCGCTCGTCACCGTCTCTGTTGTCCGCGTCGGCAATCCCCCGGGCCGCGTCCGCCCCGAAGCCCAGTCCACATGCCCCACGTCTCCGGCGGCGGCCGCGCCGCCTGCGCGCTCCTGATCACCACGCTCGCCGCGGGCGGGCTGTCGTCCACCGCTGCCGCCGCCCCGGCGGTCGGCGAGCTCGTCTCCCGCGCCGACTTCGCCGAGGGCGCGCCCTATGCCAACGCCGAGCTGCAAGCCGCGTCCGCCGATGGCCAGTACGTGGCGTTTGAGGCCGATGTCGACGGGGAAGGCGGCACCAAGGTGCCGACGCTGCTGCTGCGCAACCGCACGGCCGACGTGACCATGTACCTGCTGATCAACGACCTGGGCAACCCGTACTCGTCGGACAGCTACACCGCGTCCGGCGGCACCTACCGCGTCGTCGACATCAGCGACGACGGCAACCTCGTCCTGATCGTGCGCAAGAACTATGGCGCCGCAAATCCGGAGCAGCTGCTGCTGCGCGACGTCGCCGCCGCGACCACGACCGCGATCGGCGACGACCCCACGGGCGCGCCCCTGCGGACCGTCGCTAGCACCGCCCGGTTCATCAACGGCGGGCCAGGCGTGCTCTACAGCGGTCGCGACGCGGCCACCTTCCACCCGTCGATCTACCGGCGTGCCACGCCGGGCGCCGCGCCGACGGTCGTGTCCGCCGAACGCGAGCTGACCGATGCGACCCGCGACGGCACGGTCATCACGTGGACGCGTTCGCTCCGGACGGCCTTCCGCCCAGGCGGGTCGACGCCCGTCAGTCAGCGCTGGCCCGAGCGAGACGGCGAAGCCGTGGGCTACACGATCGCCGGGCAAGCGCCGAAGGTGGCCGGCCGTACGACCTGGGTCGAGCGCACCGCAGCACCCGCGCCGTACTGCAAGGAGGCCGGCGTGACAGCGGTCCGCACGACGTACTCCCCCGTCACGGTCGACGACTACGGGCACACGCTGAAGGTCAGCTCATCGGTTTTCGACGAGCGCTACCCGAGCAGCGACCACCGGCCGCAGACGCGCGTGTACGACGTGAGCGAGGACGGGCGCCGCACGATCGGCAGCATCGAGTACTGGAACGGGCCTCCCGGCCGGAGCTTCTGGATCGACCCGGCGAATGGAACCGACGGCCTGCCGCTCCTGCCCGAGCTTCCGAGCCTGTCGCCCTACGACACCGGCTCCGCCGACGGCGCGCTGTTCTACGCCCACGATACGGGCATCCTGCGGCAGGAGAACCGCTACGACGACCCGTCGAAGAGCGGCATCTACGCCTACGACCCGGTCACCGAGGGCACCACTCCGGCGGTGCAGACGCCGGCCGAGCTCCCGGGTGCGATCCCCGATGAGCCGACGCTGACCGCTGACGTCACCTGGGCCAAATGCGAACCGGATCCCGTGCCCACGAAGCTCGGCAGCTTCGGGCAGTACGTCGATCTCAAGCTCGCCAAGCCCGTGACGACATCCAAGCCCGCTGGCACCGTCAAGGTGACGCTGAACCCGTCGCCTTCGCTGCGCGCGGTGTCCAAGGTCTCCGTCAAGGTCCAGACGCTCGGCTTCACGACATGGAGCCGCACCGTCACCAGCGACCAGACGGTCTCGCTGCCGCGGCCGTACTGGCTGCTGCCGCAGACCGTCGTCGTCTCGTTCGGCGTTCCGGCCGATCCGGCCAGCGGCGCCGCTGCCGACAGCCGTCAGGAGAACCCCGGCTGGCAGGCGCTGCGCTAGCCAGCACCGATGCGCAGGCCGGGTGGTCGCTGGCCGCCCGGCGGCCCGCGCGGGTACGCTCCAGCCGTGGCCAAGAAACGGGCAAAACGCGACGGGCTCCCCAAGCTCAAGGCGCCCTCCATCCGCTACGAGGGCGGCCCCGATGGCCTCGCGGTCGAGCTGCGCGCCGGCTTGCCGCTGCCCGCTCGGCAGCGCTACCACGACGAGCTCCACGACCTGCGCCGCTCCACCGACGACTCCTGGCAGCGCGCCCTCGAGTTCCTGTGGGAGCAGCTCGGCACGTCGTGGGATTTGCACGGCGACCCGATCACCGCCCGCAAAGCGCTGCTGGGCCGATACCGGATGGCGTCGCAGGATGAGCGCAAGTTCGTCCGCGAGTCGCTGCGCCAGCACCTGGCCGAGTACTTCCCGGAGATGGAGCGCCCGTGAGCACGAGCGAGGAGGCCATCCGGCAGGCCGCGGCAAGAGTCGCCAGCGTTGCCGGACACGACGCGAAAGCCGCGGTCGGCGGTGCGTACGACCCCGCCGCGCATGCCGCGCTGCTCTGCGACTGGAGCATCGGCGTGGAGCCCGGTGACGCCGTCCTGATCGAGCTGCCCGAGGCGGCGCTGCCGCTCGGCCGCGCCCTGCACCAGGCGGTGCTGGAGCGCGGCGCTTGGCCCACGGTGCGCGTGGAGGTCGACGGGCTCGGCCGCGCGTGGGTCGATCACGCGCAGGACCCCCAGCTCGACGCGCCGTCGCCGATCGCCGTCGCCGAGCTCGAAGCGGCGACCAAGCTGGTCCGCGTGCACGCGCCGTCGGCCCGCGAGCCGCTCGCGGGCGCCGACGCGGCCCGCGTCGCCCAGTACAACCGCGGCCGCCAGTCGATGCGCCGCATCGCGCTCGAGACGCCCTGGTGCCTGTCGATCCACCCGACTCAGGCGCTGGCCGATCGCGCTGGCCTCCCGCTCCACGAGTACGCGGCCTTCGTGCACCGCGCCCTCATGCTCGACCGGCCGGACCCGGCCGGAGCCTGGGCTGAGCTGTCGGCCGTGCAGGCCAAACTCTGCGAGCGCCTCACCCAGGCGACCGAGATCCGCATCGAGGGCCCGGGGACCGACCTGACCCTGCGCGTCGACGGGCGCGTTTGGCGCAACTCCGACGGAAAGCGCAACCTGCCGTCCGGCGAGGTCTTCACCGGGCCGCACGAGCGCTCGGCCAACGGGGCCGTCTTCTTCGACGTGCCGTCGTACCGCCCAGGCGGCGTGGTGCGCGGCGTGCGGCTCGTGTTCAAGGACGGCGAGGTCGTGGAAGGCACCGCCGAAGAGGGCCAGGACGTGCTCGACGCGGAGCTCGCGACCGATGAGGGCGCCCGCTTCCTCGGCGAGCTCGGCATCGGCACGAGCCCCGGCATCGACCGGCCGACCGGCAGCACGCTGCTCGACGAGAAGATCACCGGCACCGTGCACCTCGCGGTCGGCCAGTCCTACCCGGAGACGGGCGGCACGAACACCTCGGCCGTCCATTGGGACCTGATCACCGACCTGCGCTTCGGCGGCCGGCTGTCGGCCGACGGCGAGACCATCGCGCAGGACGGCGTCTTCACCTGATCCCGCCAGCGTTCTTGCAACGCGATCCGGCCAGCGTTTGCGCCGGATTTCGGGCTTCTCTGCGCTCCGCTCAACAGGTGTTCCACCAGCTCGGGGCTGGCGCCCTGCCACGCCGCTAGATTCATCCCCATCGAGCGCAGAACGAAGATCGTCGCCACCATCGGGCCCGCCTCGGCGAACCCCGAAGTCCTCCGTCGGATGATCGAGGCTGGAGTAGACGTGGCTCGGCTCAACTTCTCGCACGGCACGCCTGAGGACCACGCCAAATCCGTCGAGCTCGTGCGCGACGCCGCGGAGGCCGTCGGCCGCCCGGTCGCCGTGCTCGGCGATCTGCCTGGCCCCAAGCTGCGCGTCTCCAAGCTCGAGAACGACCTGATCGAACTGCAGACCGGCCGCGAGCTGACGATCTCGACCGAGATCGAAGACGGCCGCCTCGGCAACGCCCGCCACCTGTTCCTCGAAGCGCCGCAGCTCGCGGAGGCGGTGAGCCCCGGCGAAGTGATCTACCTGGCCGATGGCAAGCTGCGCCTGCGCGTCACCGCGGTCCGGCCGGAGCACGGCGAGCTGGATGCGGCGGTCGAGGTCGGCGGCATGCTGGCCAGCCGCCAGGGCCTCAACGTGCCCGGCGAAGCTGCCGCGCTGCCCGCGGTCGGCGGCGACGACCTGCGCCTGCTGCGCCTCGGCGAGCAGATGCGCATCGACATGGTCGCGCTGTCGTTCGTGCGCTCCGCCGACGACGTCAACGCCGTCCGCGCCGAGACGCGCCTGCCGCTGATCTCCAAGATCGAGAAGCCGCAGGCCGTCGAGCGCCAGGACGAGATCATCGCGGCGTCCGACGTGATCATGGTCGCCCGCGGCGACCTCGGCATCGAGCTGCCGATCGAGCAGATGCCGATCGTGCAGAAGCGCCTGCTGCGCGCCTGCGGCCGTCTCGCCCGCCCGTCGATCACTGCGACGCAGATGCTCGACTCGATGGTCACCAGCTCGCGCCCGACGCGCGCCGAGGCGACCGACGTCGCCAACGCGATCCTCGACGGCACCGACGCCGTGATGCTCTCCCAGGAGACTGCCGTCGGCGCCTACCCCGTCGAGTCGGTCGCCATGCTCGACGCGATCGCGCGCGCCACCGAGCCCGAGGCCCCGTACCGCGAGTGGAACTCCGACCGCGTCACCCGCGCGAAGGTCGGCCCGGACTACACGGTCGCCCACGCGGCCTGCGAGGCCGTGCGCACCCTCGGCCTCGACGCGCTGATCGTGCCGACGCTGTCGGGCCGCACCGCGCGCATCGTGTCGGCGCACCGCCCGACCGTGCCGATCCTCGCACTGTCGCCCGGCCACGAGACCGTGCGCCGCTGCGGCACCTTCTGGGGCGTCCGCGCCGCGTCGATCGACCGCCACGCGACGACCGAAGGCCTGATCGCCCATTCCACCCGCCGCGTCATCGAACTCGGCTGGTGCAAGCCCGGCATGCGCGTCGGCGTCACCGCCGGCCTGCCGTCGGCCAAGCCCGGCTCGACCTCGCTCCTGCAGGTCATGACGCTCGGCGAGGCCGGCGCGCCCTGGGCCGACTGGCACGACAACGGCTAGGCCCGTTCCCTCGCGTGCCCGTCGGCGGTGGGCCGTAGCGCGCACGCGTCCCCGGCTTCGCGCGTCCGGCAAGCGGCTGAGCGCCGCTAGCCTGCCGCCCATGGCCGGCTTTCGATTCCTGCACACCTGCTACCGCATCGGCGACATCGACCGGTCGGTGGCGTTCTACGAGAAGCTCGGCCTCGTCGAGCAGCGCCGGATGCCGATCGGCGACGACGCGACGAACGTGTTCCTGGGCACCGACGAGCAGCCGTCGATCCTCGAGCTGACCTACAACCACGGTGTCAGCGAGTACGACAACGGCACCGGCTATGGCCATATCGCGCTCGGCGTCGCCGACCTCGACGCGACGCTCGCCTCGCTCGCAGAGGTCGGCATCACGCCCGAGAAGCCGCCGTACCGGCCGGGCGGCCGCACGACCGGCTCGCTCATCTGCTTCGTCCGCGACCCCGACGACTACCGGATCGAGCTGATCGAGCGCGCGTAGCGCTCGCGTTTGGCCGACCGCGGACTCCCGTCGATCGCGGTCGTCCAGCAACCACGATCCACGGGAGTTCGCGAAGCGCCCCGGCCCGAGGACAGCGCTTCGGCGCGTTCACCATTGCCCTGAAGCGCCGCAGCAGGGCGTCCTGATCGGCTACGACACCCGTCGTACCGTGCTGCAGCGCACACCCAGGGTGCCGATCCACGTCTCGTGGACCGTCCCGCCTCGTTTCCCCTGCTGGGAGCAGCAACTGCCGCCGTCGCGCCGCTGCGGCGGCACATGCGCACGCACCGGGTCCTCCTCGCACTGCTCATCGCGCCGCCGGCGCTGCTGATCGCGTTCAGCGACGGACGCCTCAGCTCCGGCCCGTGGTCGCGGACAGCGCTCGTCGCGCTCTCAGCGGGCGTGGTGCTCGCCGCGGCCGCGATCTCGGCGGTCAGGACTCACCGCGAGCCAGACACGCGATCGGCGCTGATGCTCGTCGCCTTCACCGCGATGTCGGTCGTCCTCGCGGCCCGCGTCGCAGCGATGATTCCGGGCGCCACGTTCAGCCCCGGCCTGACGCGCATCACCGAGGTCGCCACACTGCCGCTCGGCGCGCTGCTGCTCGCGCTCTCGATCGCGCCGGAGCTGCGCCAGCACCGCCGCGCCGACCTCGTCGCCCAGAGCGCTCCTGCCGTCGCGGTGTTCATCGCCGCCGTCCTCGGGCTGGCCTTCACGACCGCCGACCACGTGCCCGTCGTGCCAACGCCCGGCAGCACCGCGGCCCTGCTGGTCTTCGCCGTCGGCGCCGTCCCGCTGCTCCTGCTCGCGAACCGCGCCGCGCGCACCGCCGTCCTCACGCAGCGCGCCGCCGACGTGATCGTCGCCGCGGGCCTGATCTCCGCCGTCTTCGCCACGTGGGGGATCGCCAACGCCTACCGCGACGACACGCTCTGGTGGTCGTCGCACATCCTCGAGCTCATCGCGCTCGCCGCCATGTGCCTGCCGGCGACCCGCGACCTGAGCCACCAGACCTCCTCGCGGCCCCTGGTCGGCGACCTGCAGGCGGTCGACATCGTCGCCGACGAGGAGTCGTTCCTCGACGGCCGCGTCCACCACCTGATGCTGCAGCTCGGCCGCAAGGACGACGTGACCGAGGGCCACACCCGCCGCGTCGCCATGCTCGCCGTGCGGATGGGCGAGCAGCTCGGGCTCGACGCCTCCAGCCTGCGCGATCTCGCCGCTGGCGGCCTGCTCCACGACATCGGCAAGCTCCAGACGCCCGACCAGATCCTCAAAAAGCCCGGCAAGCTCACCGACGCCGAGTACGAGGTCATCAAGCGCCACCCCGGCGAAGGCGCGCGCATGCTCAGCGAGGTCGGCAAGTTCAACGAGCGCGTGCTGCACCTCGTCGAGGCCCACCACGAGCGGCTCGACGGCGGCGGCTATCCGAACGGCCATTACGCCTCGCAGATCCACATCGAGGCGCGCATCCTCGCCGTGGCCGACGTGTTCGACGCCCTCACCTCCAAGCGGCCCTACCGCGTCGCCTGGCCCGCCGACCGCGCCCTCGAGGTGATCGAGCGCGAGTCGGGGCAGGGCTTCGACCCGCGCTGCGTCGAAGCGCTCAAGGCGGTCTTGGTCCGCCAGCGCCTCACCCCCGCAGGTCTCCAGGCCGCCTGGCGGGCGCACTCCGGCCGCGCCTCGTAAGACCGGCGGCGGAATCGGACGCCGTTGCGCCTAGGCTGCGGCCTATGGGCATGCGGGTCATCAGCCAGCGCAATGACGACTGGATCTCGAACAGCTACCTGGTGATCGACCCGTCGACGAACCATGCGGCGTTTATCGACTGCGGCGATCCGATCGACCACCTGCTGGCGGTGATCGCCAGCGAGGAGCTCACGCTCGAGCGCGTCCTGCTGACGCACCACCACGGCGACCACATCACGGGCCTCGGCCACATCCTCGAGCTCTACCCGGGGACGCCCGTTCAGGCGCACCCGCTCGAGTCGCAGGAGATGATGGGCGTCAGCCAGACGATCCTCCCAGGCGACATCACGAACATCGGGAACCTCGAGGTCGTCGCGCTGCACTCGCCGGGCCACACGGCGGGGATGCTCAACTTCGTCGTGCGCGAGGTCGAGGGCGACCCGGACGGCGGTCCCGACCACGTGTTCACCGGCGACACGCTGTTCCGCGGGTCGGTGGGCGGCGTCCGCGGCCCCGGACACACGACGCTCGCCGACCTCAAGCATTCGATCCTGGAGGTCCTGCTCGGGCTGCTGCCGACGACGATCGTCGAACCGGGCCACGAGGAGCCGACGACCATCGGCGAGCAGGCCGCCGAGAACCCGTTCGTGCAGGTCTGGCGAGGCGCGGTCCCCGAAGGCACCTCCCGGGCAGCCGTCCTGCCGCCCGGTCAGCCACCCGAGCTCGCGCGCGAAGCGACGCTTGTGGTGTGGGCGCGCGACTACGACGGCGGCCAGAAGGCGCACGTCCGGTATCTCGACGACGGCGCCGACGACCTCGTCCCCGGCTCGTGGGTCACCCGAGCTTGACCAAGCGGTCAGCCGGACGGCGGTGCGGAGGCGCCCGCCACGCTCGGTAGGTTCGGGGATTCCTTGGCTGCCGAAGAGATCACACGCCGTGCAAGCTCACCGCAGGTGTTCCCGTCAGCGCTTCCGACGGAGCATGAGCGTTAGCGATGGCCGAAGAAATCACAAGGCGAGCCATCCTGGACCTTGGGTCGAACTCGTTCCGGCTCGTCGTGTTCGAATCGACCGAGACGTGGTGGCGCCGCTCCGACGAGATCCGCGAGCCGGTGCGCTTGGCGGCGGGCGTCGAGAAGGACGGGTCGCTGGGGCCGAAGGCGCTGCAGCGCGCCGTCGACGTGCTCGACGTGTTCGCCGGATTCCTCGAAGCGACCCACATCGATCCGTCGCACGTGAAGGCCATCGGCACGAGCGCCATCCGCGAGGCCACCAACCAAGCCGAGATCGTCGCGCTCGCCAAGAAGCGGTGCGGGATCGACATCGAGGTCATCAGCCGTGAGCGCGAGGCCTGGTACGGCTACGTCGCGGCGATCAACTCCACGACGCTGACCGACGGCACCGTGCTCGACATCGGCGGCGGCTCGTTGCAGCTGACGGCCGTGAAGAACCGCAAGCCGAAGCACGCCGAGTCGTGGCTGCTGGGCGCGGTGCGCACGACCGCGGCGTTCCTGCCGCCCGGCGGACCGTCGACGCGCAGCGAGGTCCGCGCGCTGCGCGACCACGCGCTCAAGGAGTTCAGCCGCGCGGAGTGGATCGGTTCGACCGGCGACCGGCTGGTCGGCATCGGCGGCGCCGTCCGCAACCTGGCGACGGCCGCCCTCGACCTGCATGGCCACCCGATCGTCGGCGGCGCGCAAGGCGTCAAGCTCGACCGCGACTCCCTCGACGAGCTGATCGAGGAGATGCGCCGCAGGCCGTCGGCCGACCGCGCGCGCCTGCGCGGGATCAAGCCGTCGCGCGCCGACATCATCCTCGCGGGCGCCGTCGTGATCGCCGCCGCGATGGAGGCGTGCGGCGCCGAGTACCTGGAGTCGACCGAGTACGGCCTGCGCGAAGGCGTCTTGATCGCCGAGCAGCACGGCGACAACGGCGACGACGACAAGCTCGTCGGCAAGGGCGCCGAACCGCCGCTCGTCGACGACGTGCGCCGCCGCGGCGTCGAGAACCTCGCCCACCGCTACGACACCGGCGCCGAGCACATCGCGCACGTGACCTATCTGGGGCTGTCGATGTTCGACCAGCTCGTCGGCCTGGAGCTGCAGGACGCCGACGACCACGAGCGCGAGCTGCTCTGGGCCGCCTGCCAGCTCCACGACATCGGGATGAAGCTCGACTACGACGACCACCACCGCCACGTCCGCTACATCCTCGCCAGCGGAGGACTGCCGGGCTTCTCCCCGGCTGAGACGGCGATCATCGCCCAGGCCTGCCGCTACCACCGCCGCGGCAACCCGTCGCCGGGCATCTTCGCGCCGTTGCTGCACTCCGGCGACACCGGCCGCCTGCAGCGCATCACGACGCTGCTGCGGCTCGCCGAGGGCCTGGAGCGCGGCCGCGACGGCGCCGTGTCCGCCGTGAACGTGACCGCCCAAGGCGACGGCGACGTGCGCCTCGGCCTGGTCTCCGACGGCGAGGCCCAGGTTCCCCGCTGGGCAGCCGCCCGCGAGACCGAGCTCTTTGAGCGCGCCTACGGCACGTCGCTCACGGTCGAAGTCGACTGAGGGCAGCGCACGCCGCACGGGCCCCCGGGCCGTTCTCGTCAGGTCTCGTCGGGCATAGGGCGCCAACCATGACGAGTACGCCGCGGCGGCCCCGCCGGCCACCTCTGCAGTCTCCGGAAACAAACGGGCCGATAGTGTCACCCGCATGGACCTGACCGCCGGAATCCTTGCCCACGGGCACTGGACCCCGGAGCAGGTGCAGGCCGTGTGGCGAGACGATGTGTTTCAGCCGACCACGGAGCAGTCGCAGCGGGCCGACGAGAAGATCGCGGCGCTGGCGGAACGAGGCTCGCCAAGCCACGACGGGCTGGCAGCGCGGTTCGTCGACCTGGTCCAGACCGACGACGGCGGCGTGCAGCTGGAATTGCAGCCCACGCGGTGGGCGCTCCGCCTGCTGGAGGGCGACGGCAGCGGCGCCCTGTCGGCGCTCTGCATCGTGCGGCGCGCCGATGGCGCGTGGCTCGCAGGACGCCGCGCGCAGTGGCTGTCCACCTGGGCTGGACGCTGGGCGCTCGGGGCCGGCGGCGCCGTCGAAGTCGGCGAGAACCCTGCCCTCACGCTCGTTCGCGAGCTGGAGGAGGAGTGGGCGCTTGTTCCCGAGCGGTTGACCGTCCGGGCGGTGGTCCGCAATCCGAGTACGATGGTTTTGGTCGTCGGTGTCGCCTGGATTCCGGAAGGCGCCGACGCCGATCTCGTAATGGACGAGGAGCACGACGCGCACGCTTGGTGGCCGGCGGATCCGGCAGATTGGCCTGAGGAGGCCGACGAGCCCCTGCGCGCGATGGCGGAGCTGCTCAAGTAGTGAGCGTCGCGGTCACCCAGATGGACTTGCGCCAGGAGCGCGTCGTCCGGGTGCTCGCACCCCTCTCACTCGCGCACTCGCTGGTCTACGCGGGGCTGCTGTACCTGGCGCTCACGCCGCACCGTGAGGAGGTCCTCACGCCGTTGTTCGGCTATGCGCACGGGCTGATGTGGATCGCCATGTCGCTCGTCTGCGTCACGGCGGCGTCCCGCCGCCTGCTGCCTCTGCGGACCGCGCTTGCCGTGGCGGTCCTCGGCGGGGTCGGCCCATTCATCGGGACTTACGAATTCATGCGACTGCGCCGCACTGGCGGCGCGACCTTCAGGAGCGAGTAGATGGCGACCCAAACGACGATCGACGTCGTGATGCCTCAGATGGGCGACTCCGTCACCGAGGGAACGATCCTCGAGTGGCGCGTCCAGGAGGGAGGGACCATCGCGGTCGACGACATCCTCGTCGAGATCTCGACCGACAAGGTCGACGCGGAGATGCCGTCTCCCGCGTCGGGCACGGTCGTGGAGATCCTCGCCCAGGAGGGTGAGGACGTCCAGGTCGGCCAGGTGCTCGCGCGCATTTCGACCGACGCCGGTGCGGTCGCGACCAGCGCGGGGCACTCGGGCGGCGAAGACTCCGGCGACTCTGAGGCGACGGCGCCGCAGGTTGCCACCACCGGCGAGGGGACCGATCCGGCCATCGCCCACGAGGGCGCGAAGACCGGCGGCACCGAGACGGCTGGCGAGCTGCTCGAGATCATCGCGCCAAGCGGTGGCGAGTCGGTCACCGAAGCCACGGTGCTGGGGTGGATCGCCGAGCAGGGCGCGCAGGTCGCCGACGGCGAGCCGCTGCTCGAGGTCTCGACCGACAAGGTCGACATGGAGCTGCCTTCGCCGGGGGCTGGCGTCCTGGTCGACCTGCTCGTCGCCGAAGGCGACACGATCGTCCCGGGCCAGGTGCTCGGCCACGTGCAGGCCGGCGCGGGGGCACCCGCGGCTGCCAGCGCACCGGCGGCTCCGTCGAGCGGCGCAGCTCCGGCAGCCTCCAACGGGTCCAACGGCTCCGGTGGCTCCGGCATCACCGAGGACACCCGCATCTCGCCGATCGCGGCCCGCAAGGCCGAAGCCGAGGGCATCAGCATCGCCGGCATCACCGGCAGCGGCGCCGGCGGCCGGATCACCGTCGCCGACCTGGCAAACGCCCCCGCGGCCGGCTCCGCCAACGGCTCCGGCACCACCACGTCGACCACCCTGCGCGGCGGCGCCGGCGCGCTCGCCCGCTACATGGACGAGTCGCTCACGGTCCCGACCGCGACGTCGTTCCGCACGATCACGGTCACGCAGATGGCGGGCCGCCGCGAGCAGCTCAAGGCCGCGGGCAAGAAGGCGTCCTTCACGCACCTGATCGCCTACGCGATCGCCCGCGCCGCGACCGAGGTCATGCCGGTCATGGCCTACCGGTACGAGGTCATCGACGGCAAGCCCACGCGCCACGACGACGGGCAAGTCAACCTCGGCATCGCCGTCGACGTCGAGAAGCGCGACGGCTCGCGCACGCTGATGGTCCCGGTCATCCGCGACGCCGGCCGCCTCTCGTTCCAGGGCTTCCTCGACGCGTTCGCCGACCTCATCACGAAGGCCCGCGAGAACAAGCTCTCGGCCGACGACCTGCAAGGCGGCAACGTCTCGCTCACCAACCCGGGCGGCATCGGCACGATCGCCTCCGTCCCGCGCCTGATGAGCGGCCAGGGCACGATCATCGCGACGGGCTCGATCGACTACCCGGTCGGCCTGCAGAACGTCGGCAAGGAGCTCGGCGTCGAGAAGGTCATGACCATGACCTCGACGTACGACCACCGGATCATCCAGGGCGCCGAATCCGGCCGCTTCCTGCAGACGGTCGAGGCGTACCTCCAGGGCGAGCACGAGTTTTATGAGGGGATCTTCGCCGACCTCGGCGTCGCGATCGGCCCCAAGCCCACGCCGCCCAAGCCGCAGCTGCAGGCCCCGGCGCAGACCTTCACCGCTGGCGGCGGTGGCGGTATCGACCTCGAGCTGCTCCAGGCCGTCCAGGCAGGCACCGCGATCATCAAGGCGCACCGCACGCACGGCCACCTCGCCGCGCACCTGGATCCGCTCGGCACCGAGCCCAAGGGCGACCCGTCGCTCAACCCGGAGGCCGTCAACCTCACGCCCGAGCTCATGAGCCGCGTGCCGTCGAAGGTGCTGCGCGTGCACGTCGAGGGCGAGTCGCTCGGCGAGTCGCTGCCCAAGCTGCGCGACGTGTACTGCGGCACGCTCGCCTACGAGGTCGAGCACATCTCCTCGCACCGCCAGCGCGTCTGGCTCCGCGAGCAGATCGAGTCCGGCACGCACCGCACGCCGCTCAGCGCCCCCGACAAGATCCGCCTGCTCGACCGCCTGATCGCCGTCGACGCGTTCGAGCGGTTCATGCACAAGGCCTACCTCGGCCAGAAGCAGTTCTCGATCGAGGGCCTCGACATGACGGTTCCGATGATCGACGCGCTCGTGTGGCACGGCGCCCACGACGGCGCCGAAGAGGTCGTCATCGGCATGGCGCACCGCGGCCGCCTCTCGGTGCTCGCGCACAACCTGGCCCGCCCCTACGACTCGATCTTCGCCGAGTTCGAGGGCGCGTCGACGCTGAAGGCCGTCACAACCATCCCGCAGGGCGGCACCGGCGACGTGAAGTACCACCACGGCGCTGCGGGCACGCACACGCTCGACGACGGGTCAACGATCCGCGTGCACCTCGAGTCGAACCCGTCGCACCTGGAGTTCGTGCACCCGGTCGTCGCCGGCGCGGCTCGCGCCGTGCAGACGACCCGCACCGACGAGCGCATCCGCCGCGACACGCGCCTTGCGCTGCCGATCGTGCTCCACGGCGACGCGGCCTTCCCAGGCCAGGGTGTCGTCGCCGAGACGCTCAACCTGCAGGGCCTCGACGGCTACAACGTCGGCGGCACCGTCCACATCATCCAGAACAACCAGGTGGGCTTCACCACCGATCCCGACGACTCCCGCTCCACGCACTGGTCGTCTGACCTCGCCAAGGGCTTCGACGTGCCGATCATCCACGTCAACGCCGACGACGTGGAGGCCTGCATCGCCGCCGCGAACCTCGCCTTCGCGTTCCGCAAGGAGTTCGGCCACGACGTCGTCATCGACCTCATCGGCTACCGCCGCTTCGGACACAACGAGGCCGACGAGCCGGCCTACACGCAGCCGCTGATGTACCAGCGGATCAAGGACCACCCGCGGGTGTCCGAGCTGTGGGCCGACCAGCTCGTGAATGCGAACGTCATCCACCGCGAAGAGGTCGAGGAGAAGAAGAGCAAGATCTGGCAGGAGCTGACGCAGCTACACGGCGATCTGCGCGAGCGCATCAAGGCTGCCGATGGCGACGTCTCGATGGCGACCGGCCAGACCACCGGCCAGTACACGATCGACACCTCGCGCGGCGAGTCCGTCACGACCGCGGTGCCGGCCGACGTGCTGCGCGAGCTCAACGACGAGCTGCTCCGCGTGCCCGAGGGCTTCACGGTCCACCCCAAGCTCATCAAGACGGTGATCGAGAAGCGCAGGAACGCGCTGGGCGACGAGGGCGGCATCGACTGGGCGCACGCCGAGTCGCTGGCGTTCGCTTCGCTGCTGCGTGACGGCGTCCCGGTGCGCCTCACGGGCCAGGACGCCGAGCGCGGCACCTTCAGCCAGCGCCACGCCGTGCTGCACGACTTCAAGAACGGCCAGACGTTCTCGGCGATCCAGCAGCTCAAGGGCGCCCAGGCGACGATCGAGCTCCACAACTCACCGCTGTCGGAGACGGCCTGCCTCGGCTTCGAGTACGGCTACGCCGAAGAGGCCGCCGAGTCGCTCGTCCTCTGGGAGGCGCAGTTCGGTGACTTCGGCAACGGCGCGCAGGTCATCATCGACCAGTTCATCGTGTCGGGCCTGGCCAAGTGGGGTCAGACGTCGCGTCTGACGATGCTGCTGCCACACGGCTACGAAGGGTCCGGTCCGGAACACTCGTCGGCCCGCCTGGAGCGCTTCCTGCAGCTCGCTGCAGAGGGCAACATCCGCGTCGCGAACCTCACGACGCCGGCGCAGTACTTCCACCTGCTGCGCGCCCAGGCCCTCACCGACCGCCTGCGCCCGCTGGTGATCATGACGCCGAAGTCGCTGCTGCGCCTGAGCGCCGCGACGAACCGCATCCAGCACCTCTCCGACACGAAGTTCTTCTCCGTGCTCGGCGAGCCGCGCGTGCCGCACGACAAGGTCGAGCGGCTCGTGCTGTGCACCGGCAAGATCTACTACGACCTCGTCGGGCACCCGAGCCGCAAGGACAACGAGCGGGTGGCCGTCGGCCGCGTGGAGCTGCTCTACCCGTTCCCGGAGGAGCAGCTGCGCCAGCTGATCGAGTCCTACCCGAACCTCAAGGAAGTCGTCTGGGCCCAGGAGGAGCCGCGCAACATGGGCGCCCGCGCGCACATGTTCCCGCGCCTCACCCAGATGCTCCAGGAGTCGGGGCTGCGCCTTGGCTACATCGGCCGTCCGGAGCGCGCCAGCCCGGGCGAGGGCTACCCGGCCGCGCACCTCACCGAGCAGAACCGCATCGTCGAGACCGCGCTCGACATGGGCATCGCGGTGTCGCCGCACCCGCGGCGCTCGCCCGGCCGCCGCTAAACCGCGCTTGCGCCTTGTAGCCTCACGAGGGGACAAGGCGCGAAGGTCAGGTCCTATCCGCGGGCGGCGTCGGTCAGTCCGATGGCGCCTGGGTTGTGGCGTCGTCGCGCTACGCGCGTTCACAAACTGACCATCTTCGCCCGCTGTTCTGCGGGCCGTTTTTGCTCCGTGCTTTCTAGCGTGGAGGGCATGTTGTACGGACTCGTTGTTCTTCTTCTCGTGGTCGCCGTGGCGCTGTTCCTGGCCAAGGTGGCTGTCGGTGGCGGCATCATCGGGATCATCGCCCTGATCCTGCTCGTGTACGTCGTCCTGAACGCGCCGAAGCGAGTATGAGCGAGCGCTAAGTGACCGCCGACGACCGGGTAACCGGGTGCGAAATCGGAGCGGACCGCTTAGCTTCTGTTGCACGCCGGAAGGTTGATTCCGGCGGACAAAACTGCGCCTCACCTTCGGGTGGGGGCACCACGGTTGCGAGCCGGAGCGTCGGGTGGGGCGTCTCCGGCTCGTCGCCGTTAGAGGGCAGCAAGTGCAGCCCTCGGCGCGGCCGTCCCGCCCACGCTCGCCCCGGGCCGGATGGAACAGGCCGCCCTCAGGCGGGCACCGGTCAAGCCGGTGTCGGAGCCGCGTCTTCGTCGTCGTCGGTCGCGCCTTCGCGCTGGCGTTCGAGCGGCACGCCGCCGCCTGCGAGCGCCGCGCGGATGACGGGCGCCGACGGGCCGGCGACTTCGGCGACACCGAGAAACGGCTGGCCGCCGTGCTGGGCGATGAGGCGGATCGCGCCGATCCGGCGCTGCTCCTGGCACCACGCGATGAACGCGTCGGCGTCGAGCGGCCGCGCGTAGTGGAAGCCCTGCCCCACGCCGCAGCCCATCATCGAGAGCATCTCGACGACCTCCGGCGACTCGATGCCTTCGGCCACGGTGCGCATCCCGAGGTTGCGGGCGAGATCGAGGATCGACCAGACGATCACGCGGTCGTCCTCGTCGGACACGATGCCCGTCACAAACGAGCGGTCGATCTTGAGCTCGTTGCAGTTCAGGTGTTTGAGGTGGGCGAGCGACGAGTAGCCGGTGCCGAAGTCGTCGAGGGCGAAGCCGATGCCGAGCGCGTTGATCGCCCGGATCACCTCGGCGGTCTTGGCGGGGTCGGCCATCGCCATGTCTTCGGTGATCTCGAGCTCGAGCGCAGAGCCGCGCAAGCCGTAGCGCTCGAGCAGCTGCGAGAGGCGCCCCGGGAGCGCCGTGTCGGTCAGGTTCTCCGGCGAGAGGTTCACGGCCACGTTGAGCGCGAACCCCTGCGCGCGCCAACGCTGCACCTCGCGGAGCGCCGCGTTGAGCACCCACGCCGTGAGCTGCGGCATCTGGCCGGTCTTCTCGGCTACCGGCAGGAACCGCTCCGGCGTGAGCAGGCCCTCATCGGGGTGCTGCCAGCGCACCAGCGCCTCGGCCCCCGTCGTCAGGCCGGTCGCGAGGTCGATCTTCGGCTGGAAGAAGACGCGCAGCTCGTCGCGCTCGATGCCCTCGCGCAGCTGCGCCGCGAACATCAGCCGCTCGCGGCTGCGCAGGTCGCGGGCCGGGTCGTAGACCAGCATCGTGAGGCGCTTGTCCTTGGCCTCCTGCGCCGCGATCTCCACGCGCTGCAGCAGCTCGGCGACGTTGCGGCCGTGCGCGGGAAAGAACACGAGCCCGACGCGCACCTGCGTCGTCAGCGAGACACCGTCGACCTGGAGCGGCGCCTCGACGCGGCCGATCAGCGTCTCCAGCGCGCCGCGGGCCGCCTGCTCGCTGCTGTGCGAGCGCAGGATCAGCGCGAAGGTGTTGCCCGTCAGGCGCGACGGGACGTCGGTCCCGGCATGCGCCGAGAGCCGGGCCGCGAACTCACGCAGCACCTCGTCGCCGACGCGGTGCCCGAGCGTCTCGTTGATCTCGTGCAGGTTCACCAGGTCCAGGACGGCGAGCGCGACTGGCATGTTGCGGTTGCCGGCGTAGTCGAGCTCGCGCTCCAGGACGACCTCCAGCTCGTAGCGGTCCGGCAGGCCCGTGAGGCGGTCGATGCCGCCAAGGTCAGACGGATCGGTGCGCTGCGAGGAGCGGCTCGGTGCGATCACGCGGCCGAAGGCGCTGATCAAGACGAGGATCGCGCTCACGTCGGCGATCTCTCCTGCGCCGTGGCCGCGGCCGTGCTGCACCAGCACCACGAGGGCGACGCCGATGCAGATGGCCTGCACCACCATCGAGACGCGGCGGCGGTCGGGCGCCGGGAGCCCAGGGTCGCCCTTGACCGCTCCGGCCATCAGGACGGCGAGCGCGAGGGCTTCGGCCCAGATCGGCGGCTCCAGCGCGCGGCCGCCAAGACCAGCGAGCTGAGCGACGATCAGCGCGCTTGCGCCAGCCAGCAGCAGGGCCACGCCGAGCGAAGCCCGCCAGCCCTGCGCGATGACGAGTCCGACGGCGGCGACCAAGCCGTAGGTCGCGATCGCGAGCATCATCTGCGAGGGGAGGTCGAGCTGGGTGATGTCGCCGGCCATCGGCAAGACCACCAGCGTCGCGGCGACGGCGGCAAAGGCGACGCTCATCGCCTCGAGGCGGTTCGTCCCCGCGTAGGGCCGCCGACCGCCCGCGGCGATGATGCCGAGGTAGACGAGCAGGCCCATCGCCAAATGGGCGGTCTGGGCGAGGCGCGCATCGGCGATCAGCCACCAGAGGGCCGCCGACGTGATCGCCGCTGCCACCGCAGCGGCGGCCCACTGGTGGATCCCGAGCGCGACGCGGGAGCGCAGCACGGTGCTGAGCACGATCAGCGAGCAGCCGGGGATGACGACGGCCAGCAGGCCGCTCGGCGCTTTCGGCAGCGCGGCCTCCCAGTCGATCAGCCCGAAGACCGCCCCCAGCAGCAGGCCGCCCACCAAGGTGAGGGCGAACCGCACGAGCTGCGGGCGAGCGGCAGGTTTGGGGGACACCCCCGGAGAGTCGACCGCTGGAGACCGCCGCATACGTTTCGTGGACGAGGAGAGGAGCCGGCTGAAACGCGCCCTCAGCGGCGCGTCAATGGCGTCAGCCGAACAGCGTCAAGTCGGCCTCGCGCTCCCCGCGGACCACGGCCAGGTCGACCTCGACCCAGTCGATCCCGCGGCTGGCTGCGAGCGTGCGGGCCTGAGGTGCGATCCGCTCCGCCACGAGGATGCCGCGGCAGTCGCGCAGCGTCTCGTCGGCGCGCATCATCTCGAGATAGCGCGTGAGCTGCTCAACGGCGTCGATCGTCCCGACGCGCTTGATCTCGACAGCGACCCAGCCGTCGTCTTCATCGCGGCACATCAGGTCGACCGGGCCGATGTCGGTCGGCCACTCGCGGCGCACGAGCCGCAGCCCTTCGCCGCAGAACTCCGGCGCGTCGGCCAGCGCGGCCTGGAGGTCCTTCTCGACACCGTCCTTCTCAAGCGCCGCGGCCTCGCCCATGTCGTGGAGCGTGTCGCTGACGATCTCCTCGACGGTGATCTTCAGCTCGTCGTCGGCCCCTACCTTGCGGACGTGCATCGAGGTGACCGGATCGCCTTCGAACTCGACCACCGTCGGCGGCGTCATCCAGTTCTGCGGCTTGTAGCCGCCGGTGTCGGCGTGGACCATCACCGACCCGTCGCTCTTGATCATCAGCAGGCGCAGCGCCATCGGCAAGACGGCGGTGACGCGGCCGTAGTAGCGGACCTCGCAGCGGGCAACGATGAGACGCACCGCGGAGACGCTACCGGGCCAGCCCGCGGCTCAGCGGCCGGAGCACCGCACCGAAGTTGCCAGATTCCGCGAAGTTCCTGCACGGGCCGGTTTCGCCGCGCCGATGTGGCGTCCGGGGCAGACCGCTCACCGCCGGTCGCGCCCCATAGGCTGGCGCGGATGCTGCCGCACGACATGCAAGGTTCGGGGCCCGCGGTGGTCCTGCTGCATGCCGGCATCGCCGACCGGCGGATGTGGGCTGCCCTGCTGCCCGAGCTCGCCACGCACGGCTACCGCGCGGTCGCCCTCGACCTGCCCGGCTTCGGGGAGGACGCGGCGCCGCCGAGCGGTCCGCAGGCGCCGTGGAACGACGTGTTCGCGACGCTCGACGTGCTCGGCATCGAGAGCGCCGCGCTGATCGGCTGCTCCTACGGCGGAGCGGTGGCGCTGCGTGTGGCGGCGCTGCACCGCGGGCGGTTCTGGGGCCTGGTGCTCGCGTCGGCGCCGGCGCCCGGCATGGAACCGTCGCCCGAGCTGGCGGAGCGGTGGGCCGCGGAGGAGCGGGCGCTCGACGTCGGCGACTTCGAGACCGCGACCGCGGCCGTCGTGGAGGCCTGGACGCTGCCCGGGGCTCCGGCGGCGATCCGCGACCACGTCGCCGCCGCGCAGCGGCGCGCGTTCGAGCTGCAGGACGCGGCCAGCAACGTGTCCGACGTCGCCGATCCGCTCGGCGACGACCCCGACCGCCTCACCGGCATCGACGTGCCGTCGCTCGTGATCGAGGGCGAACTCGACCTCGTCGACTTCCGTGAGGGCGGCAAGCTCCTGGCTCGCCTGCTGCCCGAGGCCGAGCTCCTCACGCTCAAGGGCGCCGGCCATCTCGCGCCGCTCGAGCAACCAGACGCGTTCTCGGGCGCCACACTCGCGTTCCTCGCGGCGCACCGCCCGAGCTGACGGCTCCGGCCTGACCCGCAAACGCTGAGGGCCGTTCCGGAGCGCCGACCGGACGCCCGCGCGGCGCCGCGCCACGACCCGCGCCGTTGGCACGTCGGCGCGCTGGTTCGTCCCCCATCGGTCGGCTCTGGCGCGGCGGCACCCGGACGCCCGTCTGGAGACGTTCATTTCTGATTCAAACCGGCCGATCCAGGGTGCAGAGCTTGCGGTGACGGATCGCTGCGGGCCTCCAAGCACAACTGATGCCCCTCCCCTTCACGACACGGATGTCGTCCGCCGCTCTCACCGCTCCCCGCTGGTCCCGCGCAACGCGCCGGGCCGCCGTTGCGCTGATCCTGGGCGGACTAGGGGTGGGAGCATCAGCTTCGCCCGCCGGCGCCGCTGCGGTGCCGGCGCAGAGCGCGGGCGCGTACCGCGACAGCATCGGCGTGCAGATGCACCACAGCTTCACCGGCTACGCCTACCAGTCGGAGACGGCTGAGACGCTCGGCTCGGCGCTCCGCGCGCTCGGCATCCGCCACGTGCGCGACAGCGTCTGCCTCAACACCGAGCAGGCGTGCGCTCCGATCCGCGCGAAGCTCGCTGCGCTCAAGGACGCGCTGGGCCCGGGCGCGCCGGACGTCGACCTGCTGCTGCACCTCACCCAGGAGCTCAAGAGCCAGCCGGACCGCGCCAGCCGCGACGCCGACATCGAGCGTGCGCTCGCCGCCGTCCAGACCGCGCCGCTCGCGGGCATGGTCGCGGGCGTCGAAGCCGTCAACGAGCCCGACCTCAAGGGGGTCGCCGACTGGCAGGCCAAGACGCTCGCCGACGACGCGACCACCACCCGCCTGCTGGCGGAGCCGCGCTTCGCCGCCGCCCGCGCCATCCCGCGGCTCACGCCGGCGGTCGGCCACACGACGAACACGCCGCTGCTGCTGAACGCCGGCTGGTCAGGCGCCCGCAACTACACCCCGAACTTCCACCCGTACCCGCCGGCGTGGGGCGGCCCCGAGAACGCGCTCACCACCCCGTGCGCTGGGAACACCGACGCCCTTGGCTGCGTGCGCCAGCTGGCGAGCGGCGGCGCTCCGATCGCCAGCGAGAGCGGCTACACGACCGCTGGCGGCGCGTTCAACCAAGGCTGGGTCAGCGAGAAGGCGCAGGCCACCTACCTTCCGCGGCTGCTCCTCGAGAACTTCTCGCGCGGCGTCGCCAGGACCTACCTCTACGAGCTGGTCGACCTCGCCCCGGAGCGCACCTCGACCACCAATGGCTATGGCCTCTGGCGCTCGCGCCGCTCTGGCTCCACCGTGCGCGCCGCTGACCCCAAGCCCGCCGCCTGGGCCGTCGCCCGCCTCAACGCCCGTATCGGCGACCTTGGCGCTGGCGCCGGCGCCGCCACCCCGCTGGACCTCACGCTCCGCAGCGGCGGCAAGATCGTCGACGACGCGACGGTGCGCCGTGTGCTCCTGCAGCGCGCCGACGGGTCCTACGCCCTCGCGCTCTGGCAGCCCAAGTCGGTCTTCGACAACGCCTACCTCGCGCAGCGCGACAAGCCGGTGGGCGACCTCAGC
This sequence comes from Actinomycetes bacterium, assembly GCA_023404805.1. GTDB lineage: Bacteria > Actinomycetota > Thermoleophilia > Solirubrobacterales > Solirubrobacteraceae > JAGIBJ01. The sequence continues at coordinate 12,988 of JAEYAL010000018.1, read as the reverse complement.
GTCGACGTGACGATCGGGACGCCGCGGACGGGCGGCTGGGCCGCCACCGCCTTCCGGCCCACCCTCAGCGGGAACGCCCTGGGCCGCGTCAGCCCGACCAGCCGCTTCACTGCGCCGGTTGGCGCCGACGTGACGCTGATCGACCTGCGTGGCGCGGCGGCATCGACCGCGACCATCCCGGGCCAGACCGCCGCGCTCAGCCTCGGCGGCGTCGAGCCTGTCGAGACGGCGTCGCCGGAGCTCGAGCAGGGCGACGACACCCCCGCCGCTGGTGGCGACGACCCGCCCGCCGAGGCCCCTGCCGCTGCCGCGCCGCAGACACCGGCCGCAGCGCCAGCCGCCGCCGCGCCAGCGACGGTCAGGACGCCTGGCGCCAGCCCCGGGACCCAGACCGCGGCGTCGACCGACACCAAGATCTCCGCCGAGACCGCCAAGACCCAGGCCGCGGCCAAAGCGAAGGCCGCCGCGAAGGCGAAAGCGAAGGCCGCCGCGAAGGCGAAAGCGAAGGCCAAAGCGAAGGCGAAGGCGAAGCGCGCCAAGGCCAAAGCCGCGGCGAAGCGCCGCGCTGCCGCAGCACGAGCCGCCAAGCGCGCGGCGGCGTAACCCGCCGCGGCCGAGTTCACGGCCGCCGAGTTGCCGCCCCTCGACCGGGGGACGTTGCACTCCTCCCCCGTGAATCGGTAGTGTGCGTTCAGTCACTCCCCACACCGGTCGTCTCTACCGGTGCCTGTCCCTCTCGCTCCGTCCCAAGCTGGAAGGTCACGCCGCCGACGCGGCGACATCGTTATGTCCCAACTTCGCCTTCGGCCCCGGCCGTCGCGCACCCTGCGCACCGCCAAGGGCCTGCATCTCCGTCCCGCCGGCCGCGGCCGTCTCGGCACGCGCCTCGCGCTCCTCGGCAGTCTCGCTGCGACGTCGCTGACGGCGGCCGCGCCCGCCTCCGCCGCGCCCGTGCAGGCCTCGCCCGCTGCCGGCTTCCGCGACAGCATCGGCATCCAGATGCACCACAGCTTCGGGGGGTACGCGTCGGACCAGACCAGCACCGACACCCTCGCCCGGATGCTCAACGACCTCGGTATCTGGCACGTGCGCGACAGCGTCTGCCTGAACACCGAAGCGGCCTGCGTCAAGCCCCGGGCCCGCATGGCGGCGCTGCGCGCGAAGGCCGCCGAGAAGAAGACGATGCCGGCGGTCGACTACCTGCTCGGCATCACCCGAGAGGTTGAGACCCACCCGGGCCGCGCCGAGCGCGACGCCGACATCGAGCGCGCCCTCAAGGCGCTGTCGACGCCGCCGCTGGCAGGCGCGGTCGCCGGCATCGAGCAGACCAACGAGCCCGACCTGCAGAACTACCGCGGCTGGCCGCAGATCGCCGTCGCCGACGACGTCGCGATCCGCGCCAAGCTCGCTGAGCCGCGGTTCGCCTCGCTCGCGAACCTGCCCTTGCTCTCGCCGGCGCTCGGCCACCCGAACAGCACCGCCTACCTGCTCCAGGCCGCCTGGCCGACGCTGCGGCCGATCACGCCGAACTTCCACCCCTATCCGCCGGCCTGGGGCGGCCCGGAAGAGGCGCTCAAGGCGCCGTGCAACATCGGCAAGCTCACCGTGTGGGACTGCATGCGCCGCCTCGCCCCGGGGACGCGCGCTCCGTGGGCGACCGAGTCGGGCTACTCGACGACCGGCGACAAGACGTCGGTCATGTGGGTCTCGCGCCAGACGCAGGCCGTCTACCTGCCGCGGCTCCTGCTCGACAACTACGCCAAGGGCATCGGCCGCACCTACCTCTACGAGCTCAACGACCTCAGCCCTGAGATCGCCTCGGCGACCTCGGGCTTCGGGCTCTACGAGTCCAAGTACATCGACCCGTGGTCGATCGTCTCCTCACGCGCCAAGGTCGCCGCCTACGCCGTCGCCCGCATGAACTCGCGGATCGGCGAGGCCGGCGCGAAGGTCGCGGCCGGCGGCGGCCTCGACTTCGACCTGCGCGACGCCGCGGGCAAGCTCCTGCCCGAGAGCGCGGTGCGCCGCGTGCTGCTGCGCCGCAACGACGGCACGATGGTGTTGGCCCTCTGGCAGCCGAAGGCTGTGTGGAGCAACGTGCAGCTCAAGCAGCGCACGCTCGACGTGCCGGACCTGCCCGTGTCGGTGAAGATCAACACGGGGATCTCTGGCGGCTGGAACGCGACGATGTTCCGCCCGTCGATCGACGAGACCGCCACGAAGGCGCTCGCGACGACCACGCAGGCGTTCACCGCCCAGGTCGGCCCGGACGTGACGCTGATCGACCTGCGCGGCGCGAACTACCGGGTGCCCGTGCCGGGCGGCCCGGTCAACCTCGACGAGTAAGCCCCGGCTGCTCACACCCTGACGGCGAGCGCCAGACGGCCCCCGGAGAGCAGTCCGGGGGTCGGCGCGCCGCATGGCCGCGTCGCGATCTTGCCGGTCGGCGCGGGAGCGGCGCCGCTCAGGCCGGCAGTTCGCGCGGCGCGATCGCCTCGAGCCGCTCGCGCAGGTGGGCGACCTCGTCGCCGGCGCCGCGGGCTTCCGCGAACGCGCAGGCGTTCAGGGCCTCAGTCACGAGATCGGTGCGGGCGAGCGTGTGCGCCAAGCGGCTCCACGCCTCGGCGGAGTCTGGGTCGACGACCGTCGCCTGCTCGGCAGCTGCGACCGCGGCGCCGACATCGCCCGCCAGCTGATGGGCCAGCGCGAGGTCGAGCAAGCCTTCGACCGTCGCCCCGAGCGCACGCGCGCGCTCCAGCGCTTCGATCGCCCCGACCCGGTCGAAGCGCGCGAGGCGCAGGCGTCCGACGCGCTCCCAGCCGCTCGCGTCGCCTGGCGCCGCCTCGGCCGCCAGCTCGGCGGCGCCGAGCGCCAGGTCGACCGCCCCCATCGCCTCGTAGATCCGCGACGCGTAGCGCTGCGGCGCCGGGCGGCCCGGTTCCGCGCGGATCCAGTCGCGGACCGCCCGCCCTGCTGCCTCAAGCTGGCCGGACTGCCAGAACGCGAACGAGACCATCCGCAGCACAACCGGGTTGCGGGGCTGCGCGTCGCGGGCGTAGGTCAGCCGCTGCGCGGCGGTCTTGAAGTCGTTCTCGGCGAGCGCGTGGCGGGCCGCCGTCATAAAGCGCTCGACCCGGTCGGCGGCGTCGTCGGGGCGGCTGAAGTCGACGAACTGCAGCGACCCAGCAGGCACCGTGCGGATGCCGTCGGAGAAGCGCACGCGAGCCCACTGCTGGACGTGGTCGCCGTCGCCGGTGAAGTAGATGCCGTCGACCGTGCCGACCCCCCATTCAGGGTAAGACAGGCAGCGCGCGTAGCGGTGCACGACCGAGTGGTCGGGCATGCGGTTGCCGAACGGGTCGTTGACGGCTTGATCGGCGGCGGCTGCCCGGGCGCGCTGCTGCGCCTCGTAGTTGCGGCGGCCCTCTTCGGCCCGTGCCCGTGCGGCAGCTTGCCCGGCGACACGCACCGCGTTGGCCGACACCTTGCCTCCGCGCGACCCCTCGGCGAGCTGCTCGAGATGGTCCGCGGCCTCGTTGATCGCCTTGAGGTGCCGCTCGTGCTGCAGCTCTTGACCGGCCGGGGCCAGGTCGGGATGCCAGCGCTTCGCCATCGTTCGGCGTGCAGCCTGCACGGCCTTCTTGTCGAAGGGCGGCTCGAGCTCGAGCAGCAGGACCAGCTGCTGGATGTCGACGACCGCTGTCACTCCTTCCAGGGTACCGGCGGCTAGTTCGCCTACCCAGCAGCGCTGGCCACTTTCTTGAGTCGCCCCTCAACACGGGTGGCAACGCGCCCAACGCGCAACTCACCGACTCGCATCAATGCACCGTATGTGATACCAATCACGGAACGGCCATCGTCCCGGCCGCAGCGACCCGGAGGTCGCGAAATGTCCCCAACACCACGTCGCCATGGTGTCCGGACCGTCGTCCAAACGGTCCTCACCGCAACCGCCATCGCCATCACGGCGATGCCGGCGAGCGCGCGCGCCGAGGTGCTTCCGGCCCCCGCAGCGAGCGCCTACCGCGACTCCGTCGGCGTGCAGACGCACCTCGACTTCGCGGGCTACGCCTACGCCGAGGAGCCGATCGAGAACCTCCAGGCTGCGCTCCGCGACCTCGGTGTGCGCCACGTGCGCGACCACGCCTGCCTCAACGTGGAACCCGTCTGCGCCACCGTCCGCACGCGCCTCGCCCAGATCGGCAACAGCACCTACCCGGGCGGCCAGCGCGTCGGGCTGATGATCAACGTGATGCCGATCAGCAGCAAGCCGGTGCTCCGCGCCGACCGCGACGCGGAGATCGAGCGCGCCCTGCGCGGTGTGCGCGACAGCGAGCTGGCCGACCTCGCCGAGGGCATCGAGATGGTCAACGAGCCCGACCTGCAGTCCAAGAACTGGGCGCTGCAGACCGTCGCCGACGCCACCACGCTGAGCCGGCTGCTCGCGCAGCCGGAGTTCGCCAGCTTGCGCGACATCCCGGTGCTCGCGCCCGCCCTCGGCCGCCAGTCCCAGACGGCCGCACTGGCCGCCGCCGGGTGGAAGCCCGAGCTCGCCGACGTGCCGAACATGCATCCGTATCCGGCGATCTGGAGCACCCCCGAGGAGGGTCTGAACTCCGAGTGCGACAAGGGCCGCACGATCGTCGACTGCGCGATCAGCCTGGCCGCGGGCGACACCGCGATCGCGACCGAGAGCGGCTACTCGACGGCCGGCTCGGTGCTCACGCCCGACTGGGTCAGCCAGCGCGCGCAGGCCGTCTACAACGTGCGCCTGCTGCTCCACAACTTCAAGCGGGGCGTCCCGCGGACGTACCTCTACGAACTCGTCGACCTCTCGGCGGCGCCGACCGACCGCAACCACGGCTACGGCCTGATGAAGGCGCGGGCAGGCAAGTCGCAGGGCCTGCTGCGGATGGCCGGACCGAAGGTCGCGTACCAGGCTGTCTCCCGCCTGAACTCGGTGATCGGCGACCTTGGCGCCGGCGCGAAGCCCGGCAAGCTCGACGTGTCGCTCACCGACGGCCTCTCCGGCGAGTCGCTCGGCGAAGACGCCATCGAGCGCCTCGTGCTGCGGCGCGCCGACGGCTCGTACGTGCTCGCGCTCTGGCGCCCCGAGCAGTCCGCGAGCTGGAAGGCCGAGGCCTGGCCACGCGTCGACTACAACTACAACGAGCTCCCGGTCCTCCCGAAGGCCGTCAAGGTGAGCCTCGACGGCAGCGCCGGAACGTGGTCGGCGAAGCAGTTCGTCCCGACAGTGTCGGCGAGCCCGATGCTCTCCTTCAACAACACCTCGAGCTTCGTGGTGCCGGTCAACGACGAGGTCACGCTCCTCGACCTCACCCCGCCGCCCGCTCTGCGCGAGCCGGTCGACGCCGCCCCGGCTCCGGCGCCGTCGATCCCCGGGATCACGCTGCCGGACGCTCCGCAGGCCGAGACGCCGGGGACCGCGCCTACAGCACCGAGTAGCGGCGCACCACGTCCCGCAGAGGCGTCTCAAACAGGAGCGCCAGCAGCCCAGACTCCAGCTCGTGCCCAAGCCGACGTAGCTCGAGAAAAAGCGAATCGTCGCGCGCGTGCTCGTACTCGAGCTCGTCGAGCCTACGACGCGTGTCTGCGTCGGCAAGTCGAGCAAGCACAGCGTCGTACGCACGCAAAGCGCGCACGCCTTCATCAGGAGCGTCCCACGAAAGAAATGCGTGCGCGATGCGATCGGTTGCTGGAGCGCTGAGCTGGTCCAGCAGGTAGCCGCCCATCTCGCTGGCCGGCAGGTTCCGGCAGGCGAGCACCGGGAGGAGGCCGCCCATGAACAGCACTTTGCGGGCGGTCCGGAGCTTCACGTTGCGCACGGCCCACTTGTGGTCGTCCTGTTCGCGGCGCTTGCCCTCGAAGTCGACGGCGATGGTCCGCCAGTAGCGGATGAGGTCGTTCAGCAGGAACCGCGGCGGGCGGAAGTCGCGCGTGCGGCCGTCGAGGTAGGTCGTGATGATCCGCTTGAGCGCGGCGTGGTGGTGCTCGGCGCCGGTCGCCGGGACCGATTCGAGCGCGAGCAGCATGCGGCGCGTGAGGTTCTGGTTGGAGTCCTCGTCGAGGCCGATCTTCTGGGCCAGGTCAGCGACGTGGACCGCCGTCCCGAACGTGCCTTGGCTGCCGGGTTCAGCGCCGTGGCGCATCATGATCTCGCTGAGGTCGTGCAGGTGCGCGGCGACCGGCGTGGCCGCGAACTCCGGGTCGAGCGCCATCTGGGCCATCGGAATCGGCTCGGAGCTGCCGATCGGCGCGCGTTTGGCATTGGCGTCGACGAGCAGCCAGTCCAGGTCGCTCACGCCCGTCACCTCGGCGCGGCCCCAGGAGCCGAGCAGCACGACGCTCGTGCCATCAGGGAGCGGCACTGCTGCCAGGTCGCGCGCGAGGGCGTTGAGCCCGGCCTCGCTGCGCTGGCGGGCGGCGAGGAGCGCCGGGAAGCTGGTGGTGCAGCGCGCCGCGAGGTGGCCGAGCGAGCCGAGCGGCGCGGTCACCTGGCGGGCCTCCATGCGCCGCAGCGTTGCAGACGCGGGGGATACTGGGCGGAATGAGCGCGCCCGTGCATCCGCTGCGGCACCTGCTCCGGGCCAAGGATCTCGCTGACCGCTGGTACTTCGAGCCGGTCGATGTCGCCGCGATGGCGGGCGCTGCGGGGCTCTCGCAGGCCCACTTCAGCCGCGAGTTCCGCAAGGCGTTCGGCGAGTCGCCGCACCAGTACCTGCTCACGCGGCGCCTCGAGCGGGCCGCCGCGCTGCTGCGCACCACCGACCACTCCGTCGCGGAGATCTGCCTGCAGGTCGGGCTGACGAGCGTGGGGTCGTTCACGACCAGCTTCGGGCGGGCCTTCGGGCAGTCGCCGACCGCGTACCGCGCAGCGCACCCGCCGGCCTCTCAACTGATGCGCGTCCCGCCGTGCCTGGCCCGCCTGTATGGCCGCCCGGCAGGACAGCAGGTTTCGAGAAGACAGCCCGGCTGAGCGCGCGTAGCTTGGCTGCATCGGGCGTTCTGCCCGCGACGAAAGGCCGCCGATGTTCAAGCTCGCCACCACGCAGATCTGGGTCCACGACCAGGACGAGGCTCTGGCCTGGTTCACCGAGAAGCTCGGCTTTGAGCTGCGCTCCGACGTGACCGTCGCCGAGATGGACAACTTCCGCTGGCTGTCGGTCGGGCCGGTCGGCCAGGACATCGCGATCGTGCTGATGGCGATCCCGCAGCCGCCGGTCTTCGAGCCCGAGACCGTCGAGCAGATCACGAGCCTGCTCGCCAAGGGCGTGAGCGGCGGGATCTTCTTCGAGACCGAGGACTGCCAGGCCGCCTACGAGGAGCTCTCGGCGCGCGGCGTGGAGTTCACGCAGGAGCCGACCCAGGCGCCCTACGGCATCGACGCCGGCTTCCGCGACCCGTCCGGCAACAGCTTCCGGCTCACGCAGCTCGCGCCGACGCCGGTCGGCTGACCTCGGCGGGTTCGGCGCGACCTGCGATCACGCCGCCCCGCCGCGCTGCGCCACGCCTCAGGCGATCGGCGCCTCGAGGATCCACGGCACGTCGCGGCAGCGCTCAAGCAGCGGGCGGATGAGCTCCTCCTGGGCGGCGTTCAGCGCGACGTGGTGGTGCCCCGAGTCGAGCGCCGACACATGCAGGTGGCGCAGCCGGCCTGCGAAGCGGTCGAGGATCGCGTGGCCCTCGGCCAGCGTCGGATCGATCGCGTAGGCGTGGGCGACGTCGAAGCAGAGGCCCGCCTCGGGCAGCAGGTCGAAGTGGCGCTGGAGCGACTCGGCGGTCTGCCCGTCGTCCTTGCGCGGATCCATGTTCTCGATCGCCAGCGTCGCGCCGAGCTGGGCCCAGATGGCGTGGTCGTCGATCACATCGGGGTGCAGCACGATCGCGTCGACCTGCGGCGCCACCGTGAGCAGCAGGTCGACCAGCTCCGCCTCGGGCAGCACGCGGTGTTTGCTCGGCGCATGCACCGACAGGAAGTCGAACGGCAGCGACGGCCGGGCGGCGAGCCACGTGATGAGCGCAGGCAGCTCGGGTTCGGCGAGCGCGGCGAGCTCGCAGGCGCCCGTGTACTGCCGGCGGGCGCGTCCCGCGAGCACGGGCCACTCCGGGACGGGCTCGCCCGCCTCGCGTTCAGCAGCGGCGATCCAGCCGGTCGAGGCACCGACCGGGTAGTGCGCCAGCACGGGGCGCTCGGAGATCGACGAAGCGGTCACGGGCTGGCGACCCTATCGAGGCGCGGCGATGCCATGCAGGGTTTCGTGCGCCGACTCCGACGGGGCACACGGAAATCGCGGGAACTTCTGAGCCGCCCCCCGCGCGTCCGGTCCGGTTGAGCTCGCCTGTGGACTGCGCTACGGTCTGCGGCCCGTGCTGGCACTCGCCCTGCATACGACCTCGACCTACGACGGGCTGTTCCAGCCCTCGCGTCGACCTGTGCAGCGAGACCGCAGCTGGCAAGGGAAACCGGCCTCCTAGGGCCACTCCCCTCTGTCGGCGCCCGCGCTCTCGCGACGCCGCCCCGGATTGCCGCGCGCCCCACAGGCCGCGCCCGCCGTCCACCACCACGACTTGCCCGACACCGGATGCGTCCGGCCTGGGGCGTCCCGCTGCCCGGTGGCCCAAGCCCGCCGCAGCGTTCGATCGATCGGCTCGACAGCCACGTGCTGCTCGGCCGCTCGGAGAGCGTTTGCCAAACACCTTCGGCCCGGCGGCACCATCACCACACGAAGCAACGAACATGACGAATGCAAACGAGAATCCGAACAACGCCCTGACGATCCTGGGCGACCACGAGGCCCGCACGATCGAGCAGCTTGCGCGGTGCGCGGGCGCCGAGGAGGGCGCGCTCGGCGTCCTGTGCGCCGACGGCCACGTGGGCTACAGCCAGCCGATCGGCGGCGTCGTCGCCTACCGCGACCACATCGCGCCGTCCGGCGTGGGCTACGACATCGGCTGCGGCAACACCGCCGTGCGCCTCAACCTCACGGCCGACGAGCTGCGGCCCGATCTGCCGCGCGTGATGGACGAGATCGTCTCGTCGATCTCGTTCGGCGTCGGCCGGACCGCGGGCACGAAGGCCGACCACGAGGTCGTCGACGCGATCGCGCAGGCTGAGTTCACGCCGCAGCGCGCACTCGTGCAGCAGGCAGCGGCGCAGCTCGGCACCGTCGGCGCAGGCAACCACTACGTCGACCTGTTCGAGGACGAGACCGGCGCGGTGTGGATCGGCGTGCACTTCGGCTCGCGCGGGTTCGGCCACAAGACGGCCAGCGGCTTCCTGTCGCTGATCGACGGCGGCCGGTTCGACGAGCGCGGCACCGACGGCGAGATGGACTCCCCGCCGAAGCTGCTCGCGGTCGACACCGACCTCGGCGCCGCCTACATCAGCGCGATGACGCTCGCCGGCGACTACGCGCGGGCCGGGCGGCAGCTCGTCGTCGAGCAGGTGCGCAGCATCCTGGGCGCTGAGGTCGTCGACGAGGTCGAGAACCACCACAACTACGCATGGCGCGAGGAGCACGGCGGCGACGCCTACTGGGTCGTGCGCAAGGGCGCGACGCCGGCCTTCCCGGGCCAGCGCGGGTTCGTCGGCGCGACGATGGGCGAGGACGCCGTGATCCTCGAGGGTCTGGCGGGCGCGGCGTCGGAGGCGGCGCTGCACTCGACGGTCCACGGGGCTGGGCGCGTGATGTCGCGGACGAAGGCCGCCGGCAAGGTCCGGTGGGTCCCGTCGTGCACGGCGCGCGACTGCGGCTTCTGGATGACGCCGCAGGAGGCCGCGGAGGCGCGGGCCGCGTCGGCGCACGGCCGCGCGGAGTGCCCGCACCACCCGGGCAAGGCCCTCAAGAAGGGCCCGCAGAAGGTCACGGCCGGCGCGATCGACTACCCGTCGGTCAAGGCCGAGCTGGCGGCGCGCGGCATCGAGCTGCGCGGCGGCGCCGCCGACGAGGCGCCTGCGGCCTACAAGCGGCTTGACGAGGTCCTCCGGTACCACGAGGGCACGGTGCAGGTGCTCCACCGGCTGACGCCGATCGGCGTCGCGATGGCGGGGCCCGACATCGTGGACCCGTTCAAGGACTAGCGGTCAGCGAGAAGCCCTGGATGGAGACGGCCACACGGCGGTCGGACTCCTCCAGGGCTTCGCTGACGCTCAAGCGGCTATTGCGCGGCGCGCGACTGCGCCGTCGCGGGCCAGGCACCCGAAGGCGACGATGGCGATGGTCGGATGTACGACGCGGTCGCGCATGTCGACGGGGATGACGCCGAGCAGCTCCGTGGGGTCGACGAGCTCCAGGCCGGTCGAGACGGCGTAGACCGCGCCGACGAACCCGACGGTGGCTCGCGCCCACTCCGGGCGCACCGCCCCGGCGAGCAGTACGGCGGCGATGAGCAGCTGCCAGAGCGAGCGCCAGCCGTCACCGGGCGCCGCGAAGGAGGCGCCCATGAGCAGCGTGGTGAGCGCGCGCGCCAGCAGGAAGGCCGCGCCGAGGACGCTAGGCCAGAAGAGCCAGGGATGGAGGGTGCGGGTCTGGCGCATGTCGGTCCTCGCAGAATGCGGTCGAGCCACTAATGCCACCATGGCACTAGCTGGGGCGCGCCATACTGCCACGGTGGCATCAGATCGTGCGCTAGACCCCGCGTCCACGCCTCGGCGACCCGTGTCGGCGAAGACAGGCCGGAGCGCTCCAGCCGCGTCGCTGGCCGCCACGCCGCGTCGGCGGCGCACGCCCGATGAGGCCCGCGCCGAGATCCTGGCCGCCGCGCGCGAGGTGCTCGCCGCCGGCAACGGCGGCCCGCTGAGCGTCGCCGAAGTGATGTCGCGCACGACGCTCACCCGCAAGGCGTTCTACGTGCACTTCGACGACCTGGCCGACCTGCTCCTGCAGCTGCTGCTGCCCCTGCGGGCCGACGCTGACGCCGCGCTCGCGGACTGGGCCGCCGCGGACGACTTCGCCGCTGCGGGCCGCGCGGCACTCGAGCAAGCGGCACAGACCTACCGCACGCATGGCGCCCTGCTGCGGGCCGTGTTCTGGTCGGGGGGCGCCGACCCCGCGATCGCCCGCGTCCGCCGTGGCCTCAGCGAGCGGATCCGCGCCGCCGCGCTCGAGGCCACGCACCGAGCGCAGCCGCCCCTGGCCGACCCCGAACGCACCGCCGCGGCGCTCGCCGCCATGAACGTGCACCTGCTCATCGAACGGGCGCCAGACGCCGACGACCGAGAGCTCGTGGCGCTCGTCGACACCCTCGCGGAGGTATGGACGCGGGTCCTGGGCTAGCGTGCTGGCATGGCGCCAACCCCTGTGCTGCTGGAGCTCGACCTCTCTCACGGACTGCTGGAGTCACCTCCAGCTGACCCGGTGGCAGCGATCCGCTCGCGGCACATCCCGGTGCTGTCGGATGTGATCCGCCGGATGCGCGAGGCGGCCGAGTCGCCCGCGGTGGTGGGGCTGATCGCGCACGTCGGGCCGAGCGTCCTGTCGGCCGCGCAGGTCGACGAACTCGGCGCGGCCGTCGAAGCGCTGCAGGCGGCTGGCAAGCGGACCGTCTGCTGGACCGAGGCGTTTGGCGAGTCCGGCGACGGCACGCTGCCGTACCACCTGGCCGCGCACTTCGGGGAGATCTGGCTGCAGCCCTCGGGCGGGCTGGGGCTCGTCGGCACAGCGGCGGGCGGCGTGTTCGTGCGTGGCGCGCTGGACCGGCTCGGCGTCGTCCCGCAGATCCACGCGCGGCACGAGTACAAGAACGCGCCGGACACCGTCATGCGCGACTCGATGGGCGACGGGCAGCGCGAGGCGCTCCAGGCGCTGACCGATTCGCTGACCGCGCAGGTGGTCGCGACCGTCGGGCGGCGGCGCGGGCTCAGCGAAGACGTGGTGCGCGCCGCGATCGCCGATGCGCCGCTGACGCCGCAGGACGCGCTCGACCGCGGCTTCGTCGACCACATCGGCTACCGCGACGAGGCGTACGCGGCGACGGCTGCGGCGCTCGGGGTGGCGGACAGCGGCGGCGCAGTCGGCGCAGCTGGCGCGGGCGGCGCAGCTAGAGCAGGCCGCGCAGGCGGCGTCGGGGCCACCGGCGACGACACGCCGAAGGGCGGCAAGCCCGGCAAGGGCGACGAGCTCGAGAAGCGCTTCGTGCACAAATGGGCGCCGCCGAGGCGCGAGCGGATCCGCAAGGAGGCCGGTCGCAAGGCCGCGCAGCTGCGGACCAAGGGCAAGGGCAGCCTCGTCGCGATCGTGCAAGTCGACGGCGGCATCATGCTCGGGCGCAGCGGCAGCAGCCCGCTCGGCGGCCCGCACACCGGATCGGACTCGACGTGCGCCGCGCTGCGGTCCGCCCGCGACGACGACCAGGTCGCCGCGGTCGTGTTGCGGGTCGACTCGCCCGGCGGCTCGTACGTGGCCTCAGATGCGGTCCACCGCGAGGTCCTGCGGTTGCGCGAAGAGGGCAAGCCGGTCGTGGCGTCGATGGGCACCGTCGCCGCGTCAGGCGGGTACTTCGTGGCCATGGGCGCCGATGAGATTCTCGCGCTGCCCGGGACGATTACCGGCTCGATCGGCGTGTTCGCGGGCAAGATCGTGGTCGGCGAAGCGCTCAGGCGCGCGGGCGTCGTCCAGGAGTCGGTGCAGACGGGCGAGCAGGCGACGATGTGGTCGGCAGCCCGCCCATTCGACGACGAGCAGGTCCGGCGCCTCGACCGCTGGCTCGACGACGTCTACGCCGACTTCACCCAGAAGGCCGCCGACGGCCGCGGGATGCCGGTCGAAGAGCTGGAGCCGCTCGCGCGCGGGCGCGTCTGGACGGGCGCCGACGCCCTGGAGCGCGGGCTGATCGACCGGCTCGGCGGGCTCGACGAAGCGATCATGGTCGCCGCCGAGCGCGCCGGCCGCGCCCGCGCCGACATCACGCCCCGCCGCTTCCCGCACGCTTCGCCGGTCGCGCGCCTACGGTCGCCGCAGCACAGCGA
>JAEYAL010000352.1 GCA_023404805.1 Actinomycetes bacterium | reverse complement strand
CAGCAGCGCCGTCCGCACAAGGGCGGCGTAGGCCACCGAGACCGACGCGGCAGCGCGGTCGCCAAGCCGCCCGAAGGCTTCGCGGGCGTCTTCGCGGAGCGCCGCCGACCGGGCCAGGTCGTCGTCGAGGTGCGCCATCCAAGCGGCGAGCGCCAGCGAAGCCGCGGCCGTGGCGGCGTCCTCTGCGGTCGCGAGGGTGTCGGTTGAATCGGGCACTTCAGCAACCACCGTACCCGACTTCGGGTATTCGAAATACCCGCGGTTTCCATCTGGGCTGAAGTTCACACAGGGCGCGCAGGCGCGCGGGGTGAGGCGGCGGTCCGGAGCGACGGACGCGGACGCGGCCTAGGCGTCCTGGGGCGGCCGGCGCTGCTGCAGCGCCTGGTGCTGCTGCGGCGGCACGTAGCGCACGATCGCCGTGCGCTGCTCGTCGCGCAGGCGCTGGACCTCGTGCTCGAGCTCCAAGCGGCGGCGCTCGACCGCGGTGTAGCGGCGCTCGAGGTGCTCCAGGCGCTCTTCGAGCTCGAGGACGCGTTCGACGCCGGCGAGGTTGAGGCCGAGCTCGGCCGTCATCTCCTGGATGCGGCGCAGGCGCTCGACGTCGTCCTGCGAGTAGAGGCGCGTGCCGCGCGGTGAGCGCTGCGGCTGGATGAGCCCGCGCTGCTCGTACATCCGCAGCGTCTGCGGGTGCATGTCGGCGAGCTCGGCGGCGACCGAGATCATGAAGACGCCGCGGCTCGCCGAGACCTCGATGCGGGTGCGGGTGACGCGCTGCTCAGGCCGCTGCCCTTGCTGCTGGTGGGGCTGCTGCTGTTGGAACTCGTCAGACACCCACGCCTCCCCTCGCCTCCGCGCGCTTCATCAGGTCCTCGCGGGGGTCGTAGTCGAGCGACGCGCCGAGCGCGTCGACGAGCGCCTTTTGCTCGTCGTTGAGCTCGCGCGGGATATCGATCGCGATCCGGTAGTGCAGGTCGCCGCGGGCGCCGCCCTTGCCGGTCAGCGGGGGGCCTTCGCCCTTGAGCCGCTGCACGGTGCCGTGTTTGGTCCCCGGTGCCACGCGGATGGTTTTCGTCCCGCTGAGGGTCGGGACCTTCACCTCGGCTCCGCGCATCGCTTCGACGACGGTGATCGGCAGCTCGATCTCGAGGTGGTCGCCCTTGCGCTGGAACACCCGTGACGGCGCCACGTGCACGACGACATAGAGGTCGCCGCGCGGCCCGCCGCCGACGCCAGGCTCACCGCGGCCGGGGACCTTGATCCGGCCGCCGTCGCGGATGCCGGCGGGCACCTTCACGCGCAGCGTCGAGCCGCCGGGGCGGCGTCCGGTGCCGCGGCACGTCGGGCAAGGCTCCTTCGGCACGCGCCCCACGCCGCGGCACCTCGGGCAGGGCGTCTGGCTGGTGAACAGGCCGTCGCTCGTGATCACGACGCCGTGGCCCGAGCACTCCGGGCAGGTCGTCATCTGCGAACCGGGGCGCCCGCCCGTGCCACGGCAGTCCGGGCACGGGTCCTGCGACGGCACCGGGAGCGTGATCTCGGTGCCGTTGATGGACTGGTCGAAGGTGATCCGCGCCTGCGTCTCCAGGTCGCGGCCCGGCGCCTGCACCTGCGTGCGCGATCCGCCGCGGCCACCCGCCCCCGGGATCCGGCTTCCAAAGACGCCGCCGAGGATGTCGGCGAGGTCGCTCATGGAGAAGTTCGCTTCGGCGCCGCCGGGCCCGCCCATGCCGGGGAACGAGAAGCCGCCGCGGTCGTAGGCGGCCTTCTTATCTGGGTCGCTCAGGATGTCGTAGGCACCCTGCACGTCCTTGAACTTGTCCTCGTTGCCGCCCTCGTTGTCGGGGTGGTACTTGCGGGCGAGCGAGCGGTAGGCCTTCTTGATCGCCTCGGGCGACGCTGAGCGGTCGACGCCCAGGGTCTTGTAGGGATCAGCTGCGGCCATTGATGGGGTACTTCTCTCGGAGTCGGTTGGTCAGGTGACCGGGGTCGGGTGGTCTCGGTGGTCTATCGGCGGGTCAGTCGGTGACCACGACGCGCGCTGCGCGGATGATCTCGTCGCCCGCCGCGTAGCCAGGCTGGAACACGACGCCGCAGATGGCGACGGGCTCCTGGTCCTCAGCTGGGCGGCGTGCGACCGCCTCGTGGCGGGTCGGATCGAACGGCTCGCCGAGCGGGTCGAACCGCTCGATGCCGCCGCGGCTCAGGGCCGCGACGATCTCGCCGTGCGCGCTGCGCAGCGCCGTGAGGATCCGCTGCGCGGCTTCGCTGGCATCGCCAGCCTCCGTCAGCGCGGTGCCCTCGTGCTCCAGTGCGCGCTCGACGTTGTCGATCGCGGGCAGCAGCTCGCGGGCCAGGTCGGTGCCGCCGCGGACCTTCGCCGCGGCCGCCTGCGCCTGGGCGCGCTTGCGGAAGTTGGCGAAGTCCGCCTGCGTGCGCTGAGCAAGCGCGAGGTAGTCCCCGGCCTGCGCGGCGAGCGCGCGGATCTCTTCGTCGGTCTTGCCCTCGAGCGGGTCGGGCGCGGCCTCGGCCTCGACGGCCTCGGCAGCGTCAGCGGGCGCCGCAGCGCCTTCCGGCGCGGCTTGCTCGCTGGCCGCGTAGGCCGCGGCGGCGGCAGCCTGATCGGCTGCCGCCTGCGTCGCTTCGTCAGCCGGCGGGGTCTCCGCCTCGGGCGTGTGCTCGGTACTCATGTCCTGAGTCCTCTCAGCCTCGATCGCGCGAGGGCTTACTTGCCCTCGTCGACGATCTCGGCGTCGACGACCTCGTCGTCCGCACCGCCGCCGACCGGCGCGCCCTCAGCCTCCGGGCCGCCTGCGGCACCGTCAGCGGCCGCGGCCTGCGCCTTGGCGTAGAGCGTCTCGCTGATCGCGTGCTGGCGGGTCTGCAGGGCTTCGAGCGCGGCCTTGATCGCAGCCACGTCCTCGCCCTTGGTGGCCTCGCGCACGTCGGCGGCGAGGCGCTCGATGTCTTCCTTGTCGGAATCCTCGAGCTGGTCGCCTAGCTCCTTGAGCTGCTTCTCCGCGGCGTACGCGGCAGCCTCGGCCTCGTTGCGGGCCTCGGCCAGCTCGCGCAAGCGCTTGTCGTCCTCGGCGTGCGCCTCGGCGTCAGCCACCATCGACTTGATCTCGTCGTCCGACAGACCGCCGCCCGACTTGATCTCGATCTTCTGCTCGACACCCGTGCCGAGGTCCTTGGCGGACACGTTGAGGATGCCGTTGGCGTCGATGTCGAACGTGACCTCGACCTGCGGCACGCCACGCGGCGCCGGCGGGATGCCCGTGAGCTGGAACTTGCCGAGCGACTTGTTGTAGCTCGCCATCTCGCGCTCGCCCTGGAGCACGTGGATCTCGACCGACGGCTGGTTGTCCTCAGCCGTGGAGAAGACCTCGCTCTTGCGGGTCGGGATGGTCGTGTTGCGCTCGATGAGACGCGTCATGACGCCGCCCTTGGTCTCGATGCCCAGCGTCAGCGGGGTCACGTCGAGCAGGAGGACGTCGGTGACCTCCTTGGAGATCACGCCGGCCTGGATCGCAGCGCCGATCGCGACGACCTCATCCGGGTTCACGCCGCGGTGCGGGTCCTTGCCGGTGAGGGCCTTGACCTTCTCCTGCACGGCCGGCATGCGGGTCATGCCGCCGACGAGCACGATGTGGTCGATGCTCGCGGCGCCCTTGCCCTTGGCGTCGTCCATCGCCTGCTTGACCGGCTTCTCGAGACGGTCGAGGAGGTCGCCGACGAGCTCGCCCAGCTTGGAGCGGGTGAGGCGGATGTCGAGGTGCTTGGGGCCCGAGGCGTCAGCCGTCAGGTAGGGCAGGTTGATCTGCGACTCCTGCGCGGTCGACAGCTCGATCTTGGCCTTCTCGGCGGCCTCGTAGAGGCGCTGCAGGGCCATCGGGTCCTGCGTGAGGTCGACGCCGTTGTCGCGCTTGAACTCCGCGGCGAGCCAGTCGACGATGGCCTTGTCGAAGTTGTCGCCACCGAGGTGGTTGTCGCCCGCGGTCGACTTGACCTCGAACACGCCGTCGGCGATCTCGAGCACCGACACGTCGAACGTGCCGCCGCCGAGGTCGAACACGAGGATGGTCTGCTCATCGTCCTTGCCGAGGCCGTACGCCAGCGAGGCGGCGGTCGGCTCGTTGATGATGCGCTTGACCTCGAGGCCGGCGATCTTGCCGGCGTCCTTGGTGGCCTGGCGCTGGTCGTCGTTGAAGTACGCCGGGACGGTGATGACCGCGCCGTCGACCGTCTCGCCGAGGTAGGCCTCAGCGTCGGCCTTGAGCTTCGCGAGGATCATCGCCGAGATCTCCGGCGGGGAGTACTGGCTGCCGCCAGCTTC
The DNA here is from genome assembly GCA_023404805.1 of Actinomycetes bacterium. GTDB lineage: Bacteria > Actinomycetota > Thermoleophilia > Solirubrobacterales > Solirubrobacteraceae > JAGIBJ01. Next base: position 14,883 of record JAEYAL010000352.1, on the reverse strand, counting down.
GATGCGCGCGTCGCCGTTCGGGCCTGCGACGACCTTGTACGGGACGATCGACTCCTCCTCGCGCACTTCGGCCTCTTTACGGCCCATGAAGCGCTTGACGGAGAAGACCGTGTTGGTCGGGTTGGTGACGGCCTGGCGCTTGGCGACGGTGCCGACCAGACGCTCGCCACTCTGCGCGAACGCGACGACGGACGGCGTGGTGCGGCCGCCCTCGGCGTTCTCGATCACCGTCGGCTCGCCGCCTTCGATGACAGCCATGCACGAGTTGGTCGTGCCCAGATCGATACCGATCGTCTTGCCCATGCTGGGTTCCCTTCGGTTGCTCGGCCGGGGTGGTGCGCCACGGCCACAGGAGAAATCTAAGTGGCAAGTTAGCAGATCTAATGCAGCGCCCTGGCGCCGATCTGGACCGAGTGGAGCGGCGTCACGGGAGACTGTGGTGCAGTGAGCGTCCTTTAGTCGTTGCCATGGCGACCACTAAAGGACGCTCACTGGCTGTGGCACGGGACGAGCGAGGGTGCTTGCAAGGAGCTAGCAACACGCTAGTGTTTTGCGTATGCCGAAGACGCTCTATCTGCGCAACGTTCCCGACGCTGTCGCGGACCGGCTCGACCGGCTAGCGAAGCAGGCGGGGATGTCGACGAGCGCATTTGCCGTGCGCGAGCTCAGCGCACTGTCGCGGCGGGCCGACAACGCAGCCATCTTGGATTCGCTGCCGAGCATCCCGATTCGCACCGAGGATGTCGTTGCCGGGATCCACGCGGATCGGGAAGAGCGTGCTGCGCATCTCGATGAGGTCGCTGCGGCACGGTCCGCACGGCGTTCAGCGGCCTGATCGTATGACGAGCGGGCAGCCGGCGGTGGTCGATGCGTCGGTGATCGTCGGCGGGCTCCGGTATGACGGCTTGGCACGCGAGCGGCTTCGTAGCCGGCAGCTCTTTGCGCCCCATCTGGTTGACCTCGAGGTGCTGGATGCGCTGCGGCGGGAGGCGCGCTCGGGCCGCTTGGGCGCCGCCGACGGGGCGCTGTTGCTGCGCGCCCTGCGCGCACTGGGGATCACGCGCTATCCCACGTTCGGGCTCACCGATCGCATCTGGGAGCTGCGCGACAACCTCAGCGCGTACGACGCCTCCTATGTCGCGGTGGCTGAGGCGCTGGAGTGCCCCCTGGTCACGGGAGACGCTGGGATCGCGGCAGCGCCGGGCGTGCGCTGCCCGGTCGAGGTCGTCAAAGAGGCGGCGTAGGTTGTGATGCGCCCGGTACCCATTCGGGTACCTACGCCGCAAACTACGTAAAGGTGGCTGGGTTTATCTGGTTTTCTGTGGGGCGATGAACCCCCACCCTGTTCTCAGTCCCGCTCCGCCGACCGGGGAGCGCCGCCGCTCCCGGTACGCCCGGCCGCTCTTCGTGACCGCTGCCGCGATCGCGGCTGCCGCGGCATTGCCCGTTGGCGCCGCAGCGGCCTCGGCCGCGAAGCCGAAGACCACCAAGGCGAAGACGGCGACGCCCGCGCCGGTGCTGTCGAACGCGACCGTGCCGCGGCCGACGCCGACCGGCATCGAGACGCTGCTCGGCTGGTACGACACCACCTGGGAAGCGGTCAAGAAGGAGAACTGGGGCCTCACCGGCCAGACGCAAATCGTCGCCACGCGCACCTTCGCTCTCGCCTTCGGCGCTGCTGAGGAAGCGGCGGCGAACGTCGAGCAGCCCAAGCCCGGCAACGGCACCCTCGCGCTCGCCCGCCAGGCCGCGATCGCGTTTGCGATCCACGACACGCTCGTCTCGCTGACGCCGCGCGCCAAGGCGCTCGTCGACCAGCAGCTCGACGCCACGATCAACTCGCTGCCCGAGGGCACGAAGCTCAACGGCCCCCGCAACGCGGGCGAAGCCGCGGCGGCCTCCTGGACGACCAAGCGCCTGGGCGACGGTCTCGACCTCCCGACGATCAACCGCCCGTTCAACATCCCGGCGCCGACGAACGGCGTGTGGCGCCTGACGTCGCCGGGCACGCTGCCGGTGCAGGCCGGCCAGGGCGCGGCGCAGCCGTTCCTCGTGAAGAACGTCGCCGGCAAGTTCATCGCCCCGGAGCCGCCGGCCATCGACTCGCCGGAGGTCATCGCCGACCTCAACGAGATCGCCAGCCTCGGCAGCCTCAACTCCGCGCTCCGCGGCCCCGAGCGCACGCAGATCGCGCGCTTCTGGTCGCAGACGTCGGTCGCCGGCTACGTGAGCATCCTGCGCGACGTCCTCACCCGCGACACGCGCAGCCCGCGCGAGCTCGCGCACATCGTGAAGGTGTTCCACGAGGTCACTGGCGACGCGCAGATCGCCGTCTACGCGTCGAAGTACCGCTACCTGCGCTGGCGCCCCGTCACCGCGCTGACCACCGACGACGGCAACCCGAACACGCCGTTCGTCAAGGGCTGGACCCCGCTGATCACGACGCCGGCGCACCCGGAGTACCCGTCGGGCCACGTCGGCTACGCCGCCGCTGCCGAGGTCGCGCTGCAGACGTTCTTCGGCAAGACGCCGGCCAAGCCGGTCCGCGCCCAGAGCACGGTCTTCCCGGGGGTGTTCACCGCGTACACCACGTGGGGCGAGATCACCGACGACAACGTCAACGCGCGCGTCTGGTCGGGCATCCACCTGCGCAGCACCGACAACATCAGCCGCAAGTACGGCTACAAGATCGCCCGCGCCGCCTTGCGCGCGGCGGGCGAGCTCAAGTAGCTCGCATGCGAAGGAGCGTGCCGCGCGGCCTGGGACAGGGCGGCGCGGCACGGCTGCGCTTAGCGGCTGCGGATCGGCCGCGACAGGTCGGCGCGGTTGCCGGCGCCGTCGGCCACCTCGACGCGCAGGTCGAGCCGGACGCTCTTCCCGGCGCGCAGCGCGTTCCGCACCGTGGTGTTGAGCGGGACGACGACACGGTCGAACCCGGCGCCGCCGGTGATCTCGACGTCGGCCGTGCCGATGGTCCGGTTGGCGTACTTCACCCGCGCCTCACCGGTGACCGCCTCGCTCGCGTTGACCGTCAGCTGCAGGCCCCCCGCGAGCAGCCGCGAACGCAGCTGCGTCGACGAGGACGACACCGAGAGCTTCGGGTCGCTCGTGTCGTCGCTGATCTCGCCTGCGGCGGCCAGCGCCACCAGCGGCTGTGAGGAGCCGACGATGTACGACGCGCCCGCCGGAGTCGCCGCACCGCTCGAGAGGTTCACGCGGAAGAGCCCGATCTCGCTGCTCCCCGAGCTCCGCTGGATCGCGGCGTAGCCCAGGTTGTTCTCGGCGATGTCGAACGCGATGGGCTCGCCCGTCGTGCCGAGCCCGCCGACGGTCTTGAGCGTGCCGTCGTTCGGCGGGTCCTGCTTGGCCAGCGCGTTCCTGGCCGAGTCGAGGACGAACAGCTCGGTGGACGTCCCGACCGGGAACGAGTTCGAGTAGGCCGCGGCCGTCACCTTCGGCGTCGTGCTGGCGCCCGCATCGCCAGCGGCGTACTTGAGGGTGCCGTCCGGCTGGCCGGGCTCAGTCGGCGTCGTGGACGCCGGTGTCGTCGGCGTGGTCGGGTCCGGGGTGGTGGGCGGCACCACGGTGCGGCGCACGAGCTGGCCGGTGTCCGGGTCGACGCGCAGGTTCTGCCCCGCGTTGGTCTCGACCCGGATCGCGTCGACGGTCGGGTTGAAGTCGAACGCGGCGCGGTCACCGGTGAGCGCGGGTGCGAGCGGGTCCTTGCCGATGTACTGCACGGCGCCGTTACGCGGATTGACCACGACGAGCCGGCTCTTGCTGGTGAGCGCGTAGAGCCGCCAGTCGGCGGGGCGCACGTCGAGGCCGACCACCTTCTCGTCGGCGGCGAGCCCGCGCAGCGCCTTGGACGGCACCTGCGTGGTGTTGTCGGACTGGAACTCGACGAGGCGGCTGTCGGACGTGACGCCGTAGAAGGCCGTCGCGGCCGAGGCGCCCGCCGGAGCGGCGCCAAGGACGGCAAGCGGGAAGAGCGAGGCGGCGACGAGCCGCCGGCGCGGGGTCGTGGACGTGGACATGGAGGACCTCCAGAGCGGCGCACGCGGCGGAGCCGACGCCCGCGGGGGCGGGCGACGAGCCGCGTGCTGGGTACACCCACCTCAACGCGCTGGCCGGCGCTGCGGTTGCGGTTGACCAGTAGCGCCCGTGGCAAATGGGCGCAGTTGACCGCTTCGCAGTCCGGGGGCTGAGGCCAGGCGCCGGCGCACCGGCGCGGCGCTCACGGCGTGCGCTGCTGCGACCTCATCGCCTTGGCCCGGCAGGCCTCAAGCCGCTTCGCCTGGGTGGCGCGCGCCCTCGCCGTACGCGCCGCCTTCTTCGGCACGGGGCACAGGCGCGCCAGCCGCCGGGCGCCCGCGAGCGCTGCAGCGCTCGTGTCCTTGAAGAAGCGCTTCAGGTCGGCCTCGACTGCTGCTCGGTCGACCGGCGGCGACGTCGGGACGGGTGACGGCGTCGTCGGCAGGGGCTCGTCGGGCAGGCGCGTGAGGACCGGGTCGCCCTGGCCAGGGAAATCGGGGCGGATCCGCACCCACGACGCGATCGACGGCACGCCGAGGTCGTTGAGCAGGAACAGCATGTAATCGCCGGGCGGCGCGGCGGCCGAGGTCGTCGGCCCGGACACCGAGTACAGGTCGGCATCCGTGTGCGAGAGCGGCAGCTCGAGGACGCGCTGGTTCATGTCGATCGCGTGCGTCACCGACCCTGGTGCGACGAGCGTCGCGCGGGTGATCGGGCGCTCGGCGGTCGCCCGGACCTCGAGCGTCTCGCCGTAGCCCGCGGCAGCCGGAGCGGCGTCGATCTGCGGCCGCGGCCCCTTGAAGAGATACGGCGGCTGGTAGATCTCAAAGAGCGAGTCGAAGTTGTCGGAGCGGTTGTCGTCGAGCAGGCTCGCGATGTAGTCGTCGCCGGCCGAGAGCACCCGGCCGTCGGCGAGCAGCAGCGCGATCGAGTGGTAGCCGCGCGGGATCTTCTGGGCAGGGCCGAGGGTCCAGTTGCCGGTCGCGGGATCCCACAGCTCGATGTTCTTCTGCGGCAGGTTCGCGGGCGGCGTGCCAGAGAAGCGCAGGTCGACCGGTCCGCCGCCCACGACCACCGCCGAGCCGTCCGGCAGCAGGACCGAGGTGGCGTTGCGCCGCGCGACGCTCAGCTGCGGCTGCGGCCGCCACGTCTTCTCCTGCTCGGGCTTGATCGCGTAGACGTTCTTGCTCAGCGTCGGCGGCAGGAACGGCGCGAACGGCCCCTCAGCCGGGATCAGGCCGCCGGCCTGGATGAGCTCGGTCGTGCCGTTCTGGTCGCCTGGGCGCGGGAACGCCGTCGGGTAGGAGCCGTTGAGGGCGAGCTGCTGCGTGTTGCGCGTGACCCAGCGGCCCGTCGACGGCTCAAACAGGCTCATCGGCCCGGCGCCCCAGCTCGACGAGGCCAGGCGTCCGCTCGGGAGCACGAGCGCGTGCGGGTACATGCCGTTGTCGCGGGCTGGGCTCGCGACCTCGTTCGGCGCGATGCCCGTGAGCGGGGCGCCTGCCGTGATGCCTGCGACGGCCGTCGACGCGTTCGGGTAGAGCTCAAACGACGCGACGCTCTTGCCGGCCTCGTCCTGTCCGCCGAGGATCGCGACGCGGCCATCGGGCATACGCGTCAGCGTCGGGTACCAGCGATTGCGGACCATGTCGGGCTCGCGGACCCATGACTCGGTCGTCGGGTCGAACAGGAACAGGATCTTCAGGCCGTAGCCGGGGCTCGTCGCCTCGAGGTTGCCGCCCGCGATCAGCACGCGGCCGTCGGCGAGCTGGACTTGCCCGGCGCAGAACAGCGGCGCGGGGCGCGGGACCGCCGAGGACGGGCGGTTCTGGGGGTCGTCGAGCGGGATCGGTGGCGGATCGACCTCCTTGAACGCGGCGGCGCTGGTGCCGAGGACCGGGTCCCAGATGGTGGCCTGGCCGTCGTTCTGGATGTTCTGGCCGGTGTTGCCGGACGAGCCCGGCCCGACCGCGTGGCCGCTGCCCATCGAGAACAGCAGGACGCGCCCGCCGCTGAGCAGCACGGCGTGGATGGCGTAGTCGGGGGCCGGGAACGGCGTGGGGTTCCAGCTGCCGACGACCGACGGCGGGTCGTTCGCGGCGGCGCGTCGCGCCTTCGCCTCCGCGCCAGCGCCCTGCGTCGTGGCTTTGGCGAGCAGCCGCTTGCGGATCGCGCGCTTGCGCGACGCCGGGAGACGGTCGAACTGGCGGATCGCCGATGCGATGTCGGCGTGCTCGGCCGCGTGCTCAGCAGCCGGGTCGGTCTTGGCCGACCGCGTTTTCGCGGCGCTCGAGGCCTGCTTGCCAAAGCCCTGGGTGACGCGCTCACCGGTGTGCGCCGACGCCTGCGGCGCTGGCAGCGCGAGCGCCACGAGCCCCGCGACGAGCATCGCCCGCACGGGCGCACGAGACGCGGAGTGGACGGTCATGACCGGATGATCGCAGTGCAGAGGGGAGCCGAAGACCGCTCCGCCCCGTTGTTGGCGGGGCAGCGGTCTCCCTGTGCATCGGCTCCCACGGCGTCGAACCTCAGTGCCCGCCTGCGATCCGGCGCCCGTTCATACCGGACCTGGCGCTATCCGGCCCACGGCAGGAACCACGGCCACCACCACGGCCGCGGGTTCGACGCGACCGGAGGCGTCGGCGTCGGCGTGGGGGTCGTGGTCGGCGTCGGCGTCGGCGTGGGAGTCGGCGTCGGCGTCGGCGTGGGAGTCGGCGTGGGCGTCGGCGTGGGAGTCGGCGTCGGCGTGGGAGTCGGCGTCGGGGTCGGCGTCGGCTCGATCGGACCGGCCGTGCCGGGCCACGTCGGGCCGACGCTCGCCGTGTGCCCGGGCGCCCCGACGGGCAGCACCTGCACGAACTTCGCGACCGACGGCACACCGTCGGCCGACAGCGCGAACAGCATGTAGTCGCCGGGCGGCGCGGCGGCCGCGGTCGGCGGCGCGAGCACCGACACGGTGTTGCCGCTGCGGCTGACGATCTCGAGGTCCAGGTGGCGCTGGTTCATGTCGAGCGCGTGGGTGTTGGAGCCCGGCGCGACGACGGTGACGCGGCTGATCGCCGACGCATCGCCCTGCACCTGGACCGAGAACACCGTCCCGTAGCGCGCACGGGCGGGGGCGCTCGTCACGACCGGCCGCGGACCCTTGAACAGGTACGGCGGCGAGTACAGCTCGATCGTCGTGTCGTACGGGTCGGTGAGGTTGTCGTCGAACACCGTCGACTGGAGGTCGTCGCCGGTCGACAGCACGCGGCCGTCAGGCAGCAGCATCGCGATGGAGTGGTAGCCGCGCGGGCGCTTCTGCGCGGGGCCGAGGCGCCACTGCTTGGTGGCCGGATCCCAGAGCTCGGGCTGGCGGCGGGTGGGCCACGCCGCCATCGGGTCGACGACGCGCAGCTCCTTCTGGCTGCCGCCGACCGCGACGACCGAGCCGTCGGGCAGCAGCACCGCAGGGGCGTTGCGGCGCGAGAGCTTGAGGCCGGGCTGATCGGTCCAGCGGGCATCGATGCCCGGGCGGATGCTCGACACGAGCGGCTGCAGCTGGCCCTTCGTCGAGAGGCCGCCGACCGCGAAGATCCGCTCCGGCCCGGCCGTCGTCGAGGGCTCCAGGAACGAGCTGGCGTAGCCGTTGGCGCCCTGGCGGAAGCCGATCGTGTTCGTCCACGTCCAGGTCGACGGGTCGACAATGCCCTGGTCGGCCTGCGTCGGGCCGACGATGTTGAGCTTGCCGTTACGCGTGACGTAGGCGTGCGGGTAGAAGCTCGTCAGCGGGCGCGAGCTCACGATCTGCGCCTTCGTGTTGGCGGGCGGCAGCGCGCTCGTGTCGATGCCGGGGATCGCCTGGCCCGGCGCCGGGTAGAGCTCGACCTCGGGGCGGTTGACGCCCTTCTCGTCGCGGCCCGCGAGGACGACGACCTGGCCGCTGGGGAGGCGCGTGAGCGTCGGGTACCAGCGGGCGACGCCGAGGTCTTGCTGGCGGACCCACGTCTCGGTCCACGGGTCGAACAGGTAGAGCAGCTTGAGGCCGAACCCGCCGTTGCCGGCTTCGAGGTTGCCGCCAGCGATCAGGACGCGGCCGTCGGCGAGCTGCACGTGGCCGGAGCAGTACACGGGCGCGGGGCGCAGCTTGTTGTAGCCGCGGCGCTTTTGCGGGTCGTCGAGCGAGATCGGGGGCGGATCGAGCTGCTTGAACGCGGAGGGGCTGGTTCCGAGCGCCGGATCCCACAGCCATGCGGTGCCGTCGTTGTTGACGTCCTGGCCGACGTTTGAGCCGGTCAGGCCCGCGGCGTGCGCGTGGCCCATGCTCATGAGCAGGATGCGGCCGGTCGGCAGCAGCATGCCGTGGACGCCGTAGGTCGGGGCCTTGAAGGGCGTGCCCCACTGGCCGTATTGGCTGGCCGGGCCGACGGACTGGTCGGCCAGGCGCGTGGCCTTCTTCGAGGACTGGCCGAGGGCTTTGCGGCGCAGCTTCTGCCGCTCGGAGGCAGGCATCCGGCGGATCTTCTGGATCAGCGTGTCGATCGCGGCGTGCTCGGCGGCGTGCTCTTTGGTCGGCGCGGCGGCCAGGAGCGGGTCGTTGGCGGTGGTGCTCCCGTGGCTGGTGCCGTGCGCGTGCGCACCGGCCGGCAGCAGCGCGAGCGCGGCGAGGAAAGCGGCGGCGGTGGTGGTGGGGGCGACGGGGCGCTGGCGGGCGGGGGAACCCGGCATGGTGCCCCCGTCGCGGCGCGTACCCGTGCGCACCGGCATCAGACTGGACACGCGCCAAGCGAATCACACCGGAGCGCATAGCGCCAGCCGCGTTTCGCCGGAACCTTCTTTACCAACCGGTTTACGGTGCGCTCGTGCCCGCTGTTGCCCAGGGGCTCAACAGGGGGACGCGGCTTGTCATCCGGTGCGGGGACGGCGCGCGTTTGGCGCGTTGACGCTGCCTCGCAGGGTCGAACTCCCGTGGTCTGCGGTTGTCAGGCGGCCGTGGGTGACGGGAGTTCGCGGCGGCGTCGGCGGTCCCCGGTCAGTCGACGGCGACGCGTGGGCAGAGCGACCGCAGCGCGCACTCGTCGCAGAGCGGGCGCTGGGCGGCGCAGGTGCGGCGGCCGTGCCGGAGCAGGTTCACGTGGAACTCCCACGCGGCGCCCTTGGGCGTCAGCTCGAGCATCGCGTCGTGGAGCTCCTCGAGCGGCGCGCCGGGGCGGAACAACCCGAGCCGCGTGCCGACCCGGGACACGTGCGTGTCGACCGGGATGTCGTCCATGCCGAACGAGAACAGCAGCACGCAGGCGGCCGTCTTGCGGCCGACACCCGGCAGCGCGCACAGCTCGTCCTGCGCCTCGCGCAGCGGCAGGTCCTTGAGGTGGTCGAGCGACAGCGGATCGCCGATCGCTTCGAGGATCGCTTGGATCCGGGCCGACTTCACCTTCGAGATGCCGCCCCGGCGGATCGCCTCCTCGACGAGGGCGTTCGGCGCGTCCCGCACGTCCTCCCAGGAGACCTCGGACGCAGCGCCGTCCGTTCGGGCGAAGCGATCGGTCAGGCCGAGGTAGGCGACGTCGCGGTTGCGGTCGTTCGTCGACTGCGAGAGGACGGTGAGGATCAGCTCGCCGATCGGGTCGCCGTGCGGCCGCTCGACCGGCAGCCCGTAGACGCCCTGCAGCCGCTCCCTCAGCCGGGCGACGCGATCGGCCCGCGGCCGCCGCCAGTCGGCCTTCGACACCGTCGCCTTGCCGCGCACCTGCGGGCCGGTGCGGCGCTCGGCGGGCTCGGTCGATACGGCGGGCTTCGGCGTGGGCTTGCGCGCGGGCGGCACGGGCCGCAGCGTACCGGCGTGCGTGGCGTTCCGTTCGGGTGTCGGCTGGGGGTTCGGGCGTGGTCGGTCGTCCGTAGACCGCGCTGGCGGCGCGTTATGTCAAGTTGGGCGGCCACGGCTCCGGGATGGCCACCAGCGTTTGGGGGTCATGCCGGAGCCGTGGCCTCTGGCGCCGCAGCGGCGTTCAGACGGCGCCCCATTGCTGTACGACCGCGGCGGCGGTCGCCATCGCGTCGGGCAGCGCGACGTTGAGCGAGGGGGCGTAGCCGCCGGACGCCGCGAGGTGGGCGAGGAGGACGCCGGTCACGGCGTCGCCGGCGCCCGCGGCGTTGCGGACGACCGCGGGGATGCCCGCGACCTCGCGCGCGATGCCGCCCTCGCCGCGGAGCACGGCGCCGTGCTCGCCGTTGGTGATGACCACGTTGCGGGCCACGTCGGCGCGCAGCGCTTCAGCGGCGGCGACCGGGTCGGCGATGCCCGTCAGGAACTCCGCTTCGCTCGCGTTCATCTTCGCGAGGAACGCGCCCTCGAGCAGAGCCAGGGCCTCGCGGCGCAGCAGGCCCATGTCGTCCCAGCGGTTCAGGCGCAGGTTGGCGTCGACCACGACCTTCTTGTTCTCGGCCAGCGCCTGCGCGCGGGCGCCCATCGTGAGCCGCCGCTCGGTCTCGCCGAGGAGCGTGTTCGTCGACAGCAGCACCAGCCCGGCTTTGCTGATCGCGGGCGCGATGCGGTCGGCGGCCGGCACGAGGCCCAGCCCCGTGGTCGACCCGTAGATCGCGTAGCTCGGCTCGCCGCGGCCGTCGACCGTGACGAGCGCCAGCGGCGTGCGGTCGGCCGGGTCGAGGACGAAGTCGGTCGTGTCGACACCGGCCGCGGCGAGCTGGTCGGCGAGCCAGCGTCCCCACGGGTCGTCGCCGACGCCGCCGCAGATCGCGACCTCGGCGCCGCGCCGCGCGGCCTGCACCGCGACGTTGGCGAGGGCGCCGCCGAAGTGCGGCACAAACGCATCGACGTCGGCCGGGCCGGCGGCGGGCCGCTCGCAGACGAGGTCGACGAGGGCCTCTCCAAGGCAGACGATGCGCATCGCCGCCGATGCTACGCACCCGTGGTCGCCGCCGGGCGCTGCCGTGAGCCTGCGCACGTTGGCGTGCTTTTGGGGGTGAACTTGCCCTGCTGGTCCGACCAGACCGATAGAACCCACGGGAAGCCGCCCTCGACTCCCCCCGAGAGGTCTCCCCATGCCCGCCCCCCAGACGAGCACCCGTCGGCGCACCCTCGTGCGCGCCCTGATCGCTACCGCTGCCGCGGGAGGCGCTGCTGCGGCTCCGTCGCCGGCTCAGGCCGACGGCCCGAAGATCGACGGCCGCGAGCGGAACGTGGTCCACCGCATCAACCTCGTGCGCCGCGACCACGGCCTGCGCGCGCTCGACCTCACGCCCGGCCTGAGCCGCGCGGCCGACCGCCATTCACGCTGGCAGGCGCGCAGCCGCACGGTCAGCCACCAGCTGCCAGGCGAACGCGATCTCACGTCGCGCCTGACGAAGCCCGCGGGCGGCGCGCAGGTCGGCGAGGTGCTCTTCTGGTCGACCGGCGGCTCGCGGTCGGCGCAGCTCGTGCGCGCGTGGATGGATTCGCCGAGCCACCGCGCGACGCTGCTCTCGCCGTCGTTCACGCGCGCCGGGATCGGCATCCGCACGGGCCGCGGCGGCCTCTACGCCACGGTCGACGTCGCGGGCTGACGCGCCGCTCCCTTGCGTGCGCTCGCGCACGTAGCGCACGCGCCTGCGCGGGTGAAGGCGCGCACGCCCCGCCGTGCCCCTACGATGGGACCGATGTCGCGGCCGTCCGGACTCAGCTTGCCGAAGGGCTGGCGCGACCTCGTCGTGCAGTTCGTCGTCCTCGCGATCGCGCTGTTCGTGTACCAGCTGGGCCGCGGCCTGGCTGACGGCCCGGGCGACTCGCTCAAGTTCACGGCGATCGGCAACGCCAAGGACCTCGTGTACCTCGAGCGGCAGCTCGGCCTCTACATCGAGCCGAGCGTGCAGCGCTGGGCGCTCTCGGTGCCGTACCTCGACGACATCCTCTCGTGGCTCTACCTCAACGTGCAGACCACGGTCACGCTCGGCGGCCTGCTGTGGATCTACATGTTCCGCAACCCGCGCTACTACTTCGTCCGCAACATGTTCTTCGTGGCGTTCGGGCTCGCGTGCATGCTGTACCTCGCCGTGCCGACCGCGCCGCCGCGGCTGATGCCAGCCGAGTACGGCTTCCACGACTCGGTCGAAACGTTCTCCGGACCGCGCAAGTTCGTGTGGGAGGCGTTCGCCAATCCGTACGCCGCGCTGCCCTCGATGCACATCGGTTTTGCGCTCATGATCGGCCTCTCGCTGGCGTCCCTCGTGAGGTCCCGAGTGGCACGTGCCTTCTGGCTGGCCTATCCGGCTGCCATCCTGTTGGTCGTCGTCGCCACCGGCAACCACTTCTGGCTCGACGCCGTGGCAGGCGCCGCGGTCGCCGCAGTGGGAGCCGTCGCCGCTACCGGGCTCGCCCGTCTGCGCCCTCAGTCGTGGGCCTGGGCGACCGAACAACCCTCGAGAGTCTCTCCTTGACCAGCACCCCGCCCAGCGCTCCCCAGCGCCCCCGCATCATCAGCGCCGAGCGCAGCGACGCCGTGCGCAACCGGCTGATCGAGTCGCGCCTCACGCCGAACGCGATCTCGCTCACCGGCCTCGTGCTGTGCCTGATCGCCGCGGGGCTCGTCTACGCCGACCTGCTGTTCCTGGGCGGTATCGCCTTCGTGATCGGCTCCGTCTGCGACATGCTCGACGGCAAGTACTCGCGCATGTCGGGCAAGGCGTCGCCGTTCGGCGCGTTCCTGGACTCGACCCTCGACCGCATCGAGGAAGGCGTGATGCTCACCGTCATCGCGGCGAGCTTCGCCGCCGACGGCGACAAGCTGAACACCGCCGTGACGGCCGCAGCGATCGTCTCCTCGCTGATGGTGTCCTACACGCGCGCCCGCGCCGAAGCCCTCGGCGTCGAGTGCAAGGTCGGCTTCGGCAACCGCGCCGGCCGCGTGATCATCCTCTCCGCCGGCCTGCTCCTCGCAGATCTCGGCGTGCTGGAGCCCGCCGTCTGGGTCCTCGCCATCTTGAGCACTGTCACCGTGCTCCAGCGCATCCTCCACGTCCGCAAGGCGCTGCTCGCGCCGCCCGTTTCGGCTGATGGCCCTGTGGCCGCAGTCGAGCAGCCCTAGCCCCATATTTCTTCCTTCCAGGAGCACCACCACCACATGACTGATCGTCAACAGGAGAAGGTCCGCGTCGCCATCATCGGCGTGGGCAACTGCGCCAACAGCTTCGTGCAGGGCGTCTTCCACTACGCCGGCTCCGGCGACAACGAGGACATCCCGGGCCTCATGCACACGACCCTTGGCGGCTACCACGTCAAGGACATCGAGTTCACCGCCGCGTTCGACATCAACGCGACGAAGGTCGGCAAGGACCTCGGCGAGGCCATCTGGTCGTACCCGAACGACACGATCAAGTTCACCGACGTGCCGACCAACACCGGCGTGAAGGTGTTCCGCGGCATGACGCACGACGGCCTGGGCAAGTACCCGGCCACGAAGATCACCAAGGCCGAGGGCCCGACCGACAACATCGTCGAGATCCTCCGCGAGACGAAGACCGACGTCGTCGTCTCGTACCTGCCGGTCGGCTCCGAGCAGGCGACCAAGTGGTACGTCGAGCAGGTCCTCGAGGCCGGCTGCGCCTTCGTGAACTGCATCCCGGTGTTCATCGCGTCCGAGGATTACTGGAACAACCGCTTCGTCGAGAAGGGCCTGCCGATCATCGGCGACGACATCAAGTCGCAGGTCGGCGCGACCATCGTGCACCGCACGCTGGCCCGCCTGTTCCACGAGCGCGGCGTGCACCTCGAGCGCACCTCGCAGCTCAACGTCGGCGGCAACATGGACTTCTTCAACATGCTCGAGCGCGAGCGCCTGGAGTCGAAGAAGATCTCCAAGACGCAGGCCGTGACCTCGATCATGGGCCGCGAGCTCCCGGACACCGACGTCTACATCGGCCCCTCGGACTACGTGCCGTGGCTGACCGACCGCAAGTGGGCCCACATCCGCCTCGAGGGCAAGTCCTTCGGCGACGTGCCGCTCATGGCCGAGCTCAAGCTCGAGGTGTGGGACTCGCCGAACTCGGCTGGCGTGATCATCGACGCCGTCCGCTGCTGCAAGCTCGCCCTGAACCACGGCCTCGCCGGCCAGATCGATGGTCCTTCGTCGTACTTCATGAAGTCGCCGAAGAACCAGCAGCCCGACGAGATCTGCCGCCAGAACACGGAAGAGTTCATCGAGACGTACGCCTACAAGGGCCAGGACGTCGCCGCGGTCTAAGTCTGGCTCCCGCCGGCCCTCGGGCCGGCGAACCAGGCTTCCGTGACGCGTGCCACGGTGCCAGCGATTGCGCGGCACCGTGGCGCATGGTGTGATCAGGGGGAGTGATGGATCTGCGTTCTCAGTGCGCGGCGTCGGTGCTTGCCGCTGCTGCCTGCGCCCCCGCGGTGCCGGCGTCTGCCGCGGCCGCCGTGCGCACCACCCCGGCTGATCTCGCTGCCCGCGGCGTGGCGGTGTCGTGGCCGCTGGCGTCGAACTCCGCGCCCGTCGAGCCCGGGACGAAGATCCGCCTGAGCTACGACCGGCCGCGTGGGCGCCACCACCGCTCCGTCGAGGTCCGGGTGGTGCGGCTCTCGCGCAAGGGCAAGAGGCTCCACACGCTGCGCCGCACGCGCCTGCGCCACAGCGGCAAGGTCGTCGTGCAGCTCCCTCGCGCGGTTGGGCGCCGCTACGCGGTGACGGTGAAGTCGGGTCCGGTCCGCTCGCGCACGATCCTGCGCACGCAGGTGCCGCTCCCGCAGGCCGCCCCGGCGCCTGCACCAGCTCCGGCGCCCGCGCCGACGGTCACGACGGCGCCGGTGCCGCTCAGCGAAGGCGCTAGCCCGCCGGTTCTGCCGACCACGCCGCCGGCGCC
>JAEYAL010000329.1 GCA_023404805.1 Actinomycetes bacterium | reverse complement strand
GTTCGGCGCGGCCCCCGAACCGCTCGAGCTCGGCGACGCGCTCGGCGCCGCCGCCGGCGGCCCGTAGGCGGGGTGCGGCGGCACGGCGGCTCATGACGACTGCCCGGTGGTCGCGGCGCTGGGGCTGACGGTCTGCGCCTGGTTGACGGAATCGGTGGACCCGGTCGCCCAGGACGACTCGGTGTCGGGCGCCTCGTAGCTCCAGTCGTCGGTCGAGGTCGTCGACTCGTTCGTGCTGCGGTCGGCCGACGCGCTGCTGCCCGTCGTGGTCTCGCCGCTCTGCATGGACTCGGCAGTGCCGTCCGTCGACGTGGTCGTCTGATCCGACGTCGTCGTGCTCTGCTGCGCGGTGGCCGGACTCCCGGTGGTGAGGGCGATGCCCAGCCAGGAGGCGGCGAACACGGCGACGGCACTGCCAGCGGCGCGTGCCCGCAAGCGGCGGATCCGGGCGGCACGCGCCGCAGCACGCTCCTGCGCAGCCGGGCTGGGGGTGCGCCGGCGTGGGGGAGGTTCGGGCGGAGGGGTGCTGCTCATGCCCCTACGTTCGGACCCGACCTTGGGCGCTCGCTGAGCGCATTCCGAGACTGCACTCAGACTTCGCTGACGGCGTTCTTACGTCGGCCCGCGCGGCGAGCACGACGCCGGTCTCCGGCCGGTGGCGCGCCCGCGCGCGGTGGCCTCGCAGCGGCGCGGCTTCGTCGGCGCGGCGACTATCATCCGCGCGATGCCAGCCCGGCGCTCTTTCCGTCTGCCGCCGGCGCTGCTCAGCGCGGCGCTGGGCGCGGTGGTGCTCGCGGGCTGCGGCGCTGAACTCGAGAGCACGACGCCCGAGAAGGTCGACGCCACCCCGGCTGAGGAGGTGCTGCGCCAGTACCTCGACAACGACCGTTGCGACCTGCTGTCGGACGCGTGGCTCGCGCGCATCGGCGAGACGGCCGACGAGGGCCGCGAGCTGTGCGAGAACGGCCGCCTCCCCGTCGACGCGGCGGTGCGCCCCGGCGAGTACGAGGTCACATCCAGGGAGGTCATCGACGGCGAGGGCCTCGTCTCGATCGAGCTCAAGGACGGTGGCACGCGCGACTACGTGCTCGTGCCCGGCGGCAGCGAGAAGTTCCTCGTCGACTCCGTCGAGAAGCACACCGAAGCCGACGTCGGCGAGCCCCTGCGGCTCCAAGCCCGCGCCGGTGCCGAGACTGAGTTGACCGATGCGCGCATCACGGTGCGGCGCCTGGAGCGCGTGCCCGAGAAGGACCTCAGCATCGACGAGTACGTCACGTCGCTGAACCGCTACTACCGCGTGCGGGTGCGCGTGCAGAACCTGCGCGACGAGCCGACCGAGATCGGCTCGCTCGGCTTCACCCTCGCGCAGGTCAACGGCTTCAAGGTCGGCGAGCCACAGCCGGCGTTCAGCCAGATCGGCTCGCCGCTGCCGACGCAGGTGCCGCCGAACGGCGTCGTCAAGGGCGACCTCTTCTTCGCGATCCCGAACGCCGAGATCGCCAAACCGGCGCAGGTCTGGTTCCAGATGGGCCAAGGCGACTCGGGCGCGAAGCTCGTCTGGCACAAGCGCTGACGCGGCCGATCGAGGTGAGCGGCGCGGCGCCGCCGCGCTCGCCGTAAGCTCGGGGCCCATGCCGATGCCGTTCGTCCCCGGGGAGCGCGACCTCCGTCCCGGCGCGCCGCGGCTGCTGGCGATCAGCGACCTGCACGCGGGCCACCTCGACAACCGGCGGATCATCGGCGACCTGCGTCCGGCGCATCCGGGCGACTGGCTGATCATCGCGGGCGACGTCGCCGACACGATCGACGACACCGTGCGTGTGGTCTCCGAGCTGCGTGAGCGCTTCGCGCGCGTCATCTGGGTGCCAGGCAACCACGAGCTGCTCGCTCCGGTCGACGCGCCGCCCGAGGACCGCGGGGAGGCGCGTTACCGCCGGCTCGTCGCGGAGCTGCAGGCCTCGGGCATCGACACGCCGGAGGATCCGTTCCCAGTGTGGGAGGACGCGACCGGCAAGACCGTGATCGCGCCGCTGTTCCTGCTCTACGACTACGGCTTCGGCACCCGCTGGGGCGCGAGCAAGGAGGAGCGGCTGAAGCTCGCGCACGACGCCCGGGTGGTCTGCGTCGACGAGTACCTGCTCGACCCGGCGCCGCACGCCTCGCGCGAGGACTGGTGCACGGCGCGCGTCGCGGAGGCTGAGCGCCGCCTGTCGGCCATCGACCCGTCGCTGCCGACCGTGCTCGTCAACCACTGGCCGCTGATCGAGGACCCGACCTTCAAGCTGCGCCTGCCCGAGTTCGCGCTGTGGTGCGGCACGCCGCAGACCGCCGACTGGCATGTGCGCTTCCGGGCGCGCGCCTGCGTCTACGGGCATCTCCACATCGGCCGCCGCCACTGGAACGACGGCGTGCGCTTCGAGGAGGTCTCGCTCGGCTACCCGCGCGAGTGGAAGCGGCGCTTCCACCCGCCGGGCGCCCGCGTGATCCTGCCGTGGGCGCGCGAGCGCGAGCGGGCGGCGGCAGCTGCTGCAGCGTCAACGGCGCCCACCGCAGCAAGGTAGCAATCCCGCAGCGCCGACCGTCCTCCCTCTGGGCCTCTGACCCCAGAGGAAGGACGGTCGACGCGGGTGCGCCGCGGGTTTTGCGGGACCGCGCAACTTTCACGTACCGCTGGTGTCTGAGTCGGCACCATGACGATCCTGTCCAAGTCCAATGCCCTCCGCTCGACCGCCGCGCTTGCCGCCGCGGGAGCCTCGCTCGCGCTCTTGCCGGGCGCGTCGCAGGCCAAGGTGCTCGACAAGAGCGTCGACGGCGCCCAGTCGTTCGTGCGGTACGACGAGCTGCCCGGCCAGCCCAAGCGCTACGCGAACCTCTCGTGGACGATGAAGTTCGAGACCTTCGACGCGTCGTTCACGAAGCTGCCGCTCAAGGGCGCTGCGGGCGTGAGCTACGGCAGGCTGCCGAAGCTGACCGTGCGCGACGTCAACGCCGACGGCAACCGCGACGGCATCGTCGATGTCGTCACCAAGGGGCCGGGCGCCCGCACGATCTCGAGCATCGCGCTCTCCAAGAGCATGACCCAGTGGAACAAGCCCATCACCGTCGACTGGGGCCGCAGCGGCTACGCGCTGCAGGATCTCGGCGGCGACAAGAAGTGGGAGTTCATCACCGCCGATGAGCGGTTCAAGGCGTTCGCGGGCGACGAAGAAGTGCCGCTGTATCCGATCGTCATCAAGCGCGGCGCCAAGCACAAGCTCATCGACGTGAGCGCGAAGTACCCGGGCCGCATCCGCAAGGACGCCGTCCGTTTCCAGGATGTGGTCATCAACCAGGCTCCAGGCGTCGAGACGGCAGACCCCCGCGACAAGGCCCGCAAGGCCAGTGTCCACGCGGCACTGGCGGCGCTGGTCGCCGACCTCGTGCGCCTCGACGACATCGCTGGCGCCAAGGCGGTCGTCCAGCAGGTCAAGGACCGTGGCGACCTGTCGGTCGACGACGCGAGCGGTATCGGCGGCAAGCTGCAGGAGTGGGGCTACCTCGTGGACCCGGCGGCCGTCGGCCTCGGGGCCTGAAGATCTAGGCGGCTCCGGCCGCTGAGCGGTTCTCAGAACCTCTCGCGCGTCATAGCGTGGCAGAGGTTCTGAGAACCGGGCGCGGCGCGCCTGCGCCTAAGGTGCAGCCCATGAGCCCGATCTCCGACGCCGACCTGCCGTTCCTGCGCCGCGCGGTCGACCTCGCCCGCGAAGGTCTTCAGGCCGGCGACGAGCCGTTCGGCTCAGTCCTCGTCAGCGCCGGCGGAGAGGTGCTCTTCGAGGACCGCAACCGTGTCGCGGGCGGCGACGAGACGCGCCACCCCGAGTTCGAGATCGCGCGCTGGGCGGCCGCCAACGTCGACCCTGCCGAGCGGGCGACGTCGACGGTCTACACCTCTGGCGAGCACTGCCCGATGTGCTCGGCCGCGCACGCCTGGGTCGGCCTCGGCCGCATCGTCTACGCGGGCTCCTCCGAGCAGCTCACCGCCTGGCGCGCTGAACTCAGCGCGGCGCCCGGCCCGGTCGCGCCGCTGCCGATCCAGACGGTCGCCCCGGGGATCGTCGTCGATGGCCCGGCCGAGCACTTAGCGGAGGAGCGCCCCGAACAGCACCCCCCACTGCAGCGCCC
>JAEYAL010000318.1 GCA_023404805.1 Actinomycetes bacterium | reverse complement strand
GCGCAGGTCCGGCGCCCCAACGGCCGGACCCGCGCCGCAGCGCGAGGCGCGCTACGCCGTCGTGGCCGGCGCGCTGGGTGCCGCAGCAGCCGCGGCGTGCGCGGCGATGAGCTGGCGGACACGATTGGTGCAGCTGCCGCAGCCGCTCGAGGCGCCAGTGCGTTCGCGCACGGCGTCGAGGGTGTCGGCACCGCCGGTAGCGGCGTCGGTGATCGTCTGCGCGGTCACCGATTTGCAGCTGCAGACCAGCTCTTCGCCGGGATCGGCAGGCGTGCCGGCGATGAGGCCGTCGAGGACGGAGTCCGGCAGGGCGCCGCCTTCTTCGAGGAGGCGGGTGAGCTGGCCGGAGAGCGACAGGTCGCCCATCAGGACGGCACCGACGAGGTCGCGGCCACGGAACACGAGCCGGCGGTAGGTGCCGGAGCGCGAGTCGACGGTGACGACTTCGTCGAGGTCGGGGTCGCCGATCTCGGCGGTGGGGTTGCCGCAGGAGAACAGGTCGATGCCGGGCACCTTGAGGCGCGTCGGCTGCGGCTTGCCGCGGAAGCCGGCGGGACGCCCGCTGATGTCGGCGCCGACGACCTTGGCCTGCTCAGCGATCGGGGCCCAGGTGCCGTAGATCATCCCCTCGTGCTGGGCGCACTCGCCGACGGCCCACACGTCAGGGGCCGACGTCCGCATCTGGTCGTCGACGGTGATCCCACGCTCCGTCTTGATCCCGGCGCGCGCCGCGACCGAGATGACCGGGCTGACACCCGTCGCCATGATCACGAGATCGGCGGGCACGACGGTGCCGTTCTTGAGCTTGACACCGACGACGCGGCCTTCCCACTCGACGAGCTCATCGCAGAAGGACCCGATGTGGCAGGTGATGCCCCGCTCTTCGACGCGGCGCCGCAGCCACCGGGCGGAGCCCTTGTCGAGCTGGCGCTCCATCAGGCGATCCGCGCCGTGGACGACCGACACGTCGGCGCCGTGCTCGGCGATCGCGGCAGCGGCTTCGAGGCCGAGCAGACCGCCGCCCACGACCGCGACCGTGGTCCCCGGCTTGATCGCCGCGCGGATCTGCGCAGCCTCCTGCTCGGTGCGCAGACGCACGACGCCGTGAAGGCCGAGACCAAGGATCGGCGGAGTGGCGACGCGCGAGCCGGTCGCGATGACGACCTTGTCGTAGTGCACGCGCTCGCCGCTCTCGCACAGCACGACGCGCTGGGCGGTGTCGATGACGGCGGCAGGTGTGCCGAGGGCAAGCCGGATCCCGCGCTCGCGGTACCACGACTCGTCCTTGAGGCCGAGCTCCCGCGGACCGTCGGGAGCCAGCGCGCGCGACAGCGCGATGCGGTCGTACGGCGCGGTCTCCTCGGCGCAGAGCACCGAGATGGTCCAGTCCGACGGCGGCCGGTGCTTGAACGCCTCTTCGATGACCGCGACGGCAGCGGGCCCGCCGCCGATCACCACGAGCCGCGTCGGCCGGTTGACGCTGTGGCGCGGACGCCGCTTGACCGACTCCAGCCGCACGGCGCAGCCTTTGAGCTCAGGCTGGCGCGAGGTGGGATCGGTGGCGTCGACGGTGACGGCGTTGACGGCGCCGTGCCCAGGCGTCGCGAACAGCTCGCCCCAGTGGAACGGCGCAAACGCCGTGCCGACGGGCAGCGAGTCGTCGATGCGGACGCGCAGGACGACCCAGCCCCGGCGGGAGCGCACGCGCACCAGCTCGCCGTCCTCGGCGATCTCACCGAGGTCCTGGGGGTGAACCTCAAGGAGAGGCTCAGGGTCGGCTGAGCGCAGCGTCGGGGAGCGCCCGGTCCGCGACATCGTGTGCCAGTGCCCAGCCAGGCGGCCGGTCGTCAGGCGCAGCGGAAAGTCTTCGGTGGCTGGCTCGGCGGGCCCGTCGACGGTGGGCGGCGTCAGCTGGGCGCGGCCTGACGGCGTGGGGAAGACGCCGTCCTCGTAGAGGCGCGCGGTTCCGGGATGCGGAAGGCCGAACTCGCCGACGGCGGGCGCTGGCCACTGCACGGGCCCTTCCCGGTCGAGCCGCTCGTGGCTCAGGCCAGTCTGGTCGCACGGGCGGCCCGCGGTCAGGCCGACGAACTCGGCGTGGACCTCGGCCGCGGTCGTCCATGGGAACGCCGCCGCGGCGCCCATCGCACGGCCGACGCCCGCGAAGATCTCCCAGTCCGGGCGCGCCTCGCCCGGCGGCGGGACGGCTGCGCGCACGCGCGACACCCGCCGCTCGGAGTTGGTCATCGTGCCTTCCTTCTCTGGCCACTGCGCGGCGGGGAGGAGGTAGTCGGCGAAGACGCTGGTCTCGGTCGGTTCGTACGCGTCCTGCAGGACTACGAGCTCCGCCAGCTCGAGGGCGCGTTTGACGCGGCTGGCGTCCGGGAAGCTGACCACCGGGTTCGTCGCGACGATCCAGATGGCCTTGAGCTCGCCGGACTCCAGCGCGGCGAAGAGGTCGGACGCGACCAGGCCCGGGCGGTCGGAGATCCCTGCCGCGGCGGCGATGTCGTTGAGGCCCCAGTGGTCGGCGACAGCATCGCGGTCGGCCTCGTTCTTGATGTTCCGGTAGCCCGGCAGCAGGTCGGCGAGTCCGCCGACTTCGCGGCCGCCCATGGCGTTGGGCTGGCCGGTCAGCGACAGCGGGCCCGTCCCTTCGCGGCCGATGTTGCCCGTCAGCAGGCACAGCGCATGCAGCGCGCGGTTGATTCGGGTGCCCGACGTCTGCTGGTTGGCGCCCATCGACCACAGCGCCATCGCGCGGTTCGCCGTCCCGAAGCGGTGCGCCGCATCGGTGATCAGCTCGGCATCGACGCCGCTCTCGGCCGACGCGCGCTCGGGCGTCCACGCGCGAGCCTCGGCAAGGAAGGCCTCGACGCCGTCGACTGACGCGTCGCAGTAGGTCCGGTCGACCATGCCGTCGCGGTCGATCACATGGATCATCCCGAGCAGCAGCGGCAGGTCGCCGCCCGGCTTGACCGGCAGGTGCAGCTGCGCGCCGCGGGCGGTCGCGCTGCGGCGCGGGTCGACGACCACGACCTCGCCGCCCGTGGCGATGCGGTCCTGGATACGGCCCCAGATGATCGGGTGGCAGGCCGCCGTGTTGGTGCCCAGCAGAAACAGGTGGTCGGCCACGTCGAGGTCGGCGTAGCCCGGCGGCGGGCCGTCGAAGCCGAACGTGTCGCGATACCCGGCGACGGCCGAGCTCATGCACAGCCGCGAGTTGGAGTCGACGGTGTTCGTCCCGATGACGCCCTTCGCGAGCTTGTTGACCGCGTAGTAGTCCTCGGTCAGCAGCTGCCCGGAGATGTAGAAGCCGATCGCCTGCGGCCCATGCTGCTCGCGGATCGCCAGCAGCCGCTGCGCGATCTCCTCCGTGGCGCGGTCCCACGTGATCGTCTCGGCCAGCGCACCGCGCGCCACGCGGCGCCGGGGCGTGAACGCCCGCGCGCGGTGGTGCGCGGCGCTCGGGAGCTCGATCGGCTTGCGGCAGGTGCGGCCCTTGTTGACGGGGTGCTCCGTATCGCCGCGGACCGACAGCAGCCGGTCGGCCTCGACGGTGGCGACGATGCCGCAGCCGACCCCGCAGTACGGGCAGGTCGACTTGACGTCCTGTGGGCCGGTGCTCAAGCCGCTGCCGCTGCCGTCGTGGTCTCGGCGGCAGCCGCGCGCTCGGCCTCCGTCAGGGTCTCGGGCGTCTGCGAGAGGCGCACCCAGATGTCGTCTCCGGCGCGGTGCACCTCGTGCACGGCCACCGAGTCCTCATAGCCGATCATCTCGCCGGTCGACAGGTCGATCCGGCGGTCGTGCAGCGGGCAGGTCACGCAGTTGTCGGCGACGAGCCCGTCCTGCAGCGGCCCGCCCTTGTGGGGGCACGTCGCGTCGATCACCGACAGCTCGTCGTTCAGCAGGCGGAAGACCGCCACCCGGCGCCCGTCGATGGTGGTGCGGCGCCCCTCGAGCATCGGGAGGTCTTGGATCCGGCCGACCTTCACCCAGCCATCGGAGGCCAGATCGGTGGCGGCGGCGCTGATCTCGGTCGGGATCATCAGGACTTCTCCGGGGTGGTGTAGGTGACGGCGATCAAATCCGACGTGGCAGCCACGCCAGCGGGCTCCCCCGCGGGGGCGGCGGACTCCTCGAACATCGGGGCGTCGCCGAAGACGGGCGCCTCCGTGTCGAGCTCCGAGAACTGGTTGGGCACGGCGGGCTTGCGGCGCTCGAGCCAGGGGTCCTGGATCGCGGCGGCCTGCGCCAGGTGGAAGCGCTCGCGCAGCGCCGGACCTTCGACCTCGTCGAACACGACCTCCTGGATCGCCTCCAGGCCGCGGTTCTCCATGTAGGTGTAGGTGCGCTCCTTGTAGTCCGCGGTCTCGCGGTAGTACTGCAGAAACGTGATCGCGGCCGAGATGGCCTCGTCCTTGGATTTCACGGTGCAGAGCAGGTCGCCCTTGCGCACTTCGGTGCCGCCGGCGCCGCCGACGTAGACCTCCCAGCCGCCCTCGATCGCGACCAGGCCGATGTCCTTGATGTACGCCTCGGCGCAGTTGCGCGGGCAGCCGGTCACGCCGAGCTTGACCTTCGCCGGGGTGTAGAGGCCCTCGAGCATGCCTTCCAGCTCGATGCCGGTGCCCATCGAGTCGTCGAGGCCGAACCGGCAGTGGTCGGAGCCCACGCACGTCTTGACCGTTCGGACGGACTTGGCGTAGGCCATGCCCGACGGCATGTCGAGGTCCTCCCAGATCGCCGGCAGGTCCTCCTTCTTGACGCCGAGCAGGTCGATGCGCTGGCCGCCCGTGACCTTGATCGTCTCGATGTTGTACTTGTCGGCGGCGTCGGCGATGCGGCGCAGCTCGTCCGACGTCGTCTTGCCGCCCTTCATGCGCGGGACGACCGAGAAGGTGCCGTCCTTCTGGATGTTGCCGTGCACGCGGTCGTTGATGTAGCGCGCGTGGCGCTCCTCGCGGTGGCGGTTCTGGTTGATCTCGGAGACCAGGTAGGCGAGGGCCGGGTTGCAGGCGCCGCACTCGCGGCCCGTCCCGCAGGCCGCGGCGACTTCGGAGACCGACTCCAGGTTCTGGTCGCGGATGGCGGAGGCGCATTCCTCGCGGGTCTGCTTGAGGCAGGCGCAGAGGTAGGTGTTCTCGTCGACCTTGCCGCCGCGCACGTCGAGCAGGATCTCCTTGACGAGCGGCTTGCAGGTGCCGCAGCCCGCGCCAGCTCGGGTGCGGGCGACGACCTCAGCGGTGGAGCCCAGGTCGTGCTCCTGGATGGCTTGGACGATCTCGCCCTTGCAGACGCCGTTGCAGTTGCAGACCTGCGCGGTCTCAGGCAGGTCGGCGGCGCTCGCCTTGCTCGCCTCGGCCAGCAGCGTGAGCGCGTCTTCGACGTCGATCGCGTTCTTGACCTTGTCGAGGAGCAGCTCGTAGCCCTTGATGTCGCCCATCAGGACGGCGCCCGTGAGCTTGCCGTCCTGCACGATGAGTTTGCGGTAGGTGCGCTCCTCGCGGTTCTCGACGGTCGCGCCCGACCCCTCGGCGTCGCCGATCGACACGAGGTCGACGCCCATGATCTTGAGCTTGGCGCTGAGGATCGAGCCGGCGTAGAACGCCTCAGGCTGGCCGAGGATGGCCTCGGCGGCGATCTGCGTCTGGTCGTGGATCGGGGCCACGATGCCGTAGACCATGCCGCGGTGCTCGGCGCACTCGCCGATCGCCCAGACGTTCGGCGCGCTCGTCTGCAGGCGGTCGTCGACGACGATGCCGCGGTGGACATCCAGGCCGGCGGTCTTGGCCAGGTCGGTGCGCGACTTGATGCCGATCGCGACGACGACCAGCTCGGCCTCGATCGACTCGCCGTCGGTGAACTGCAGGCCGGTGACCTCGCCCTGCTCGTTGCCCACGATCGTCTCGGTCGACTTGCCCAGGAGCACGTTCACGTCGAGCTCTTCCATCGCCGGCGCCAGCAGCGCGGCGGCGGAGGCGTCGAGCTGGCGCTCCATCAGGCGGTCCATCAGGTGGACGACCGTGACGGGCGCGCCGCGCGAGGCGATGCCGCGGGCGGCCTCGAGGCCCAGCAGGCCGCCGCCGATGACGACGCACTTCTTGCCGGCGTCGGCGACCTCTTGGATCGCCGTGCAGTCCTCGGGCGAGCGGAACGCGACGACGCCCTTTTGGCCGATGCCCGGGATCGGCGGCATGAGCGCCTCCGAGCCGGTCGCCAGGACGCAGCGGTCGTAGGAGAGCTCGGAATCGTCGTCGAGGCGGACGAGGTTGCGGGCCGTGTCGAGGAAGACGACCTTGGTGCCGACCTTCACATCGACGTCGTGGTCCTCGTACCAGGAGGCGGGCCGCAGCTGAAGGTCGCTGACATCGTCGCCGTCGACCAGGAGATGGGAGAGCGAGACGCGGTCCCACGGCAGGCGCGGCTCTTCGCAGATCATCGTGATGCGCGCGGTGGTGTCGCGCTCGCGCAGCGCCTCCGCGAGCGACTGTGCGGCGATGCCGCCGCCGATGATGAGGATGTGCATCTCGGATGGTTCCTTGGGGTCTTGGGGCGAAGGCGTTTTGGGGTCTTGGGGCGACGCCGGACTCGGTCTTCCGGTGTGTGGGGCGGGCGCTGTTACCGTGCGTTTCACGAGCTGAAACACGCTCGTAACAGTTGCCACGACCCGTCCCTGACGGTGCCGCAGACGACCCCCTCCGGGATTGGCCAACTGGATAGAACGGAGGCGCCCGTTGGCTAACGATCGCCCCGCTTGTGGGACGCCGAAACGGGCCCGAAACAGCGGCGAAACCAAGCGGCTGCAAATGCGCCCGTTTCCCGCCTGATGGTGTCCACCTGTCCAACCCGCCGGTCCCTATCGTGCGTAGCGATGTCCCGCCTGCTGCCATCGCCGGTCGCCCTGCCGCTCGCTCCAGCGAGCGAGCCGGCCGCGGGTGGACTCGTCGACCAGCACGGCCGCGTCGCCCGCGACATCCGCATCTCGCTGACGGACCGGTGCAACCTGCGCTGCACCTACTGCATGCCGGCCGAAGGGCTGCCGTGGCAGCCGCGCGAGGAGCACCTGACGGCCGACGAGATCGTGCAGGTGGCGGAGGTGCTGATCGGCCTCGGGATCCGCACGATCCGTCTGACGGGCGGTGAGCCGCTGCTCCGCCGCGACCTCGCCGAGATCGTCGCGCGCCTGCACGCGCTCGATGGTCTGGAAGATCTCGCGCTGACGACCAACGGCGTCCTGCTCGCCAAGCAGGCCGCGGGGCTGGCAGCCGCGGGCGGGGTGCGTCTCAACGTCTCGCTCGACTCCACTGATCCACGGCATTTCAAGACCGTCACCCGCCGTGACGACCTGGACCGCGTCGTGGCAGGGCTGGTCGCGGCGCGGCGGTATCCGGAGCTCGCGCCGATCAAGATCAACGCGGTTGCCCTGCGCGGTGTCACCGAGGAGTCGCTCGACGGGCTGCTCGCCGTAGCGGCGTCGGTCGACGCGGAGCTGCGCTTCATCGAGCCGATGCCGCTCGACGCCGAGCACCGGTGGACGCCGGAGGACGGCGTGAGCAGCGCCGCCCTGCAGGCGCTGCTGCGCCAGCGCGGCGACCTGGAGGTGCTCCCGGCGCCGCTCTCGTCGACGGCGCAGCGCTACCTGCTCCGCCACGCGGATGGACAGGAGCAGGCGGTGGGCGTGATCGCGTCGGTCTCCGAGCCGTTCTGCGGGGCCTGCGACCGGCTGCGGCTCACCGCCGACGGGCAGCTGCGCTCGTGCCTGTTCTCGCATGAGGAGGCCGACCTGCGCAGCCTGCTGCGCGCCGGCGCCTCCGGCGAGGAGCTCGAGGCGCGGATCCGTGATGCCGTCTGGCGCAAGCCGCGCACGCACGGCATCAACGAGCCGGGCTTCGAGCCGCCGCAGCGGCCGATGTCGGCCATCGGCGGCTGAGCCTCGCGCCAGCCAGCCGGCAGGGCCAGCCCGCCGGCCGCGCCGCGCCGTGGCCGGGCCGCGATAGGCCTTCCAACCCGCGCCGGACAATCAAGGAGTCCTGGAGGGTCTGACGCCGGTCGAGACTCCCCGGTTCGCGCCGTGGGTGGTCCGTGGGAGGATCGGCGCCATGTCTGACGCACCAGATTGGCTCGACGAGAGCGTGCCCGCGTGGCTCGCTGACTTCGCGGCGGCGATCGACGTCCCGCCGCCGACGGCCGAGGAGATCGAGCAGCTGCTCAAGCTCGCCGGCGTCGCGGCGCACTCGAGCCGCCGGCAGGCCGCGCCCGTGGCGACGTGGCTGGCGGCGCAGGCGGGCCTCAGTCCGGCCGAGGCGATCGCGAAGGCGGCGGAGGTGCCGCAGCGGGACTAGCGCCCGGCGGACGCGGCGGCACCGGCAGCGAGCTGGCGCAGGGCGCCTGAACAGAAAGCGCAACCAAAGGTTGCGAATGGTGCTACCGTTGTGCAACTAGTGGTTGCACAATGCGGCCGCATCAATGGGAGGCAACAACATGAGCCACGACCGAATCGAACGCGAGATCCTCATCGACGCCGCACCGGAGACGGTATGGGCGGTGATCACCGAGCCCGAGCACATCGCGGGCTGGTTCGGCGACAAGGCCGAACTCGACGTCCGCGTCGGCGGCGAGGGCCTGTTCACGTTCACCGACCACGGCGTCAGCTCAGCGGTGCGCATCGAGCGCCTCGACCCGCCGAGCGCGTTCTCGTACCGCTGGGGCCAGGGCGCCGACAACGCGCTCACGCCCGAGACGAGCACGCTCGTCGAGTTCACGCTCGTGCCGACGGGCCCGCAGACGCGGCTCCGCGTGGTCGAAACCGGATTCGCTGCGCTGGCCGTCCCGGTCGCCGAGCAGATCCGCAAGTCCGAGGGCAACGTGGGCGGCTGGCGCGCGGAGCTCGCCGACCTGGAGGCGTACGTCGCCGAAGGGGTGGCGATCGCATGACCGACGAGGACGTGCTCTGGTCGGCGATCGCTGACCCGACCCGCCGCCGGGTGCTCGAGGGCGTGCTCGCGCACGGCGCCGCGTCGGCGAGCACGCTCGCCGGTGAGCTGCCGGTCACGCGCCAGGCGATCGCCAAACACCTCGATGTGCTCGGTCAGGCCGGTCTGGTCGTCGACCGCAAGGACGGCCGCGAGCGCCTCTGGCTCGCCGAGCCCACGCGCGTCGACGAGGCGGCGCAGATCCTCGCGCGCGTCGCGGGCGACTGGGACCGCCGCCTCGCGAAGATCAAGGAGCTTGCGGAGGCCGCGGAGCGGGCCGCAGGCCAGCGAGATCCTCAGGGCGGTTGACGTTGGCGAGGGCCTGGCCCGGGTCCGCGCCCGGAGCCAGGTCCGCCAGGTCGATCACGGCGGCGCCGAGCGCCACCAGCGTGCGGAGCGCTGGGG
>JAEYAL010000282.1 GCA_023404805.1 Actinomycetes bacterium | reverse complement strand
CCGGTCTGGACGAGCTCGGCTGCGCGCGCCGCCTCACTCCCCCTGGGGCGGTGCGCGCAACCGAGCCCGTCCAGACCGCAAACGAAAGCGGGGGCGCGTGCCGATGCGGCGCACGCCCCCGCTTCGTTGCAGGAATTGGCTGAGAAGGGAGCGTCAGCCGCGGCGGTACGGATCGACCATCACGCTGTCGATCACGGTCTGGCCGACGTCGCCGCCGGTGAACTTGCCCCAGAAGCCGATGCCGACGGCGACGGCGTTGCCGGTCGACACGAACATGAGCTGCACCGACGCGGTCGGGTTGGCGGCGCTCAGCGGGATCTTGGTCGCGAGCGGGCTGATCGCCGAAGCGCTCCAGGCGCCGTCGCCCCACTTGATGTCGGCCGAGGACGTGAACTTGGCGTTCGTGATCTTGCCGTCAGCGTTGCGGTAGATGACGATCGCCTGGTAACCGGACATGGAGCTGTCGGGCTTGGCCATGAAGCGGAAGTAGGGGTTCGTCTCATCGACGCAGAACTCCGGCGAGGTCGCCGTCGCGCCGACGGGAAGCGCCAGCGACTTGGAGCCTGGCGAGATCGAGCCCTTGAGGAAGCCGAGCGATTCGTTGCCCGAGATCACCTTGGCGCCGCCGGTGAGGGTCCAGCCCGGGGTGCCGGCTTCGAAGTTGCCGCCTGGGGCGAGCGAGTAGTCGGCGTTGTCGCCGACCTTCGTGAAGGCCTTCGTGGTCGGGGCCTGCACGCAGGCGGCCGAGGCGATAGCAGGGGCGGCTGCTGAGACGGCAGCGAGGGAGACGACGGTGGCGATGCCCTTGATCAGGGTGCCTTGCTTACGAAGTGGCAATGGGCCTCTTTTTTCAGCGGGTGGGGACTTGGGGGGAGGCGTGCGCGACGAAGTTCGCGAGCCGGTCAGTTGGATTATCGGACACTCCTCCAAGAAACTGGACCATTGATCGGTTGGAACTTGGTTTGACGCCCTTCAGCGTGGCTGCAGCGCCTCGGATTGTGCGACGCGAACATCCGCCGGACGCCACGTAGGTGACGGACTCCTCGCTTACCGAGCAGCTGTTCGGTAAGGTGCGGCGCGGTCGAGGCACGCCCTGTCTGCGCATCCGCGCCGAAGCTGCCCGCCCGCACCCCGCACCGCAGGAGCCAGCGCACCGATGAGCCAGCCCGAGGCACTGATCTACGAAGCCGTCCGCACGCCCCGCGGCCGCGGCCGAGCCAACGGATCTCTCCACACCGTCAAGCCGGTCGACCTCGTCGTCGGTCTGATCGACGAGACCCTCGGCCGCTACGACGGCTTCGACCCCTCCCGCATCGACGACGTCGTGCTCGGCGTCGTCTCGCCGGTCGGCGACCAGGGCATGGACATCGCCAAGACCGCCGCGCTCAAGGCCGGCCTGCCAGACACCGTCGCGGGCGTCCAGCTCAACCGCTTCTGCGCCTCCGGCCTGGAGGCCGTGAACATCGCCGCGCAGAAGGTCGCGTCGGGCTGGGAGGACCTCGTCCTCTGCGGCGGCGTGGAGTCGATGAGCCGCGTGCCGATGGGCAGCGACGGCGGCGCTTGGGCGATGGACCCCGAGACCAACTTCGACACCGAGTTCGTGCCGCAGGGCATCGGCGCCGACCTGATCGCGACCGTCGAGAACTTCACGCGCGAAGACGTCGACGCGTACGCCGCCCGCTCGCAGGAGCGCGCCGCGCTTGCCGAGGACGAGGGCCGCTTCAAGCGCTCGGTCGTCCCGGTCCTCGACCCGTCGGGCCTGACGATCCTGGACCACGAGGAGCACGTGCGCCGCGGCACGACCGTCGAGACGCTCGGCGGCCTGCGCCCCGCGTTCGACGTGATCGGCGACATGGGCGGCTTCGACGCCGTCGCGCTGCAGAAGTACCACTGGATCGAGCGCATCGACCACGTCCACACCGGCGGCAACTCGTCGGGCATCGTCGATGGCGCTTCGCTGCTGACGATCGGCAACGAGCAGATCGGCAGCGAGCTGGGCCTTACGCCGCGCGCGAAGATCCTCGCGACGGCCGTCTCCGGCGCCGACCCGACGATCATGCTCACCGGCCCGGCTCCGGCCTCGAAGAAGGCGCTGGCCAAGGCCGGCCTCTCGGTCGACGACCTCGACCTCGTCGAGATCAACGAGGCGTTCGCGGCCGTCGTCCTGCGGTTCGTCCGCGACATGGGCCTTCCCATGGACAAGGTCAACGTGAACGGCGGCGCGATCGCCATGGGCCATCCGCTCGGCGCCACCGGCGGCATGATCATGGGCACCCTGATCGACGAGCTCGAGCGCACCGGAGGCCGCTACGGCCTCGCCACCCTGTGCGTCGGCGCCGGCATGGGCATCGCGACCGTCATCGAGCGGGTCTGAGCCCCGCCCGCCCGTTTGAGATCTAGGAGCAGCAGCATGCCCGAGAGCACCACCATCACCTGGGCCCAGGACGACGACGGCATCGTCATCCTCACCCTCGACGCGCCCGGCCAGTCGGCCAACACGATGGACGACGCGTTCACCGAGTCGCTCGAGGCGGTCGTCGACCGCCTCGAAGCCGAGACCGAGTCCGTCAAGGGCGTGGTCCTGACGTCGGCCAAGAAGACCTTCTTCGCCGGCGGCGACCTCAACCTCCTGCGCCAGGTGCGCCGCGAGGACGCGGCCCGCTTCGCCGCGGGGATCAACCACCTCAAGACCCTCCTGCGCCGCCTGGAGACCTACCCGCATCCGGTCGTCTCGGCGATCAACGGCGCGGCGCTCGGCGGCGGCCTCGAGCTCGCCCTGTCGACGCACCACCGCATCGCCGTCGATCACCCGAGCGTGAAGCTCGGCCTGCCCGAGGTATCGCTCGGCCTCCTGCCGGGCGCGGGCGGCGTGACCCGCACCGTGCGCATGCTCGGCATCGCCGACGCCCTCATGAAGGTGCTGGCCCAGGGCAAGCAGCTCGTGCCGGCCAAGGCGCTCAAGGTCGGGCTGATCGACGAGCTCGTGTCGTCGAAGGACGAGCTCGTCCCGGCGGCCAAGGCGTGGATCGCCGAGCACCCCGAGGCCAAGCAGCCGTGGGACCTCCCCGGCTACCGGATCCCTGGCGGCACGCCGTCGTCGAAGGGCATGGACCAGCTGCTTCCGGCGATCCCCGCGAACCTGCGCAAGCAGCTCAAGGGCGCGAACTACCCGGCGCCGAAGGCGATCATCGCTGCGGCGGTGGAGGGTGCGCAGGTCGACCTCGACAGCTCGTTCCTCATCGAGACCCGCTACCTCACGGCGCTCGCCACCGGTCAGGTCTCCAAGAACATGATCCAGGCGTTCTTCTTCGACTTGCAGGAGGTCAACGGCCTGCGCGGCCGTGACGCCGACGCCGAGAAGGCCGTGGTGAAGAAGGCCGTCGTGCTGGGCGCGGGCATGATGGGCGCGGCGATCGCGTTCGTCTGCGCGAAGGTCGGCATCGAGGTCGTCCTTAAGGACGTCTCACTCGAGAACGCCGAACGCGGCAAGGGCTACTCCGAGAAGCTCGTGACCAAGGCCGTCGAGCGCGGCCGCATGAGCCAGGACGAGGGCGCCGCGTTGCTCGCCCGCATCACCCCGGCGGCTGACGCTGCCGCAGCGGCCGGAGCCGACCTCGTGATCGAGGCCGTCTTCGAAGACCCGAAGGTGAAGGCGCAGGTGTTCGCGGAGATCGAGCCGCACCTCGCTCCTGACGCGCTGCTGGGTTCGAACACGTCGACGCTGCCGATCACTGAGCTGGCCGAAGGCGTGTCGCGCCCGGCCGACTTCATCGGCCTGCACTTCTTCTCGCCCGTCGACAAGATGCCGCTGCTTGAGATCATCAAGGGCGAGCAGACCTCGGACGCCGCCCTCTCGCGCGCGCTCGACCTCGCCAAGCAGATCAAGAAGACGCCGATCGTGGTCAACGACTCGCGCGGCTTCTTCACCAGCCGCGTGATCGGCACCTTCATCAACGAGGGCCTCGCGATGCTGCTCGAGGGCATCCCCGCGCAGTCGATCGAGCAGGCCTCGTCGCAAGCCGGCTACCCGGCACCGGTGCTCCAGCTCTCCGACGAGCTGAATTTGGAGCTCATGCGCAAGATCCGCAACGCCTCCAAGGCGGCCGTCGAGGCTGAGGGCGGCACGTGGGATGCGCACGCCGCCGAGCAGGTGATCGACGCGATGCTCGACGAGCACGGGCGCCCGAGCCGCCTCAAGGGCGCCGGCTTCTACGAGTACGACGACGCCGGCAAGCGCGGCCTCCTCTGGCCCGGGCTCGCCGAGGCGTTCGGCGCCAAGGCCGACCATGGTGTCCCGTTCGAGGACCTCAAGGAGCGGCTCATGTTCATCGAGACCATCGAGACCGTGAAGTGCCTCGACGAGGGCGTCCTGGAGTCGGCGGCCGATGCCAACATCGGGTCGATCTTCGGCATCGGCTTCCCGGCATGGACCGGCGGCGTGCTCCAGTACGCCAACGGCTACGAGGGCACCGGCGCAGACGGCGCCACCCTGAAGGGCCTCTCTGGGTTTGTTACTCGCGCACGCGAGCTGCAGGCCGCCTACGGCGAGCGCTTCGCCCCGCCGGCTTCGCTGGTCGAGAAGGCTGACGCCGGCGAGCTCTACGGCGACGTGCCGGTGCTCACTACGGCGTAGGCGCCCCCGCGGTGCGGCTTCGCGCGAGCTCGTCGACCGAGCCCGCGCGCAGGCAGGAGTGTCGACCGTCCTTCCTCTGGCCCTATAGCCCCAGAGGAAGGACGGTCGACCTCGTTCTGGCGCCGGGTTGTGACCAACCGGCTACCTAATCTGGATCGACTCCAATTTATGCGCTAGGGTGGCTCGCGGTGCTGGCCGAAGGCGAACTGGAGCAGATGCTGCGCGGGGTCTCCCTGCGCGTGACGCGTCCGCGGCTCGCCGTCTTGGCCGCCGCGCATGCCAATCCGCATGCCGACACGGCGACGCTGATCGAGCACGTGCGCGGCGACCTGGGCGACGTGAGCAACCAGGCCGTCTACGACGTGCTGGGCGCCCTGACCGCGGCAGGGCTGCTGCGGCGGATCCAGCCGCGCGGCTCGGTCGCGCGCTACGAGGCGCGCGTCGGCGATAACCACCACCACGTGATCTGCCGCTCGTGCGGCGCGATCGCCGACGTCGACTGCGCGGTCGGCCACGCGCCGTGCCTGACGGCCGACGACGACCACGGCTTCGTGATCGACGAAGCCGAAGTCGTCTACTGGGGCACCTGCCCTCGCTGCGCGGCGAGCCCGGCCGTCGGCACGGCTGCGGCGCCCGCGGGCGCCGTCTCGTCACCGAGCAGCACCACCAAGTCCACCTCCGATCCTGCAAGGGGTTCCCACCATGTCTCCCACTCCTGACGCCGTCGTCGGCGAGATGAACGATGAGCAGTCCGGTGGCTGCCCCGTGGCCCACGGCAAGGGCATCCCGGTTCCCGCCAAGGGCGGCGGCAACCGCAACTGGTGGCCGGAGCGCCTGAACCTCAAGATCCTCGCCAAGAACCCCGCGGTCGCCAACCCGCTCGGCGAGGACTTCGACTACGCGGCAGCGTTCAACGCGCTCGACCTCGAGGCGCTCAAGGCCGACATCAAGACGGTCCTCACCGACGACCAGCCGTGGTGGCCGGCCGACTTCGGCCATTACGGCCCGCTCTTCATCCGCATGTCGTGGCACGCCGCCGGCACCTACCGGATCACCGACGGCCGCGGCGGCGCAGGCTCCGGCCAGCAGCGCTTCGCTCCGCTCAACTCCTGGCCCGACAACGGCAACCTCGACAAGGCCCGCCGCCTCCTGTGGCCGGTCAAGCAGAAGTACGGCCAGTCGATCTCGTGGGCCGACCTCCTCGTGCTCGCGGGCAACGTCGCCCTCGAAGACATGGGCTTTGCGACCTTCGGCTTTGCCGGCGGCCGCGCCGATGTGTGGGAGCCGGACGAGGACGTCTACTGGGGCGCGGAGACGACGTGGCTCGGCGACCAGTACCGCTACGGCGGCGAGGGCGCGGTGCGCTCCGCGCTGAAGGACGCCAAAAACCTCGAAGAGCCGCTCGGCGCCGTGCAGATGGGCCTGATCTACGTGAACCCGGAGGGCCCGGGCGCCAACGCCGACCCGCTCGACGCCGCGCACGACATCCGCGAGACCTTCGCCCGCATGGCGATGGACGACGAGGAGACCGTCGCGCTCATCGCGGGCGGCCACACCTTCGGCAAGACGCACGGCGCCGCCGACCCGGACGCGCACGTCGGCCCGGAGCCCGAGGCGGCTCCGCTCGAAGCGCAGGGCCTCGGCTGGCTCAGCGACTACGAGTCGGGCGTCCGCGAGCACGCGATCACGTCGGGCCTCGAGGTCACCTGGACTACGACGCCGGCGAAGTGGAGCAACGACTTCTTCGAGATCCTCTACGCCTACGAGTGGGAGCTGCAGGAGAGCCCCGCTGGCGCGAAGCAGTGGGTCGCCAAGGACGCCGAGGCGATCATCCCCGGTCCGGCGCCGGACTCCCCGAAGCGCCTCCCGACGATGCTCACGACGGACCTGGCCCTGCGCGTCGACCCGGAGTACGACAAGATCTCGCGCCGCTTCAAGGACAACCCGGCCGAGTTCGCCGACGCGTTCGCCCGCGCCTGGTTCAAGCTGACCCACCGCGATCTCGGCCCGAAGTCGCGCTACCTCGGCCCGGAGGTCCCGGCGGAGGATCTGATCTGGCAGGACCCGCTCCCGGCGGTCGACTACACGACGATCGGCGACGCCGAGATCGCGGCGCTCAAGTCGCAGATCCTGGCCTCGGGCCTCACGGTGCAGCAGCTCGTGAAGACGGCGTGGGCCTCGGCCGCGTCGTTCCGCGGCAGCGACAAGCGCGGCGGCGCGAACGGCGCCCGCATCCGCCTGGAGCCGCAGCGGTCCTGGGAGGTCAACGACCCGGCCGAGCTCTCGACCGTCCTCGCGGCGCTCGAGGCGATCCAGCAGCAGTTCAACGCGGGCCAGAACGGCAGCAACATCCGCGTGTCGCTCGCCGACCTGATCGTGCTCGGTGGCGCCGCCGCCGTGGAGCAGGCCGCCAAGGATGCTGGCTTCGACATCACGGTGCCGTTCACCCCGGGCCGCGTCGACGCCACCGACGAGCAGACCGACACGGGCTCGTTCGCGCCGCTGGAGCCCAAGGCCGACGGCTTCCGCAACTACCTCAGCGGTGACGAAGGCCTCGCGGCTGAGTACCTGCTGGTCGACCGCGCGAACCTGCTCAACCTGAGCGCGCCGGAGCTGACGGTCCTCGTCGGCGGCCTGCGCGTGCTCGGCGCCAACACGGGCGGCAACGCCCAGGGCGTCCTGACTGACCGCATCGGCACCCTCACGAACGACTTCTTCGTGAACCTCCTCGACAACGGCATCCACTGGAGCGCCGACGCTGGCGTGCCCGGCTCCTTCATCGCGACCGACGCAGAGGGCCAGCCGAAGTGGACCGGCTCGCGCGCCGACCTCGTGTTCGGCTCCAACTCGGAGCTGCGCGCCGTCGCCGAGGTCTACGCCAGCGCCGATGCCAAGGAGAAGTTCGTCAACGACTTCGTCGCGGCCTGGGTGAAGGTCTCCGAGCTCGACCGCTTCGACCTGAAGTAACCCGCGCGCGTACGCGTCGTGCCGAAGCGGTGCTCCCGCAGGAGCGCCGCTGCGACGCATGCGACAGACACCGGGCCGGGCCGCTCGCCACATCGGCGAGCCGCCCGGCCGGAGTCGTTTATGATGCACGTCATACTCCCCCTCCCGAGGATGACGGCATGACCCAGGCAGGCGACGACACCGCGGCTCCGATCCAGGTCGGCCACCCCGACACCTGGGGCGACGAGCAGCGCAAGACGGTCACCTGGCACGACCCCAAGGCGACCGCGATGGTCGGCCTGCGGCTCTCCGGCTTGGAGTACCTCACGGCCATCGCGAACGGCGACCTGCCGACGGCGCCGATCGCGAACCTCTTCGGCTTCCGCGGCATCGAGGCCGCCGATGGCGAGGTCGTCTTCGAGTTCACGCCCGACGACTCCGCCTACAACCCGCTCGGCTTCGTCCACGGCGGGGCGATGTGCACGCTGCTCGACACGGCCGCCGGCTGCGCCGTCCACACAACGCTCCCCGCGGGCGTCGGCTACACCTCGATCGAGATCAAGGTGAACTACATGCGCGGCGTCCACGCGGGCGTGCCGCTGCGCGCCCGCGGCTGGGTCACGAAGCGCGGCCGCCGGATCTCGTTCGCCGAGGCCGAGATCACCGACCCGGACGGCAAGGTCGTCGCGACGGCCAGCAGCTCGCTGCTGATCATCGGCGGCTGAGGCCGCGGCGGACTTCCGTGGTTTGCCGTCGCTGGACGACCTTGGATGACGGGAGTTCGCGAGCAGGCGCTGCTCGCGGCGGACTTCCGTGGTTTGCGGTCGTTGGACGACCTTGGATGACGGGAGTTCGCGAGCAGGCGCTGCTTGCGGCGGACTTCCGTGGTTTGCCGTCGTTGGACGACCTTGGATGACGGGAGTTCGCGCGCTCAGACGAGCGGCTTGCGCATCGCCACGCAGGCCAGCGCGACGCCGCCCGGGAGGCGGTTGCTCGCCACGCCCTCGTCGACGTAGCCGAGCCAGCGGTAGAACTCGGCCGCGTTGAGGGTGGCGTTGAGGCGGGCCGTCTGGCGGCCGGCGGTGCGGAGCGCCTCCTCAGCATCAGCCAGCAGCGCCTGTCCGAAACCGCGGCCCATCGCGAACGGCGCGACATAGACCGCGTTGACGAGCTCCTCGCCGATGGTGGTCGCGGCGAAGCCGGCGATCGCGTCGTCGTCGAGGGCGACGCGGAAGTACGTCGACTCGATGAGCCGCGGGTAGACATCGGGCGTGAGGACCGCAACCCACGCCCGGATCTGCGCCGCGGAGTAGTCCGCGACGCACCCGCGCAGGATCGACGCGCGGTGGAGCTGGGCGACGGCCTCGGCGTCGTCGGCGGTCGCCGTGCGGATCATGGGGCGCCCCGGGGCGGGTCGCCGCCCGGCGCACGTGAGTCGACGCTCGCCTCCGCGCCCTCCGCGGCGTCGGCCGGCCCCTCAGCGTCGCCAGGCGGAGCGCTCATCAGCTCCACGCGGTGCCCACCGGGCGAGCGCGTGAAGACCCTCCGAGCACCCCAGTACCGGGTCCGCTCAAGCACCTCGAACCCGCCCGCCGCGAGGCGCCCGGCGGTGGCATCCAAGTCAGCGTCGACGACCGCCACGTGGCCCGCGTGCGGCGCGGTCGGCGCATCGACCACCAGCAAGTGGATCTGCTGGGCGCCCGCCTGCAACCACCGTCCGGCGTCCCCGATACCGTCAGGGACGGCGACCTCGGTCCAGCCCAACAGCTCCCAGAACGCAACGCACGCGTCCAGCTGGTCGGCCTTGACCTCGAGTCCAACGTGATGGATCACGCCCTAACCCTCTAGTTTACGGTTAGTCATGGCCCTCAGGCCGGATCATCAAAACCACCGCTTTGCGGGGGTTTTACGACGACTTGAGGGTGGTCGAGGGTTTCGAAGGTTCCGAAATCCGCTCCCGGAGGCCCCGGCAGCGGCGTTTCGACCGGCTCCGGAAGCGCTTCCGCAGCCCGGTCCCAGGCCACCAGATTGGCCTCATGCTGGCGCCGGCTCAGGGCTCGCGAACCGCGGCTCGGAGGCTCGCCGGACTCCAGGTAATCGCGGTCCTCGTCGAGGATCCGCAGGGCGTCTTCGCGCCCCACCGGACCGCCGTGTCCGGCGACCACCCAGCGGGCCTGCGGCACCAGCGACGCCAGGCGATCCAGCGCCTCGCGGTAGGCCTGCCGCGACCCCGTTTCATCCCAGCTCGGCAGCTCGGCCGGCGACAGGTAATCGCCCACGATCAGGGTCTGCGCCCAGGGCAGCCAAAGGACCAGCCCATCGCCGGTGTGGCCCGCGCCGTCGTGCACTTCGGCCTGTTGCTCGCCGAGTTCCAAACGCCCCGGAACGGGCAGCGGCTGCAGCTCCCCGAGCGCCAGCGGCGCGGGCCGTTCGACGTACCACTCGGCGTCGAATTCCCGGAGCCTGCGCTGGGGCTCGCCGATGCGCCCCGTGAGCCGCGCAGCGCTGCGTTCGTCGACGCCCATGGCGGCGTCCGGGAAGGCCAGGCGCCCGAGCACGTGGTCCCAGTCGGCGTGCGTGGCCAGCAGGCCCCGCACGTCGAAGCCGCCGTTCTCCGCCAGACCCCGTAGGGCCTCGAGCTCAACGGGCAGCACGGGCGAGTCGACGCAGACCGACTCGGGCTGTTCGCCAGGGCCTCGGACCAGCGTCGCGCTGGTCTGCCAGACCGACGACGTGACGACGACGACATCGGGGTGCAGCGAGAGGGCGCGCATCGCCCTCATCTTAGGAATTGCTTCGGCGAAGCCACCGGTAACGGCCGGTTCCCGGTTTTCGGCCCAGCCGTATGGCAATTGCGCCGGATGAACGGGTCTCTAAACCGCTACGACGAGTCCCAGTTTCAGGTGTGTCGCTAGACACACAGCCAGGGGCCTGTCACACTCCGGCTCTGGCCGACGCACCACCGGCCTTTTTCAAGAGCTTCTGGAGGAGCCCTTTCATGTCCCGTGTTCCCGCCCCGCGCCGTCATGACGGTGGCGCCGGCCGTTCCCTTGGTGCTGCGTCCCGGCAGCTCCTTCTTCTGATCGTCGCCTTCGCGACGGTCCTCGGCTTCGCGCCCGCCGCGCATGCCGAGGCGACCAGCGCGGAGACCACCCGCGCTGACCTCTGCCGCGCGTGGAACACGTCGGCCACCGCCCCGTCGGTCACGCTCGACAGCGGCGCGAAGATCTCCGGCGCCGAGCGCACCCGCACGGGTGCCAGCTGCAACGCCACCGACGCGTCGGTCAGCTTCAAGGCTGCCGCCGTCGACACCGAGACCGGCGCCCCCGCGGGCACCGCAGCTGCCCGGGTGCTCGCAGCTGTCACGTCCGCGGCTGAGGACGGCCAGCTCGGCGAAGGCGACGAGGTCTTCAAGAACGCGTTCCTCCGCTCGTTCGAAGTCCAGGTCTACTTCGGCTACGTCTACTACCGCGGCAAGATCGAGGTCCAGTGGACCGGCGGCTCCAAGACCGTCTTCCAGTTCTCGGGCAACGTCTACGACTTCACGAAGTTCCGCCTCAACGTGTGGAGCCCCGAGGGCGGCACCAAGCTCCCGAACATCGGCGGCTCGCCGCTCAGCTTCAACGGCTCCCTCTTCTACAACGACGGCAAGTACACCCTCGACCTCACCGGCAAGGCCGAGTCGCTGACCATCGGCCAGGGCGCCGAGCGCTTCTCGGCGTCGGACGCCGACCTCAAGCTGAGCCTCGCCGACATCGACGGCAACCAGCGCCTCAAGCTCGACGTGACCGGCCTCCTCGAGCTCGGCGACAAGGGCGCGATGGCGACGGTCCAGGGCACCGCGTCCGCCGAGTTCGACGACACCGGCCTCAAGACCCTCACGGGCGAGGGCGGCCTCGACGTGCTGATCCCCGCCAAGCCGACGTCCCCCGAGGGCTCGGTCAACGGCTACGCGAAGATCGCCTACACGCGCGAGCCGCTCAAGCTCGCCGTCGACTTCACGGGCGACGCCCGCATCGGCGGCGCGCTCGTCACGAGCGCCAAGGGCTCGCTCGACGGCAGCTCGGCCACGCTCACCGGCAAGCTCTCCTACTCCGACCGCAACGCCAAGGTCAAGGGCGCCATCGAGGGCGTCGTCTTCTTCGGCTCCGAACTCGCCGGCCGCACCATCGCCAACAAGGCGGGCACGCAGGTCCCCGCGAGCGAGGGCGACTGGCTCATGAAGACGGTCAGCGGTGAAGTCACCGCGCAGGGCCTCGTCGTCAAGGGCGCCGCGCAGGTCGGCAACGTCGGCGCTTCGAAGTGGATCACCGCCAATGGCGCGATCGACACCACCTTCACGGTCGGCAACACGCCGGCCACGACGCTCAAGGGCACGGGCACCGTCGACTGGCAGTCGTTCGGCCAGCTCGCCGTCACGTTCAAGGGCTCGATCGAGTCCGGCTCCACGCTGATCGCCAACGCCGAGGGCGCGGTCGACGGCAAGAAGCTCGCCCTCAAGGGCGACGTCACCCTCGCCAACCCCGACCTGAACATCCAGGGCGCGGTGAACGGCGTGCTCTTCTACGGCGCCGACCAGACCGGCCAGAAGGTCAAGAACCGCGCCGGCGCCGATGTCGACGTCACGCGCGGCGACTTCGTCCTGACCGCCGCTTCGGCCGCGATCAAGACCAAGGGCTTTGAGCTCTCCGGCAACGCGTCGATCGCACGCGTCGGCGGCGACCGCTGGGCCTCCGGCGGCGGCGCAGTCGACCTCACGTACGCGGGCACCAACATCAAGGGCAACGCGTCGATGACGTGGGTCGCCGGCGAGATCCCGGCCGTCGCCTTCGAGGGCGCGGTCTCCAACGGCGGCGTCAAGCTCGCCAGCGCCAAGGGCGAGGTCGACGGCAACAAGCTCGCGCTGAAGGCCGACGGCACGCTCACCGTGAGCGGCCTCTCGGTCAAGGGCGCGGTCGACGGCGTCGTCTACTACGGCAACGACCTCAGCGGCCAGAAGGTCAAGAACTTCGCTGGCGACGACGTCCAGGCGGCCAAGGGCGACTTCTACGTGAAGTCCGCGTCGGCCGACGTCGATGCCGACGGCTTCTCGCTCAAGGGCGAGACCGCAGTCGGCAAGGCCGGCACCGAGCTGTGGGCGAAGGGCGGCGGCGCCGTCGACCTGACCTACGGCACGACGAACCTCAAGGGCTCGGCTACCGCTGAGTGGAAGCAGGGCACGACCCCGGCTGTCACCTTCGCGGGCACGCTGACCTCCGGCACCACCACGGTCGCCGGCGCCGAAGGCGAGTTCGACGGCGGCAAGATCAAGCTCAAGGGCGACATCTCCTACACGGGCAGCGACCTCTCGCTGGCCGGCGCAGTCGACGGCACGCTCTACTACGGCAGCGACCTGTCCGGCGAGAAGGTCAAGAACCGCGCCGGCGCCGACGTCACCCCGAAGAAGGGCGACTTCGTCCTCCGCTCGGCTGCAGGCACCGTCCAGGTCAAGGGCCTCGACGTCGCCGGCGTCGCTTCGATCTCCAAGGTCGACGGCGACACTTGGGCCACGGCTGGCGGCTCCATCGACCTGACCGTCGGCGGCACCCAGATCAAGGGCTCGGCCGACATCGCGTGGGCCCAGGGTGGCGCACCGGTCGTCGCATTCGAGGGCTCGATCAAGTCCGGCTCGACCGCAGTCGCCAGCGCCTCGGGCGTGATCGACGGCAACAAGATCGAGTTCGCGGGCGACGCTGACGTCTCCGCGAGCGGCATCGCCGCCAAGGGCGCCGTCGAAGGCGTCGTCTTCTACGGCAACGACCTCTCCGGCGAGAAGATCAAGAACCGCGCCGGCGCCGATGTGACGCCGAAGAAGGGCGACTTCTTCATCAAGGCCGCTTCGGGCGAGATCACCGCGCAGGGCGTCACCGCCAAGGGCGCGGTCTCGGCCGGCAAGATCGACGGCGCGCTGTGGGCGAAGGGCGGCGGTTCCGTCGACTTCACCTTCGGCACGACCAACGTCAAGGGCTCCGCCGACATCGACTACGTCCAGGGCGCCGTCCCGAGCGTGAAGTTCGCGGGCGCCGTCAAGACCGACGGTGTTGAGCTCGCTTCGGCTGAGGGCACGTTCGACGGCGCGAAGATCGCGCTGAAGGCTTCGGCCCAGCTGGCCATCAGCGGCATCAGCGTCAAGGGCGCCGTCGACGGCGTCGTCTTCTACGGCGCTGACCAGACCGGCCAGAAGGTGAAGAACCGCGCTGGCGTCGAAGTCGCT
Source organism: Actinomycetes bacterium (assembly GCA_023404805.1). Lineage (GTDB taxonomy): Bacteria > Actinomycetota > Thermoleophilia > Solirubrobacterales > Solirubrobacteraceae > JAGIBJ01. The sequence goes on along the minus strand of JAEYAL010000282.1, from coordinate 5,201 downwards.
GCCACCCGCGGCGACATCTACCTCACCTCCGCTTCGGCTGACATCGCCGCAAACGGCTTCACGCTCAAGGGCGCCGCGTCGCTCGGCAAGGTCGGCTCGCAGCTGTGGGCGAAGGGCGGCGGCAGCGTCGACCTGACCTACGGCACGACGAACCTCAAGGGCTCCGCCACCGCGGACTGGGTCCAGGGCCAGACCCCGGCGATCACGTTCGCCGGCACGCTGACCTCGGGCACGACCACGGTCGCCGGCGCCGAGGGCACCTTCGACGCCAACAAGCTCGCGCTGAAGGGCAACGTCTCCTACAGCAACGCCGGCCTCACCATCGCTGGTGCGGTCGACGGCGTCGTCTACTACGGCAACGACCTCTCTGGCGAGAAGGTCAAGAACCGCGCCGGCGCCGACGTGACCCCGGCCAAGGGCGACTTCGTCCTCAAGGCCGCCGCGGGCAACGTCCAGGTCAAGGGCGTCGACCTCTCCGGCGTCGCCTCGATCTCCAAGGTCGCTGGCGACACGTGGGCCACGGCTGGCGGCTCGATCGACATCACCGTCGGTGGCACCACCATCAAGGGCTCCGCCGACCTGGCGTGGGCGCAGGGCGGCGCTCCGGTCGTCGCGTTTGAGGGCTCGGTCAAGTCGGGCGACGCGAACTTCGCTTCGGCGGAGGGCGTGCTCGACGGCAACAAGGTCGAGTTCAAGGCCGACGCCACGATCGCCGCCTCCGGCATCGCTGCCAAGGGCGCGGTGGAGGGTGTCGTGTTCTACGGCAGCAACCTCTCCGGCGAGAAGGTCAAGAACCGCGCTGGCGCGGACGTGACTCCGGCGAAGGGCGACTTCTTCGTGAAGGCCGCCTCGGGCGAGGTCACCGCGAAGGGCATCACCGCTTCGGGCGCGCTGTCGGCCGGCAAGATCGGCACCGAGCTGTGGGTCAAGGGCGGCGGCGCCGTCGACCTCTCGTTCGGCACGACCGACATCAAGGGCTCGGCCACGATCGACTGGGTCCAGGGCTCCGTCCCGGCCGTCGGCTTCGCCGGCTCGGTCAAGACGAACGGCGTCGAGCTCCTCTCGGCTGAGGGCACGCTCGACGGCGCGAAGATCGCGCTGAAGGCTCAGGGCCAGCTCACCTTCAATGGCATCAGCGTCAAGGGCGCCGTCGACGGCGTCGTCTTCTACGGCGCCGACCAGACCGGCCAGAAGGTCAAGAACCGCGCCGGCGTCGAAGTTGCTGCGACCCGCGGCGACATCTCCGTCACGTCCGCTTCGGCTGACATCGCTGCCAGCGGCTTCTCCCTCACGGGCGCAGCCAGCTTCGGCAAGGTCGGCAACGAGCTGTGGGCGAAGGGCGGCGGCTCCGTCGACCTGACCTACGGCGCGACCAACCTCAAGGGCTCCGCCACTGCGGACTGGGTCCAGGGCCAGGTCCCGGCGATCACGTTCAAGGGCTCGGTCAAGTCGGGCAACACCACGGTGGCGAACGCCGAGGGCGCCTTCGACGGCAACAAGATCGCCTTCAAGGGCGACGCCTCGCTGACCGACCCGGCCCTCACGCTGGGCGGCGCGATCGACGGTGTCGTGTTCTACGGCAACGACCTCTCCGGCGAGAAGGTCAAGAACCGCGCCGGTGCCGATGTGACTCCGGCCAAGGGCGACTACGTCCTGAAGACCGCCTCGGGCAACGTCTCGATCAAGGGCCTCGCGCTCAGCGGCAACGTGTCGCTGGCGAAGGTCGCGGGTGAGACGTGGGCCACGGCCGGCGGCTCGGTCGATGCGACCTACGGCGACACCAAGGTCAAGGGCACCGCGAGCGTCTCCTGGGTCCAGGGCCAGACCCCGTCGGTCTCGTTCGACGGCTCCATCAGCAGCGGCGACCTGAACGTCGCCTCCGCGAAGGGCACGATCGACGGCAACAAGATCGACTTCCAGGGCAACGCCTCGCTCGTCACGTCCGGCCTCTCGGTCAAGGGCGCAGTCGACGGCGTCGTGTTCTACGGCTCGGACCTCACCGGTCTGAAGATCAAGAACCGCGCTGGTGTCGAAGTCCAGGCCACGAAGGGCGACTTCCTCGTCCGCGCCGCCTCCGGCGAGATCGTCTCAAGCGGCATCACCGCTTCGGGCGCCGTCTCCGCCGGCAAGGTCGGCACGCAGCTCTGGGCCAAGGGCGGCGGCGCGATCGACCTCACGGTCGGCACGACCAACGTCAAGGGCTCCGCTGACATCGACTGGGTCCAGGGCTCCACGCCCGCGGTGAACTTCACCGGCGCGATCAAGTCCGACGGCATCGAGCTCGCCTCGGCCACCGGCACGTTCGACGGCTCCAAGATCGCCCTCAAGGCGGCCGGCCAGCTGACCTACAACGGCATCTCGGTCAAGGGCGCAGTCGACGGCGTGGTCTTCTACGGCAACGACCTAACGGGCCAGAAGATCAAGAACCGGGCTGGCGTCGAGGTCCAGGCGGCGAAGGGCGACATCAACGTGAAGTCGGCTTCGGCTGACGTCGCTGCCAACGGCTTCTCGCTCAAGGGCGAGGCCTCCTTCGGCCGCGTCGGCACCGAGATCTGGGCGAAGGGCGGCGGCTCCGTCGACCTGACCTACGGCTCGACCAACCTCAAGGGCTCCGCAACCGCGGACTGGGTCCTCGGCCAGACCCCGGCGATCACCTTCGCTGGCACGCTGACCAACGGCACCACCACGGTCGCAGGCGCCTCGGGCACCTTCGACGCAGGCAAGATCGCGCTGAAGGGCAACGCGTCCTTCACCGATCCGGCGCTCACCATCGGCGGCTCGGTCGACGGCGTCGTCTACTACGGCAACGATCTGAGCGGCGAGAAGGTCAAGAACCGCGCTGGCGCCGACGTCACCCCGGCCAAGGGCGACTACGTCCTGAAGTCGGCGGCGGGCAACGTCGCGATCAAGGGCCTCTCGCTCTCGGGCAACGTGTCGCTGGCGAAGGTCGCCGGTGAGACGTGGGCCACGGCCGGCGGCTCGATCGACGCGACCTGGAACGGCACCACGGTGAAGGGCTCCGCCAGCGTCTCCTGGGTCCAGGGCCAGACCCCGTCGGTCTCGTTCGACGGTTCGGTCACCTCGGGTGGCGTCACCATCGCCTCCGCGAAGGGCTCCTTCGACGGCAACAAGATCGCCTTCGCCGGCACCGCTCAGCTCACGAGCTCGGGCATCTCGGCCAAGGGCGCGATCGACGGCGTGCTGTTCTACGGCTCGGACCTCACCGGCGAGAAGATCACCAACCGCGCCGGGGCTCAGGTCCAGGCGACGCGCGGCGACTTCTACGTCAAGAGCGCGTCGGGTGAGATCGCGGCCCAGGGCATCACCGCCAAGGGCGCCGTCTCGCTCGGCAAGGTCGGCTCGCAGTACTGGGCCAAGGGCGGCGGCAGCGTCGACCTGACCTGGAACACGACCAACGTCAAGGGCTCCGCTGACATCGACTGGTACACCGGTGCCGTCCCGGCCGTCACCTTCTCGGGTGCCGTCAAGTCGGGCGACATCGAGGTCGCCAGCGCCTCCGGCACGATCGACGGCAAGAAGATCGCGCTGAAGGCCGCAGGCCAGCTCGTCAACAGCAACCTGTCGCTCAAGGGCACCGTCGACGTCATCGTCTTCTACGGCGACGACCTCACCGGTGAGAAGGTCACCAACCGCGCCGGGGCTCTCGTCCAGGCGACGAAGGGCGACATCTACCTCAAGGGCGCCTCGGTCGACATCGTCGCCAAGGGCTTCGCGCTCAAGGGCGCGGCGTCGTTCGGCAAGGTCGGCTCCGAGTTCTGGGCGAAGGGCGGCGGCTCGGTCGACGTGACCTACGGCGCTTCGAAGCTGGTCGGCTCCGCCGACGTGGACTACGTCCTCGGGCAGGTCCCGGCGGTCAACTTCGCCGGCTCGCTGACCAACGGCGACCAGTTCGTCGGCAACGCCTCCGGCACCGTCGACGGCAAGAAGATCGCGCTCAAGGGCGACGCCCAGTTCACCTACAACGGTGCGCTGATCAAGGGCGCTGTCGACGGCGTCTTCTTCTACGGCTCCGACCTGGTTGGCGAGAAGATCGCCAACCGCGCCGGCACCCTCGTTGAGCCGCTCAAGGGCGACTACAACCTCAAGGGCGCCTCGGGCTCGATCGAGACCAAGGGCCTGTCGGCCTCCGGCTCCATCGCTATGGGCAACGTCCGCGGCGACCGCTGGGCCACCGGCGGCGGCCAGGTCGACATGTCCTTCACGCAGAACGGCGTGACGACCCGGATCCAGGGCCAGGCCGCTTCCCTCGCGGACGGCACGGTCACGTTCTCCGGTTCGCTCTCGCAGGGCGACGTCCAGGTCGCCAGCGTGAGCGGCACGGTCGACGGCAGCAAGCTGACCTTCGAGGGCCAGCTGTCGACGCCGACCATGTCGGGCAAGGCCTCGGGCGTCATCTTCTACGGCGCCAACCTGACCGGGCAGACGATCACCAACAAGGCCGGCACCGCGGTGCAGGCGCAGAAGGGCGACTTCTCCTTCCAGATCACCGAAGGGCGCCTGTCGCTCAAGCAGCTCCTCGCGACCGCGAACTTCTCGGTCAAGCGCGTGGGTGCCACCTGGTGGGTCAACGCTGACGCGCTGATCAAGACCGGCGACAACTGGCTGAGCTTCAAGGGCGAGATCGACTCGGCCTGGAACTTCAACCTCAAGGGCGCGGGCGTCATCCCGATGGACGGCTACCGCCTGGAGTTCAACGGCACGGCGCTGCTGCGCGACAACCGCCTCGTGCTCGATGGCACGGTCAACGTGGTCACGAGCCTCTTCTCGGTCCAGCTCACGGGCACGATCGAGAAGCCGAACATGGACGTCAACCAGTACTCGTTCACGGGTCGGGCGAGCTTCAAGTTCGGCGGGTACCAGATCGCCAACGCGACGGTGAAGCTGATCTTCGGCGAGGGGCTCATCACGAGCTTCCAGATCAAGATCTGCATCCTGTTCGTCTGCCCGAACGGCACCTACAAGCTGTACTTCAACGGTGGGAACATCTCGAAGATCCAGCTCGACGTGCCGCTGATCTACTGGGCGCAGTTCAGCCTCGCCGCGAGCGTCGCCGCTCCGGGCGTGCCGATCGAGTCCAAGATCACGGGCATCTTCTAGACCGCCCGAAGCTTGCGGCGGGGCACGAGCGGGCCCCGCCGCAGACCCTTCAGTTCCAACCGCCCCCCGGAACCCCGTCGGGC
>JAEYAL010000270.1 GCA_023404805.1 Actinomycetes bacterium | reverse complement strand
CTCCTCGACGGTCCAGCGCGGCGCCGCATCGTCGGCGGCAGCGGCGGTCGACGCACCGGCGCCGAGCAGGATGAGGCACAGGGTCGCGGCGCGCGCGATCGGTCGGACACGGGACATGGGTGGACGGGCGCCGACCGCGGGACACACTCCGGGGGACGCCGCCCGAGCGTGGCAGCTGGGCAGAGCGGTGTCAAACCCCACGCCACCGCGTAGCACCAGTTCCTGGAGCGGGGAAGCGGCGCTCCCGCGGCGGGCGCCCGGCGATGATGGGGGGATGCGGCGGATCACGCAGCCCTCGCACGTCGCGGCGTTCGTGGCGTTCTTCGCGGCCGTGATGGCGGTCGGGCTGGTCCTCAAGGACTCGGTCACCCACGCGAGCGTGCAGCAGCTCGGCGCGGCGCTTCAGCGCGGCCCCGAGTACGACGCCGCGACGGCTCGCCACACGCGCCTGGGACGGATGCGCCTCCCGGACTGGTCGGCCCGCGGCTGGCGGCTGATCGGCGGCCGGACGGACCTGTTCGAAGACAACCGGGACGCCATCACCGGCTACTACCAACGCGGGAAGGCCAACCTGGCCTACACGGTCCTCGAGGGCGCCGATCCGCTCAGCGACGAGGCGGGTCCGCGCGGAGTGATGCTCACGCGCCAAGTCGGCGGAACCACCGCCGTGTTTGTCGGCTGGCCGCTCGACGACCAGCTCCGCGCAGAGCTCGAAATCCTCGCGGAGACGCCGCGAAACTAGGTCCGCCGGTGCCTACCGCACGCACCAGTTGGCGCGCAGGACACCCTGCAGATCCGCCACCAATGCTGTGCCACCGTGTTCTGGTGGTCGACGACATGATCGTGCGACGTACACCCCGCACCCACGGGCGCCTCCGCGTGATCGGCCTGCTGGCCGCCGCGCTCGCCGCAGGACCGGCCGTCTCAGCCGGTGCCGCGGCGAGCGCACCCGAGCGCGCTTCGTACCGCACGCAGGTCCTGCCGCAGGGCACGGTCGTGGCTGGCGCCGCGCGGGCCAGCTCCGCGTCCTCACGCGCGAGCGTGAGCCGCATCGATGTCCGCGCCAAGCGCCGCTTCTCGCTCGCTGCGCTCCGCTGGCCGGGCGGCGGCCAGGCGGTCACGGGCCGCATGCGCGCACAGCGCGTCGATGGCTCGTGGACGAACTGGGCCGACCTCGAGAGCGACCAGGCCGGCGCCGACGGCGTCGCTGAGGCGCCTGGCTCCCCGGGCGCCGCAGCGGCCAAACAGCGCGGGGCGACCATCGGCCGCGAGGGGTCGACTGAGCCGCTCTGGACTGGGCCCGCGAAGCGGCTGCAGGTCGAGCTGGCCGGGCGGCGGCCGGCTGGCCTCCGCGCGGCGTTCGTCGACGTGACCGGCTCCGTGCCGACGGCGCGCGCCGCCCGCGCTGCCTCGGCCCGTTCCGACATGGCCGGGATCCACCCGCGCGCCGACTGGGATCCAAACAACCAGTGCGCGCCGCGCTCGGCGCCCGGGATCGGCTCCGTCCAGGGCGTGGCGGTCCACCACACCGCGGGGTCCAACGAGTACAGCGTCGACCAGGTTCCGGCCGTGATGCTCGCGATCTGCAAGTACCACCGCAATTCCAACGGGTGGAACGACATCGGCTACAACGTGCTCGTCGACAAGTACGGCGGCGCCTGGGAAGGCCGCGCCGGAGGCCTCACGCTCGCCGTGGTCGGCGCCCACGCCCAGGGCTTCAACGCGGTCTCGGCTGGCATCTCGATGATCGGCGACTACACGGGCGTCGCGCCCTCGCCGGCGACGATCGCCACGGTCGCCCGCGTGGCGGCCTGGAAGCTGGCGGTGGCCGGCGTGCCCCGCAGCGGCACCGTCGCGCTCACGAGCGCCGGCGGCTCGCTCTCGCGCTACCGGTCCGGCGAGGTGGCGACGCTGCCGCGCGTCTTCGGCCACCGCGACGTCGGCCAGACCGCCTGCCCTGGCAACGTCGGCTACACGATCCTCGACGGGGTCCGGTCGTCGGTCGCCGCCGCTGACCCGACCCTGCCCGTGAACCTGCCTCCGGCTCCCGCGCCCACGCCCCAGCCGGTGAAGATCACGATTTCGACGCAGCGGCGCGTGGCGGTCGGCAACAACACCGTCGTAAGCGGCACGGCCACCCAGGGCGCCGCGCCGCTCAGGAGCACGGCGCTCGCGCTGCAGGTCGGCAGCGGGTCCGCGTGGCAGACCGTTTCGACCACCCGCACCAACTCCGCCGGCAAGTACCGCTTCGCCCGCAAGTTCACGCGCTCGTGGAACGTCCGTGTCGCCCGCACCGATGGCGACGGCGGGACGTCCGCGAACGTCGAGCTGGTGATCGTCCCGAGGCTCACGCTCACCGTGCCCAAGCGGCTGAAGCTCAACAAGAAGGTCACGCTCCGGGGCACGATCGCCCCCGGCCGCGGCCCGGTGACCCTCTCGATCGAGCGCCGCACCAAGTCCGGCTCCTACGTCTCGGTCGTCAAGGCGCAGAAGACCAAGCTCAAGGGACGCACCGTCACGGTCAGCATCACGCCGCACACCGCGACGCTCTACCGCTTCCGCCTCTCCTACGCCGGGTCCGACCTCGCCGCAGCGGCGAAGTCGCCGCTCGCCTTCGGCCGCGCCGTGCAGGCGCAGACCGGCGGCGGCGCTTCAGTCGACTGAGCAGCGCCCTGGCGGTTCGCGACGCGTACCCGGACTGCACGGCGTTCGCGTGCTTCGACCGCACGTTGTCCGCAGCAGCGGCAGCGCGCGGCTTCGATGTGCTGACCGCCTAGCTCGCCAAAGTGACGCCAGCTGGCGCGTACCGGTCGGATTACCCGGCACAGAGACGGGTAATCCATCCCGTCTGCTGTTCAAGTTTGGGCGCCGCGGGAGCCGTCGCTTGCAGACCGGCCCACCCGAACCAGTGCAGGGCGACGAGCCCCCGCGGCCGCTGGCCGCGCGCGGAGGATCAGTGCGCGCGGACGGTTGACGCCGCCACCGTCTTCCCATCGATCAGGGCCGAGAATGCGAGCGTGGAGCCCGTCCGGCCGCGGGGCAGCGTCAGCTTGATGGTGCGGCCCTTGCTCGCCTTGGCGCGAGCGAGGGTCTTGCCGCTGCGGGCGACCTTCACGCTCGTGGCGCCAGCGGGCGGCTTCACAGTGCACGAAATGGTCTTCTTGCCCTTGAGCTTGCAGGTGACGCGCGGCAGCTTCGCGATGCCGTCGGCGCCCTTGGCGCCCGCCGGGCCTTGCGCGCCGGCCGGCCCTGCGGGTCCAGCTGGGCCGGCC
>JAEYAL010000260.1 GCA_023404805.1 Actinomycetes bacterium | reverse complement strand
CGACGGGGCGGCGCGGACGTCGGCGGCGACGCGGAGGCTGAGCGGCAGCAGCGAACCCGTGTGCAAGGCCACCTCGAGCGCGCGGCGCTCGCGTCGGCGCGCGGGATCCGCTTCAGGCCAGCCGGCCGCGTCGATCAGCAGCGCGACATGGCCCGACGACGACACCGGCAGCCACTCCACGACGCCGTGCAGCGCCCCAGCGAGCGCGGCGCGGACCGGAGCGCGCGGAGTCACGTCCTAGCCGACGTGCTCGGGCTCGGGCGCCGCGGTGGCGTCAGAGTCGGAGCCGCCGCCGTTCTGCTTGGCGGCGCGGTTCTGGCGCCACTTCACGAAGAGCCACACGGCGGTGCCGAGGATCGCAACCGCGATGACGTAGTCGAAGTAGTGCATCTTCTCCTGGACCTCACGCCAGTTCTCGCCCAGCTGGTAGCCGAGGTACGTGAGGCCGAGCATCCAGATGAACGCGCCGGCGGCGGTGTAGAGCGTGAAGCGCCCGAGCGGCATGCGCGCGGCGCCGGCCGGCAGCGAGATGAAGGTGCGGATGATCGGCAGCAGGCGCGTGACGAACACCGTCACGTTGCCGTGCTTGTCGAAGTACTGCTCGGCGCGCGCGATCTGCTTGGGATCCATATGCAGCCACTTGTGCTTCTCCAGCGCTTCGTAGCGGCCGAAGTAGCCCATCGCGTAGCCGATCCACGAGCCGACCACGTTCGCGATCGTGCCGACGAGCACCACCGCGATGAACGAGTACTCGCCGTTGGAGGCGTTCACGCCGGCAAGCATCATCGTCGGCTCGCTCGGGATCGGGACGCAGGCGCTCTCGAGCGTCATCATCACGAAGATCCCGAGGAGGCCGACTTTGTCGACCACGTCGATCGCGAAATTTACGATCGGATCGGTGATCGACCCGAGGGCCAGGAACGCGGACGAGACGGCGGGCATCCGGCGGAGGGTACCGCTCCACCGCGCACGGCGGGCTAGTCGAGGAGCTGCTCCGGATCGACGTCACCGACGACGCGGGCCGGAACGCCGAACGCGCGCGTCCGCGGCGGCACGTCCTTCGTGACCACGGCGCCAGCCCCGATGAAGGCCTCGGCGCCGACGACGACGCCTGGCGTCAGCGTCACGGAACCGCCCACGCGCGCGCCCCGTTCGATGCGCGGGCCGCGCAGCGCCTCCCCGGGCGCCGGGCGCCCGACGGCGTTGTCGTTCGTCGTCACCGCGCACGGGCCGATGAACACGTCGTCCTCGACCACGGTCCCCGCGGTGACGTAGACCTGCGACTGGATCCGCACGCGGCTCCCGATCACGACCTCGGGGTCGACGCCGGTGCCGCGGCCGATGACCGAGCTGGCGCCGATCACCGAGCGCTCGCGCACGTAGGCCTGGTCGCCGACGATGACCTCGTCGGCGATAGCGGCGCTCGCGAAGATCACTGCGGCCGCGCCGACCGTCACCTGCGTGCCGAGCACCAGCGGCGCCAGCGGCTCGCTCGTGCGCAGCGACGACGTCCGCGCCAGCGCTGGCTGCTTGCCGAGCACCGCGCCGTCCTGGATCAGGCAGCCGGCGCCGAGCTCCGTGCCATCGTGGATCACGACGTTCGCGCCGAGCCGGCAGCCGGCGCCGACGCGTACGCCCGCGCCGATCACGGTGTTCGGCCCGAGCTCCGCGCCGGCGCCGATCTCGGCGTGGGCGCCGACGACGACGCCGCTGCCGAGCCGGGCGTCGGCGGCGATCCGCGCCTGCGGATCAAGGGCCTGGGCGGGCTCTGGCTGCATGCGCCGGTAGCCTACCCCGCTGTGCCAGAGACGATCGCAGCGCCTTCCGTCCCCCAGCCGGCGCGCGAGATGAACGCGGCCGTCGTCGCCCTGGGCAAGATCGGGCTGCCGCTCGCCGTGCAGATCGCCGCCGCCGGCCACGCCGTCGTCGGCGTCGACATCGACGCTGGCGTCGTCGACCAGATCAACGCGGGCCAAGCGCCGTTCCCCGGCGAAGCCGGGCTCGACGAGGCCCTCGCGAAGCTGGTCGCTTCGGGCCGGCTGCGCGCCACGACCGATCCCGCCGACGCGATCCCGCAGGCCGACCTCGTCATCGCGGTGCCGCCGCTGGTGGTCGACCAAGAAGGCGTGCCCGACTGGCGCGCGATCGACGCCGTCGTCGGCGCCGTCGGCCCGCACCTCAAGGACGGCAGCTGCTTCGCGCTCGAGACGACCGTGCCCGTCGGCACCACCCGCGAGCGCATCGCCCCGCGGCTGGTCGAACTGAGCGGCCTGGAGCTCGGCGTCGAGCTGAACGTGGCGTTCAGCCCCGAGCGCGTCTTCTCGGGCCGGATCTTCGCCGACCTCGCGAACTACCCCAAGCTCGTCGGCGGCGTGACGCTGGCCTGCGAGCGCCGCGTCGCCGCGCTCTACCGCGACTTCCTCACCGCCGACGTGCGCGAGCTGGGCTCCGCTGAGGCGGCCGAGCTGACGAAGCTCGTCGAGACGACCTACCGCGAGGTCAACATCGCGCTCGCGAACGAGTTCGCGAAGTACGCCGACCGCGTCGGCATCGACCTCGGCCCCGTCATCGACGCCGCCAACTCGCAGCCGTACAGCCATGTGCACCGGCCGGGTGTCGCCGTCGGCGGCCACTGCATCCCCGTCTACCCGCGCTTCTACCTCGCGGGCGACCCGGACGCCAAGCTCGTCGCGCACGGCCGCATCGTCAATGAGGAGATGCCCGCGCACGCCATCGACCTGCTCGAGCGCGACCTCGCGCCGCTGGCGGGCAAGCGCGTCCTGGTCCTCGGCGCCGCCTACCGCGGCGGGGTGCGGGAGACCGCCTTCAGCGGCGTGTTCCCGCTGGTCAAGGAGCTGGAGCAGCGGGGAGCGACGGCCCAGGTCGTCGACCCGCTCTACGACGACGAGGCGCTCGCCGGGCTCGGCCTCCCGAGCTGGGACGGCCAGCCGGTCGACGGCGCCATCGTGCAGGCCGACCACGCCGAGTACCGCGCGCTGCGTCCGGAGCAGGTGCCCGGAGCGCAGGCCGTGATCGACGGCCGCGGCACGCTCGACGCCACCGCCCTCGGCAACGCGGGCATCCGCGTGCGGAGAATCGGCGGCGGCTGAGCTCCGGCGCGTCGGCCCGAGGCTCAGCCGCCGACGATCATCGCTGCCTGACCGAAGCCGGACAGCCGGGGGGGACCCGGTCGCCGCGCTCCCCCTGTAGCTCGCGGCGACCGAGCGAGAGTGAATCGACCGAAGTCAGGTTCACTGCAACCCCCGTGGGAACGGTTGTACCACCGATTCCGCGGCGCGGGGAATAGCAATTTCCCGTAGTGGTTGCGTGCGCAACAACGCGCCCCGAGTTTCTTGCCGATCGTCAAGAGAACGGGCTTTCGGGGGACCAAACGTCTGGCCGTATGTTCTAGAGATAGCGTCGTCATAGCTCTCAGAAGATTGCGAGCGTTCGGTAAGCGATATATAACGCTGTCCCCATTTCATGGGGCATTTTCGGGGTGACGAGTCTGTACGGACGCCCAAAGTTCGGCCGTTCGCCGATGTCCGGAGAACAAACTGGACGCTCCAATCAGTCGAGCGGTCCCCCGGCGCGCGCGGGCGCCGCTGGATAGGGTGCGGCAGTGCGCGTAGTGACCGTCATCGGCAACCGTCCGCAGTTCGTGAAGGCGGCCGCCGTCTCGCCGCTTCTGCGGACCGGCCACGACGAGGTCATGGTCCACACGGGGCAGCACCACGACGACGAGCTCAGCCAGGTCTTCGTCGATCAGCTCGGGGCGCCGCAGCCAGAGCGCGAGCTGCACATCCACGGCGGGTCCAACACCGAGCAGACCGCTCGTATGCTCGGCGCGCTGGTGCCGCTGCTCACCGAGCTGAGCCCCGACGCCGTGCTCGTCTACGGCGACACCAACTCGACCCTGGCTGGCGGCATCGCGGCCGCGCAGATGCGGATCCCGCTGATCCATGTCGAGGCGGGCCTGCGGTCGTTCGACCGGGCGATGCCGGAGGAGCTCAACCGCGTCCTCGTCGACCACGCCGCCGACCTGCTGCTGCCGCCGACCGGGGCCTCGGCCGACCAGCTGCGCAAGGAGTCCGTCGCGGGCCGGATCGAGGTCGTCGGCGACGTGATGATCGACGTGGCCCACCGCACGCGCGAGGCGTCGCTGGCCCGCGGTGCCGAGCTGCTCGCGGAGCAGGGCCTAGAGCCCGGCGGCTTCGCCGTGGCGACGCTGCACCGCGCCGGCAACGTGGATACGCCGGGGCGCCTGGAGGCGGCGCTGGCGGTCCTCGAGGGCATTGGTCTGCCCGTGGTCCTCCCGGTGCATCCGCGGACGGCCGCGCGCCTCGACGAGTTCGGCCTGCGCGAGCGCGCCGAGCGCTCGCTGATCCTGGCGCCGCCGCTCGGCTACCTCGACTTCAGCGGCCTGCTCCTCAACTCCGCCGCCGTCCTCACCGACTCCGGCGGCGTGCAGAAGGAGGCCTACGTCGCGGGCGTCCGCTGCATCACGCTGCGCGACACCACGGAGTGGACGGAGACCGTCGACGCCGGCTGGAACACCCTGGTCGCCCTCGACGCCGACGCGGCCCAGGCCGCCCTGGCCCAGCCCCTCCCAGCGGACCGCCCCGACCTCTACGGAGACGGCCACGCCGCAGAACGCGTCGTCTCAGCCGTAGAGCGCCTCGTCGGCCACTAGTCCCCGCGCGCACCCGCGCGCCCGCGTAAGAGCGACCCAGGCAGCGCCCACCCAAACGCCCCGGCAACGCCCACCCAAACGCCCCGGCAACGCCCACCCAAACGCCCAGGCAACGCCCAACCAAACGCCCAGAGACCGCCCAACCAAGCGCGGACAACGCCCCACCCGAGGACCCCGGCAACGCCCAACCAAACCCAGCCGGCGCCGAAGCAGCCGAGGACCCGCCCACAGGGGCCGGGGGCACACATCCCCCGCCAACAACGGCAGGGCCCGACAGCCAACCAACAGCGACTGCGGCGCCGTACACGGCGAGGCCGGGGGGGGGGCCGGGGGCCCCGGGGGGGCCCGTGGGCCCCCCCGGGG
>JAEYAL010000258.1 GCA_023404805.1 Actinomycetes bacterium | reverse complement strand
TACCGCCGGTTGGGGGTCCGGCCGCCACGGGGGGGCGTAACCCACCCCTGTCACACCGCGCCCCGACCGGCGCGGTGGCCGATGTCATGTGAAGGCGGCCGCGGCCGAGCGGCCCGAGCGGCCCGAGCCGCCCAAGCGGCCTCCCTGGCCTAACCGCCGCCGTTGAGCTCCGGCGCCGGCGGCTTCGCCGACTGCTCGCGCGCGGCCTCCAGCGCGGCGGCCTGCTCGGCCTGCTCGCGCGCCGCCGCCCGCGCCGCCTTGCGGCCACCAGGCAGTTTCCCGGCGATGCTCGCGATCGGCGCGAGCGCCGCCCCGAGCTCGTCGATCTCGGATTCCAGCCCGACGCCGAACTCGGCGATCTCGGTCAGCGTCGGAGCGAGGCCCGCAAGCGCGTGCAGCGATGGCGTGAGCTCGTCGATGCGGTCGCCGATGTGGTGGACGACGTCCTTCACAGAACCGACCTGATCGACAAGCCGCGGCAGCGCCTCAGCCGCGAGCGCGAGGTCGGGCAGCGCCTCGGTGGTCGCCGCGAGCGACTTCACCGGCGCCTCGAGCTCGGAGATCTTCTCGAGCGATTGCTGCATGTTGCCGAGCGTCTCGAGCTCGTCCTGCAGCTCCGCGAGGCGGTCGAGCGCGGTGGTCATGTCGGAGATGCGGTCGAGGGCGAGCGCGATGTCCTTGAGCCCCGCGATCGCGAGGATCGCGTCGTCGATCTGGCGCAGCGCGCCGTCGGGCGACGAGAGGTGGTGGAGCAGCCCGGCGACCGCGGGGAACAGGCGGACGGTGTCGACGGGGATCTGCCAGGCCGCGCGCAGCGGCCGGCTGATGAAGCCGGGAAGCGGGATCGACAGCGCGGGGGAGGGCTGCGCGGTCGCGGCGGGGCCGGTCTGCTGACGCGTCATTCGACGACCAGGCCTTTCAGCTCGGGTTTCGGGGGAGGGACGCGCGGATCCATCTGCTCGAGCGCGCTGGCGACGAGCTCGCCGAGGATCACGTCGCGCAGCCATTTGCGGTCGGCGGGGATGACGTGCCACGGCGCGTGGTCGGTCGAGGTCGCGCCGATCGCGTGCTCGTAGAAGCGGTGGATGTCGTCCCATCGCTTGCGGGTCTCGAGGTCGCCGAGCTCCATCTTCCAGTGCTTCTCGGGCGTGTCGATCCGCGCCTGGAGCCGCTCGCGCTGCTCGTCCTTGGAGAGGTGCAGGAACGCCTTCACGATCGTGGTGCCCTGCTCGACGAGGTGGCGCTCGAACGCGTTCACCGCGTGGATCCGGCGCGTGGCCTCCTTCCCGCTGATCAGGCCGAGCGCCTGCGTCGTGACGATGTCCTCGTAGTGCGAGCGGTTGAACACGCCGATGACGCCGCGCGCGGGCAGCGCGGCGTGGATCCGCCACAGGAAGTCGTGCGCCAGCTCGGTGCTGGTCGGCGACTTGAACGACGTGACCTGCGTGCCCTGCGGGTTCACGCCGAGCAGCAGGCTCTTGGTGGCGCCGTCCTTGCCGGAGGCGTCGATGCCCTGCAAGACCACGAGGACCGACCGCTTGCCTTCGGCCCACAGCAGCGGCTGCAGCTCCGCGATCCGCGCGGCCGCCTTCTCGGCGCGGGCGCGGCCGCGGCGCTTGCCGTCGGCGATCCCGAGGAGGTCGGCCGGGTCGCGGCGCGCGAGCCCCGCGGGAGATCCGGGCGCGACCCGGACCTGCTCGGTGAGTCCCATGAGATTGAGCCTATTACCCGGCTGCCGGTGCAGCGCCGGGTGTGAATGCGATGTGGCGGGCGCTAGCCCTCCGGCGGCGCGGCGACCTCGGTGATGACACCGGTCTCCACGTCGTAGATGCCGCCCCACACGAGGTCGGTGTGCTTGAGGAACGGCGAGCTGCGGATCTTCTCGACCGAATCGCGGACCGACTCCGTGAGATCGGTGAAGGCGCCGATCGGCCACTCCGGACGGTGGCCCGTCTCCTTCTCGAGGTCGTCGCGGAAGTCGTCGTCCTTGAAGGTCTGCATGCCGCAGCGCGTGTGCTGCACCACCACGACGGCGCGCGTCTCCAGGAACCGCTGCGAGATCGCGAGCGACCGGATGACGTCGTCGGTGACGATGCCGCCGGCGTTGCGGATCACGTGCGCCTCGCCGATCTCCAGGCCGAGCGCCGCGAACACGTCGATGCGGGAGTCCATGCAGACGACGACCGCCATATGGCGCTGCGGCACGGTCGGCAGGCCGGCAAACGCGAAGGACTCCGCCCACTCGCGGTTGTGGCCGATGATCTCATCGTGGAACGCGCGTGCTTCTTTCGGCATGGCTCAGCATTCTTGCCGGAATGGCCAGTCCGCTGCGGTCCGGGCATTGACGCGCCGTCAGATCGGGGCGTCGGCGGCCACAGCGCCTGAGTCGCCGGGCGGCGCGCCCTGGCGCTCGGCGATGTCCTTGTTGACGATGTCGAAGTCCGGCAGGAGGCCCGCTGCTGCGGCGACGGTCGCCAGGAGCGGCGTCGCGAAGAACGCCCCGAGGATGCCGAGCACCGCGCTCCCGATCCCGACGGCCAGCAGCACCGTGATCGGGTGCAGCCGCAGGCTGCGGCCGACGAGCAGCGGGTAGACGAGGTTGCCCTCGACGAGCTGCACCACCACAGCGACGAGCAGGACGCCGACCATCGCCCCGAGCCCCTGCGTCGACAGCGCGACCAGCGCGACGATCAGGCCCGACAGCGTGGCGCCGAGATACGGGATGAAGCTGAGGATGAACGTCAGGACGCCGAGCGGGAGGACGAGCGGCACGCCGAAGATGAAGAGCCCGATCGCGATGCCGACCGCGTCGATCAGCGCCACCACGACCTGGCTGCGCACGAACACGACGAGCGCCTCCCACGCGCGCAAGCCGGCCGCGGCCACGCCAGCCCGCCGGTCGGCGTCGATCAGGCGCACGCCGCCGTTCCAGAAGCCGCGGCCGTCGATCAGCAGGTACACGAGCAGGACGAAGGTGAGGAAGGCGCCGAACGCTGCGGCGATGGTGGCCGACGCGATGGTCAGCGCGCTCGATGAGACCGCCGTGCTGATCGCGCCGAGGTTCTCGCGCAGCCGCTGCGAGAGGTTGGCGAAGAGCTCCTGCGTCTCCTTCGCGTTCAGCCCGACGCTGCCTGCGACGTCGGGGATCTTGTCGAGGCCGCCCTCGACCTGTTTGACGGCGTCCGACGCCTGCCCCACGAGGGCCGGGATCACGTAGGCCAGCGTGCCGAAGATGAACAGGAGAAAGCCCGCGATGACCAGCGACACGGCGAATCCGCGGCGCATGTGGCGCGAGAGGCGGTCGACCACGGGGGCCAGCAGCGCCGTGAGGAACAGCGCGAACAGCAGCGGAAGGACGATCGACTGCAGCGCCCGGAAGGCGTAGACCGCGCCGGTGACCAGCAGGCCGATCAGCAGGACCCGGATCGCTAGCGCGGCATGGCGTTCGAGCACGACGGCGGGGCGCACGCACACCACTCTATGCGCGGCCCCGAGCTTCAGTGAGAGACGTCACGCGCCAGCGCGGGTCACGGGGGCTCGCCCCGCAATCGCGGGGCTGCGCGGAGGACCGTCCACCCCATCCGGACAAGCTGGTCCACTCAGGAGTGGAGGCACGACCTCCGGGTGGTACCGTCGGCCGCATGAGCACGCAGGAGAAGCCCACCGCCGAGGAGCACGGAGGCGGACACCACAACCGCTGGCTGGTGCTCGCGATCGTCTGCTTCGGCCAGCTGATGGTCATCCTCGACGCGACGATCGTGAACGTCGCGCTCCCCGCGATCCAGACCGACCTCGATCTGTCGGCTGAGGGCCTGCAGTGGATCGTGAACGGCTACACGCTCGCGTTCGGCGGCTTCCTGCTCCTCGGCGGCCGTCTCGGCGACATCTACGGCCGCAAGTCGATCTTCATCGCCGGCGTCTCGGTGTTCACGATCGCGTCGCTGCTCAACGGCCTCGCGCAGAGCGAGGAGTGGCTCGTCGGGGCGCGCGCCCTCCAAGGCCTCGGTGGCGCGCTGCTCTCGCCGGCTGCGCTGTCGATCATCACCACGGAGTTCCACGGCCCCGACCGCGCGAAGGCGATGTCGGTGTGGGGCGCGATCGCCGGCCTCGGCGCCGCCCTGGGCTTGCTGCTCGGCGGCGTCCTCGTGAAGTACACGAGCTGGGAGTGGATCTTCTTCGTGAACGTGCCGCTCGGCATCCTCGTCGTGGGCGCCGCGCTCTGGCAGATCGTCGAAAGCAGCGCCGAAGACAAGCCGGCCCTCGATGTCGCCGGCGCGTTCACGGCAACGGCCGGACTCGTGGCGCTCGTCTTCGGCATCACGCAGACGGAATCCAAGGGCTGGGGCTCCTCGACCGTGCTGATCAGCCTCGCGCTCGCCGTGATCCTCCTCGGCTCGTTCTTCGCGATCGAACGCCGCCACCGCGACCCGCTCGTGCCGCTGCGGATCTTCAGCGTGCGCAGCGTCTCGGCGGCCAACTCGGTCGGCCTGCTCGCGTTCGCCGCGATCTTCCCGTTCTTCTTCTTCCTCTCGCTCTTCATGCAGCAGGTGCTGCACTACGACGCGCTCAAGACGGGCTTCGCGTTCCTGCCGTTCTCGGTCTCGATCATCGCGACGGCGATGATCGCCTCGCAGGCCGTGCCGAAGATCGGCGTGCGCAAGTCGGCGTTGATCGGCTCGGCGTCGGCCTTCATCGGCATGCTCGGGTTCGGGCTGCTGCTCGACACCGACCTGGACTACTTCCCGGGCGTCTTCATCCCGATGGTGTTCCTCGCGATCGGCATGGGCATGACGTTCGTGCCGCTCACGTTCCTGGCCACCTCCAAGGTCGCGCCGTCGGAGGCCGGTCTCGCGTCCGGCCTGTTCAACACCACGCAGCAGGTCGGCGGCGCGCTCGGCCTCGCGATCCTCGCGACGCTGGCTAACGACAAGTTCACGAGCTCCGTCGCCGAGGGTGCGACTGCCGCTGGCGTGCAGGTCCCGGCCGACGCGGCCTCAGCTGCGGGCGCTCCGCCAGAGGTCCAGTCGATCATCGCGGACGCGCTCGTCAGCGGCTGGTCGCTGGCCTTCCTGATCGGCGCCGGTTTGATCGTCCTGGGCTTCATCGCCGGCCTGGTGCTGATCCACGACGAGGACGCCGACCTCGAGGCCGGTCCGGCCCACATCGGCTAGGCCTCGGCCCGGCGCGGCTCCGGGTTGACCGCCAAGCGTTGGTGGCGAACCCGGAGCCGTCTCACGCCGGGGGCGACTCTGGGCGCGGCGGCGCTCTACACTTTGGGGTGTGGCAAGCGCAAGTCTCCCGCCGGGACTGCCGTGGCACCCGCTCCGGCAGACGGTCGCCTGGATCCGGCGGCCGCAGGACACGCTCGACCACTGCCGTGCGGAATACGGCGATGCGTTCGCGCTGCGGATGTTCGGGTCGCAGTTCACGCTCTTCGCGAGCCCCGAGCTGATCAAGGAGCTGCTCTCCAAGCCCGCTGACGTACTGGCGGCGGGCCGGTCCAACGCGATCCTCGCGCCGCTCGTCGGCGAGGCGTCGGTGCTTGTGCTCGACGGCGAGGAGCATCTGGCGATGCGGCGGCTCCAGCTGCCGCCCCTGCACGGCGCTCGCATGCGGGCCTACGAGCAGACGATGCGCCAGCTCTCCGAGAAGGCCATCGCCAAGTGGCCGCTGGAGGGCGCGGTCGAAACCCTGCCGCGGATGCAGGCGATCACGCTCGACATCATCGTCCGGGTCGTCTTCGGGATCGACGACGACAAGCGCAGCTCCGAGGTCAGGAAGGCCGTGCGGCGCCTGCTCGACGCGGGTGGCAACAAGCGCCTGATGCTCAGCGTCGGCATCCGCTCGGTGGTCACCGGCAAACGGCCCGAGGAGCACACCGGCCCGCTGCGCAAGGTGATCGGGGCGCGGGACGACCTCGGCCAGCTGCTTGAGATGGAGATCCGCGCGCGCCGCGCGGCAGACGAGCTCGACCGCGGCGACGTGCTGTCGCTGCTCCTGCAAGCCCGGCAGGACGACGGCGAGCCGCTGCCGACGCCGGTGATCCGCGACCAGCTCATCACGCTCCTCATCGCCGGTCACGAGACGACGGCGACGTCGCTGGCGTGGGCGGTCGAGCGCATCGCGCGGCACCCCGAGCTGCAGGACCGCCTCGCCGCCGAAGCGCTCGACGGCCGCTTCGAGCTGATCGACGCGACGATCAAGGAGACGCTGCGGGCCCGGCCGGTGCTGCCGGTGTTCATGCGCGAGGTCGTGCGGCCCGTCGAGATCGGCGGCTTCGTGTTTGAGCCGGGGCAGATGGTCGGCGGCGCGACGATGGCGCTGCACCGGCGTCCGGACCTCTATCCGGACCCTGACGAGTTCCGCCCCGAGCGCTTTCTGGGTGAAGGCGCTCCCGGCACCTACGAGTGGACGCCCTTCGGCGGCGGCGTGCGCCGCTGCCTCGGCGCGAGCTTCGCGCTCATCGAGATGCGGATCGTGCTCTCGGCGCTGCTGGCCGAACGCCGCCTCGAGCCGGTCCGCGACCGCGCCGAGGTGCAGCGCCGCCGGTCGATCGTGCTGACGCCGTCAGAAGGCGGCGAGATCCGCGCTCCGCGCCGGCGCATGGTGCGCCCGGCTGCACCGGATCCTCAGCAGCGCTCTGAGGTGCGGTGAACGCAGGCCGGCGCGAGCGCTTCGCCGCGCTGCGCGTCGTGGCCGCGATGGGGCTGGCGGCGGCGTTCGGCGCACTGGCCGGGTGCGGCGATGGCTCGGCTGAGCGGGCGAAGGCGGCGGCCGCCTATGCGAGCGACGTCGCGAAGGTCACGCAGGACACCGGCCTGAAGCTCTCCGCGACCAGCGGAGGCGCCGACTACCGCGACGCGGCGTCGGCGGCCGACAGCACCGCGCAGTATGCGGCAGCGATCCGCGCGGCGGCCGGGGAGCTCGCCCAGGCCGAGCCGCCGGCCAGCGTCGCGCGCGAGCACGCGGAGCTCATCGCGCTCTACCGGGCCACAGCCGACCGGCTCGACGCGCTCGCGGAGCAGTTCCGTGGCGCCAGCGGGGCTCGCGAGCTGGCCACGATCGCGCAGGCGCTGAGCGGCGAGGTGCAGGCGTACTCGACCCGCGAAGCGCAGCTGCGCGGCGCGATCGACCGGGCGCTCGCGACCTCGGTGGCGCCGCCTGCGCCTGAGCCGGACGGTGAGACCGTGCCGCCAGCCACCTCGGCGGCGCCGGCCGCGCCAGACGGCTAGCGGGTCTGGTCTTTGCCAGCGCGCGTGGCGGCGGGCAGCGGGGCGTCGGTGTCGGCCGCCGCGAGGTCGGCCTCGGTGATCGCCGCGAACTCCTCGACATGGCCGCCCTCGTCGAGCGGATCGTTCGACGACTCGGGCTCGGCGTCGGCGTCGGGCTCGGCGTCGGCGTCGGGCTCGGCGTCGGGCTCGGCTTCGGGCTCCGGCACGACGACGGCTTCGGGCTCGGCGTCGGACTCCTCAGCGTCGGCTTCGGGCTCCTCCTCAGCGTCGGCTTCGGGCTCAGCGTCGGCTTCGGCCTCGGCGTCGGCTTCGGGCTCCGGCGCAGCGTCGGCTTCGGGCTCCGGCGCTGCGTCGGCATCGTCGGCTTCGGCCTCCTCGTCCTCAGACGCGTCGGCATCGCCGGCCAGCACGGCCTCAGCCTCAGTCTCCTCGGCGACCTCGATCGCTTCGGCCAGCGCCGGATCGATCCCCTCGCTGTCCTCGACCGGCAGCGGTTCGATGCTCGGCCGGTCGGCAGGCTCGTCGTCGAGCGTCGGCACGGTGCGGCGCGCGTGCGCCTCCAGCGCCTCGGGGTCGGTGGCGGGGAACACGGCCCGCTGGGCGACGTACGTGGCGCCCGCGCCGAGGGCAGCCAGGGCGAGGGCGACGAACACCGGCGTGTTGGCCAGGGCCGCGTCCGGGCCCGCGGCCGCGCCAGCGACGAGCCAGAGGAGCCAGAACGCCGCAGGGACGGCGCAGAGGCGCGGGTCGCGGAACAGCCCGCCGATCGAGATCGGCAGCGCCGTGGCCAGCCACCACCCGCCGAAGAACGCGGCAGCGCCGCCCGCCAAGAGCAGCAGCAGGCCGATCAGGGCGACGATGCCCGGGATCGCGAAGTGCAGCGGAAAGCCGCGCCAGATGATCGGCCGCATCGTCGGTGCGGCATCGGACGGGGACACGGTGCTCACCCACGGCAGTCTGCCGTCTCGGCCGGGTGAACGTGGGCCAGACGGTGCAGTCCACCCTCTGTCAGGCCGGGGCGCCGGTTATGTTGCGGCGTGATGACGCCAGACCTCGAACGCTTTGCGGCCCTCGCCGTCCGCTTTGGATCCAACGTGCAACCTGGCCAGGTGGTCGCGGTTTCATGCGAGCCGGGCAAGGAAGAGGTCGTGCGCGCGATCGCTGCCGAGGCCTACCGGGCTGGGGCCAAGTTCGTCGATGTGAGCTGGTTCGATCCGCACCTCAAACGGGCCCGAGTCCTGCACGCGACCGAAGACTCCCTCGACTACGTGCCGCCGTGGATCGGCAAGCGCATCCTCGAGCTCGGCGAGCTGCGCGCCGCCCGCATCGGCCTGACCGGGCCGGCTGCGCCCGGGCTCCTCGGCGACCTCGATCCGGTGCGCATCGGCAAGGACCCGCTGCCGTTCGTGCCGGAGGCCGTCAAGGTCGTCAACGACCAGACCACGAACTGGACGGCGGTCCCGTGTCCGACCGGCCCGTGGGCAGAGCTCGTCTTCCCCGAGCTGTCGCCGGAGGCTGCGACCGAGCGCCTGTGGGAGGAGCTGTGGCATGTCCTGCGCCTCGACGAGGACGACCCCGTCGCGGCCTGGAAGGAGCGCTTCTCCCATCTGTCGGCAGTCGCCAAGCGGCTTACCGCGCTGCAGCTCGACAGCCTGCACTTCCGCGGCCCCGGCACCGACCTCGTCGTCGGCCTGCTGCCCTCGAGCAAGTGGATCGCCGCGCAGATGCGCACCGTCGGCGGGATCGACCACGCGCCGAACCTGCCGTCCGAGGAGATCTTCACGGCTCCCGACCCGGCCCGCACGAGCGGCACGGCGCGGATGACGCGCCCGCTCGTGCTTGGCGGCTCGTCGATCACGGGCCTGCAGGTGCGGTTCGAGCGCGGCGTCGCGGTCGAGGTCACATCGGAGGAGCACGGCGAGGTGCTCAAGGAGTACCTCAAGCGCGACGAGGGCGCCTCGCGCCTCGGCGAGGTCGCACTGGTCGACGGCGCGGGCCGCATCGGGCCGCTCGGCACGGTCTTCTACGACACGCTCCTCGACGAGAATGCCGCGAGCCACGTCGCGTTCGGCTCGGCCTACGCGATGACCGCTGGCGACGAGGACCGCGACAAGATCAACACGTCGCAGATCCACATCGACGTCATGCTCGGCTCGCCCGAGATCGACGTGTACGGCCGCAGCACCGCGGGCGAGGAGATCCCGGTGCTGATCGCCGGGGAGTGGAAGATCTAGCGCGACGCGCGCAGGGCCCGGCGGCCAGGCGCCCGTCTCCGCGACGTCAGCGGTCGACGCGGATCACGTTCACGAGCGCGCCGCGCTCCGGCACGAGCGTGACGTTGCGGCGGCGCATCCGCTCGTCCGCCGGGTCGACGGCTTCGAGCTTGGTGCGGCGCAGGACCTCGCGCATCACTTCGCGCCCCTCGAGGTTCGCGAAGGCCGCGCCCACGCAGCGGCGGACACCGCCGCCGAACGGGATCCACGAGTAGGAGTCGGTCTTGCCACGGGCAAACCGCTCGGGGTTGAAGAGGTCTGGCACTTCGTAGCGGTCGGGGTGGCGGCACGCCCCGAGGATGCTGATGATCACGAGCTGGTCGGCTTGCAGCTGGTAGCCGCTCAGCTCCATCGGGGCCTGGAGCAGCCGCGCCGTGGCCGGTACCACGGGGCGGATGCGCAGCGTCTCCTGGAAGGTCGCGTCGATCACGCCGTCCGGGTCGTCGCCCTCCGCGGCCTCCGTCGCCCGGGCGAGCGCCTCGGGATGGCGGACCAGCCGCTCGAAGGTCCACGACAGCGCCGTCGCGGTCGTCTCGTGGCCGGCGAACAGAAGCGTCACGAGCTCGTCGCGCAGCTCAATATCCGTCATGGGCTGCCCTTCCTCGTCGCGCGCCGTCAGCAGCATCGACAGCACGTCACCGCGCGACTCCAGGTCGGCCGCTCGGCGGCGCGTCTCGATCTCGCGGTAGATCAGGCGGTCGACCTCGGCGGCGCAGCGGCCGATCGGACCGAACAGCTTGCCGCTGCGGACCGCGACGACGAACGTCGGCACGATCAGCCAGCGGTTGCCGCTCATCTGCAGCATGCGGACGATGGCGTCGCGCAGCGCGTCGTGGCGCGCCGTGTCGTCGACGCCGAACACGATCCGCAGGATCACCTCGAGCGTGATCGACTGCATCCGCGGCTGCAGCGCCATCGCGTGGCCCGGGTTCCAGGTCGCGATCTCGTCGGCCGCGATCTGGCGGATGTCGTCGCGGTAGGCCCGCATACGGTCGCCGTGGAACGGCGGCAGCAGGAGTTTGCGGTGGCGCAGATGCCGCTTGCCGTTGAGCGTGAGCAGCGAGTGCTCGCCGACGAACGGGCCGATCGGGCTGCCCGCGGTGGCGACCGGCACGTGTTTGGGCGGCGCCTTAAAGAGCGTTTCGATGTCGGCCGGCGCGCGCGTGAGGAACGCGTGGCGCCGCCCCGCGAAGGTCACGCTCGCGGCGTCGCCGAAGCGCTCGTGCAGCTCGACGATGGTCTCCGGCTGGCGGGTGATCCAGCGCCGCGTCATCTGCGGGCCGTTCAGCGGCAGGCTCGGTGGCAGCTCGTCGCTGCGGTGCGGTGCCGGTGGCAGCGCGGAGCCGGGCTGGGCGGGGGCCTGGGTCATGTGCGCTCCATCTCCGTGACGGTGCCTTTGATGACGATCACGGCGTGGTCGATCAAGCCGTCGAGGTCGAGGTCCAGATCGCCGGCGACCCACGCGTCGAGCAGGGACTCGACCGCGGCGAGCACCGCCAGCGCGAGCGCCTGCGGCCGCAGTCCGCGGGCGAGGGCGACGTCGAGCGGGCCGTAGGCCACGAGCAGCGAGGCGTACCGGTTCATCGCGCGGCGCCGGAACTGGCGGACCTCCTCGCCCGCGCTGCCGCCAAGCTCCTGCAGCTTGATGCGGACCCAGCGCTGGTCGGTCGTGACGGCCTCCACGAAGGCGCGCAGGCCGGCGCGGGCGCGCGCCTCGACGTCGCTGCCAGCCGCGTCGGTCGCCTCCATCACCCGGCTCGCGACGGCCTCATGGATGTGTTCGTGGACGCCGACGAGCAGCGCCTCCAGGGAATCGAAGCTCTCGTAGAAGTACCGCTCGGCCAGGCCGCTCTCGCGCAGCACGGCGCGGATCGAGGTGCCTCCGAAGCCGACCGTCCCGAAAAGCTCGACGCCGGCTTCGATCAGCTGCTCGCGGCGCTCCTGCTGGCGCTCCTCCGCGGTGCGCCCGCCATAGCGGCGGCCGGAAGGTTGCGTCGCAGGGGTTCCCATCGCGTTCCCGACGGTACCAGCGCGAACCAGTCGAGTGAAGGCGCCTGCCAGCAGATGGCCGACACGGCGGGCCGAGCCGCGGATCGCTAACCTGTGCGCCTGCTCGGAGAGGTGCCGGAGTGGCTGAACGGGCATGATTGGAAATCATGTGGCGGGGTAACTCGCTCGGGGGTTCGAATCCCCCTCTCTCCTTCTGGCTCCGCGCGGCAGCGCGGCAGCGGCCTTGGCGCCGGCTCTCGAACGACGACGGGCCGCCCAGGGGAGGGGCGGCCCATCGGACATCCGAGTCAGGGGACTCGGCTTGTGTGTCCCGGGTCTGGAAGGACCCGGGTGTTCCTGCGGGCCAGAGGAAAGCCCGACGTTTGAGAAGTCTCAGGTGCGGCGGTACGGATCGACGTAGACGTCGTCGATCGCGATGGTGCCGCTGGTGCTCGTGATCGTGACTCCGAGTTTGGTGCCGGTGAAGAGCGGCACGCCGGAGGCCGTCATGGTGATCTCCGACGGCGCCCACGCCGAGCCGGCCGTGATCGTGCCGAGAGGCAGCGCGCCGACCAGTCCGTCGCGGCCCGTGTAGCGGATCAGGACCGAAGCCTTGGCGCTCTTGCCGCCGACGGACTTAGCCATCATGCGGATCGTCGGGTACTCGATGCCGCCGCAGAACGAGGCGGACGCGAGCGACGCGCCGAGCGGCAGGCTCGCCGACTTGGCGTCGGCCGCGCGCCCGGAGATGAAGTACGGGTTGTTCTCAGCCGTCAGGGCGACCTTGCCGCCCGGGATCCAGCTGTCGAAGCCCTGCTCGAAGCCGCTGTTGGGCACCGGCACGTAGTTGGCGGTGTCGCGCCACTGGGCGAACGGCTGGCTCGTCTGCTGCGCGAGGCAGGCAGGGTCGGGCTGCGGGGCGACGATCGAGGCCAGGTTCTTGACCGTCGACTGGATGTCGGAGCCGATGACCGAGGTGTCCTTGTTGAACTGCTTCGTCGCCGTCGCGCTGAGTGCTTCGGCGAGGACGCGCCACTGCGTGGAACTGCTCGTCGCCGCGTGCGCGGGGCCTGCCAGCGCCAGCGTGCCAGCGCAGGTGATGGCGGTCATGAGAACGGGGCGGGGGAAGGCCACTCTGTTTTCCTAGGGGCGAGAGAGGTAGGGACGGTGGCCAAGGGGACGGCCGATAGCCCATCTATCGACCGGGTTTTGGTGGAACTGAACTACCGGAATGAAGCCATACCTCCTTCAACTTCTTCGCGGCTCGGATGCGGGTCGGCCAGGCGAGTAAAGGTCGCGCGGGCGGGCGTCGAAGAACCAGGCGTGGGCTCCGTACGGAAGCGGAGCCCGTGGCCTCACACGTCTCCCCCGTACATGGATCCCCTCCTCGAACAGCTGCACGCTGACCAGCGCGAGCGCGCTGGCGCTGCGCCGTCGCGGCGCGAGCAGGCCATCGAGTACGGCGCGGGCATCCTGTTGCTGATCTGCTGCGGGCTGCTGGTCTGGCTCGGCCCGGCGGGCGTGTCGACGGATGTGCCCGCGCTCGCTGGCCTGATCGTGCTGTACGCCGCCTGCTGGCAGGTCACCTTCGCGATCGGCCCGGCGACGACGACGCCGCTCCAGGTCGCGTTCGTGCCGATGTGGTTCGCGGTCGAGCCGGCGTTGCTGCCGCTTGCCGTCGCGGGCGGCCAGATCCTCGGCAACCTGGTCGCGAGCGCCCGCGCTGGCGATGAGCACAACTGGCGCCGGACGTTCATCTGCGTGTCCGACTCCTGGTACGCGATCGGCCCGGCGCTCGTGTTCATCGCGTTCAGGCCGGGCGAGCCGTCGCTGGCCGACATCCCCGTCTATCTCCTGGCCCTGATCGCGCAGTTCGCGGTCGACTCGGCGGCTGGCACGCTCCGCGACTGGGCCGCGCTTGGCGTGCGCCCGGAGACGCATCGTTCGACGGTCGCGTGGATCTGCATGGTCGACGCCGCGCTCGCGCCCGTGGGCCTGCTCCTGGCGCTGGCCGTGGAGTCGTCGCCGTGGGCGGTGCTCCTGGCGGTGCCGCTGGTCGCGCTGCTCGGGCAGTTCGCCAAGGAGCGCGACGACCGCATCATGAAGGCGCTGGAGCTGTCGCACGCCTACCGCGGCACGGCGCAGCTGATGGGCGACGTGCTGGAGGCCGACGACGCCTACACCGGCGGCGAGCACACGCAGGGCGTGGTCGAGCTGTCGCTGGCCGTGGGCCGCGATCTGGAGCTCACGCCCGCGCAGATGCGCGACCTGGAGTTCGGTGCTCTGCTGCACGACATCGGCAAGCTGCGCGTGCCGAACGAGATCATCAACAAGCCCGGCAAGCTCAACGACGAAGAGTGGGCGATCATCAAGCAGCATCCGGGCTTCGGCCAGGAGATGCTCGACCGCGTCGGCGGCGCCCTTGGCGAGGCCGGCGTCGTCGTCCGCGCGCACCACGAGCGCTGGGATGGTGGTGGCTATCCGGACGGCCTCAAGGGCGAGGAGATCCCCGTCGCGGCGCGCATCATCACGGTCTGCGATTCGTTCAGCGCGATGACGACCAACCGCTCGTACCGGCGGGGTATGGCCTACGCCGAGGCGATCGAGGAGCTTGAGCGCTGCTCGGGCAGCCAGTTCGATCCCACGATCGTGGTCTCGCTGCAGCGCGTGCTCGCCGCGTTGCCGCAGCGCCCCAAGGTGGTCGAGGGTCCGCCGCCTGGCGGTGGCGAAGGCGCCGCGGGCGGCTCCTCGCATCCTGCGGCAGCCTGAGCCGTCGCGTACTCCGGTCGGGTGACGCTGTCGCCCCGTGAGTCCACGGAATGGCCGTTCTGAGCGCGATTTGAAAGAGCGTGTGCGCTCATCACTCAAACGCGCAGAAAACTGGTCGACGTAAGCGTTTGCGTGCCCGTTCTTGGGTACTCATCAGACAACCCGCCTCCCCTAGGTCCAATCCCCCGTGGATCCCGTACTCACCC
The DNA here is from genome assembly GCA_023404805.1 of Actinomycetes bacterium. Lineage (GTDB taxonomy): Bacteria > Actinomycetota > Thermoleophilia > Solirubrobacterales > Solirubrobacteraceae > JAGIBJ01. The sequence goes on along the minus strand of JAEYAL010000258.1, from coordinate 392 downwards.
CTCTGCCTGACGAACCGCCTCGCGACGCTTCGCCGATGCCGCTGCGCGCGGCCGGGCCGCTGCCGTCGCTCGCCGCCGCGTCCGTGCCGCCTCGCGTGGCTGGGGTCGCCGCGTTTGCGGTCTTGGGGCTCGTGGGCGTGAGCATGGCGCTGGCGTCGCTCGGCACCGCCGCGGCGGATCCGTCGCTCGCCACCGCCGCGCTTCTCGTGGCGTTGTATGTCGGGCTCCGCCAGGTGCCGTTCGAGCTTGGCGGTGCGAGGACCACGGCAGCGCAGCTCGTGGTCGTGCCGTTGTGGTTCGCCGTCGCGCCGGCGGCGCTGCCGCTGGTGCTGCTCGCTGCCGAGCTGGCCGCCCGGCTCGTCGAGTCGCTTCGCGCGCGCTCGGGGCCGGCG
>JAEYAL010000229.1 GCA_023404805.1 Actinomycetes bacterium | reverse complement strand
GCACGGAATCCACCGGCAAGCTGACGTTCCGCAAGGATATCGACCATGATATCGAGGGCAGACATGTGCTCATTCTGGAGGATATCATCGATTCCGGCAGCACGCTCAAGATGATCTGCGAGATGTTCAATGAGCGCAAGCCCGCGTCCATCAAGATCTGCACGCTGCTCGACAAGCCATCCGGCCGCAAGGTCGAGCTGAAGCCGGACTACACCTGCTTCACCGTCCCGCCCGCGTTCGTCGTCGGCTTCGGTCTGGACTATGAGGATTACTACCGCAACCTGCCGTTCGTCGGCGTGCTGAAGCCCTCTGTCTATCAGGACCGCTGAAGACGGTCTATTCCACATAAAGGAGAACCTCCGTGAACCAACAGCCCAAAACCCTGCAGACCATTCTGCTCGTTGCGGTCCTGGCGCTGGTGCTTGTGGTGCTCTCTTCGTCCCTGCTTACGCAAAACGGCAGCAGGCTTGCATATTCTGACGTGCTCGACCTGTTTGAAAACGAACGGGTCGAGTCGTTCGTTCTGCAGGGCGATACGCTGACGCTGACGCTCTACGGATGCGAAGCAGAGCAGGCCGGCACCGCAACGGCGAAGATCGGCGACATCGAGACCTTCCACAAGGACCTGGACGAGACCATCGCTGCGCAGAGCGCCGCAGGCGTTCTCAAGTCCTACAACTATCTGCCCGCCGCCAATTCCATCTGGAAGACGGCGCTGCCGTATCTGCTCGTCGGCATCGCGCTTCTGTTCGTGTGGTTCATCCTGATGAACCGCTCCGGCAGCGGCCCGACCGCCATGGCGCAGTTTACGCGTGCCAACGCGCGCTTCGGCGTCCCGTCCGGCGAGTCCGTGACCTTCCAGGACGTCGCCGGTGCGGACGAGGAAAAGGAAGAGCTCTCGGAGATCGTGGAGTTCCTCCGCGATCCGGACCGCTTCAAGCAGCTCGGCGCGAAGATCCCGAAGGGTGTGCTGCTCGTCGGCCCGCCGGGCACCGGCAAGACGCTGCTCGCCCGGGCCACCGCTGGCGAGGCCGGCGCAAGCTTCTTCTCCGTCTCGGGTGCTGAGTTCGTCGAGTCGCTCGTCGGCGTCGGCGCGGCGCGTATCCGCGACCTGTTCGCGCAGGCCCGCGCCGCCGCTCCCGCCATCGTCTTCATCGACGAGCTCGACGCCGTCGGCCGCAAGCGCGGTGCGGGCGTCGGCCAGGGCAACGACGAGCGCGAGCAGACGCTCAACCAGCTGCTGGTCGAGATCGACGGCTTCGACGCCGGCTCGGGCATCGTCGTCCTCGCCGCGACCAACCGCCCTGACGTCCTCGATCCCGCGCTGCTGCGCCCCGGCCGGTTCGACCGCCAGATCACGGTCGACGCGCCCGACCGCTCCGGCCGCGCGCAGATCCTGGGCCTCTACCTCGTCGGCCGCCCAGTCGCCGCCGAGGTCGACGCCGACGCCGTCGCCGGGCGCTGCCCCGGCTTCACCGGCGCCGAGCTGGAGAACGTCGTGAACGAGGCGGCGCTGCTCGCTGCCCGCACCGGCCGTGGCGAGATCACATCCGCCGACCTCGACGAGGCGATCGAGCGCGTCATCGGCGGCCCGCGGACGACCACGCACCGCCTCAGCCCCGACGAGCTGCATTCCATCGCCACCCACGAGGCGGCCCATGCGGTCGTCGCGAGGGTGCTCGGCGGCAACGGCACACGCCGGCTGTCGATCGTCGCGCGCGGGCGCCAGCTCGGCGTCGCCTCGGTGCTGCATGGCGACCGCGAACGCGTCGTGCTGCGCAAGTCCGACCTGGAGCGCCAGCTCGCCACCACGCTCGCGGGCGCCGCCGGCGAGCGGCTGGCGTTCGGCGAGCTCTCGACCGCGGTGCACGACGACCTCCACGCCGCCACGACCCTGGCCCGCTCGATGGTCACCTCGTTCGGCATGTCGGAGCTCGGCCCGATCACCATCGGCGAGCGCAGCAGCGAGGTCTTCCTCGGCGCGTCGCTCCAGGACCTCGGCTCCGTCGCCCAAGCCACCCTCGACACGATCGACGCGCAGACCCGCGCGCTCGTCGATCTCGCCGAGCAGCGCGCCTCCGACACCCTCCGCGAGCACTGGCACGTGCTGCAGCGCATCACCCACGAGCTGCTCGAGCGCGAGAGCCTCGACGAGGCGCAGATGGCCACCCTCCTGCGAGACCTGCCTACCCCCGGGGCCCAGCCGAGCGGCACGGCCGGTTGACACCGGTCCAACATGACGCCCGCGTCGCGCGGGCCCTGGCCGTCCTGGCGCTCACGCTGCCAGCGCTGACCGGCATCTCGCTGGCCGAGGACGCGCCGCCGCAGGCCACCACGCCCGCGACGAGCCCCACCCAGGTCGTCGGGGAGCAGGTCGGCACGGCGCGCGAGATCGTGCCGTTCGGCGCGGCGGTCGTGACCAGCCCGGCGGGCTCGAGCCCAGCCGGAACCAGCCCGGAGGAGCCCGGCACGACCGGTGGCGCCGATGCTGGCAGCAGCGCCATGGTCGTCTGGGCGGTCGGCCAGACCCGCGGCCCGACGGCCGAGCCGCCGAGCACGCCGACGACGCCGCGCGTCGCCGACAGGGGAGACCAGATGCTGCCGCCGTCGACCACCTCGACCACGCCCGACGGCGACGGCGAGGACGAAGAAGGCGGCGGCAAGAACCCGAAGGGCACGACGCCTGACGAGCAAGTGCTGCCGCCGCTCCCGGGGATTCCGGCTCCGACCACAGCGACGACACCGACCGAGACGACACCGGAGGACACGACGCCGCCGAAGCGCCCGGTCGATGTCATTCCCCAGCCGAGCACCCCACCGGTCAACGTCCTCCTCACCGGAACGGCCGCCGGGCCGGACGCGCCCACGGCGTGGAAGCGAACCGAGCTGCCGCTCGACGCCAACGGTGACCCGCTCGCGGCCGGGTCGTGGCGGCCCGCCGGGTCGGCCGTCCACCGCGAATCGCCACCCGCAGCGCCCAATGAGCCGCAGCGTGCGGCCAATGCATCGCCGAACGCGGGCGACGCCACCGTGCACGGCGCCGCGGCGCTGCTCGTGCGCGTCGCTGATCCGGCCCCCTCCGCCGGAGTCCTCGCGCGCCGCAGCGACGGCAGGTTCCAGCTGCTGCCCGGTGTTCCCGCGGAGCTCCTCGCCCCCGCCGAGCGGATCGCCGACCCGGACGCGACCACGGACCTGGCCCCGATGGCCGTCATCGACCTCCCCGACGCCAAGCCTGCCCCCACGACGCCGGACGGTGCCGCCGAGCCACCGCAGGTTCCGCCGTACGGGCGAACCGGCGTCCTGCTGGTCCCGGCGGGCGGCGACGGCGTGCTCGCCTGGGACGGCAACGCGTGGTCTGAAGAGCCCTTCCAGGACGCCGCCGGCCAGCCAGCCGCTCCGGCCAGCACGCCGGTCGCGCTCGCGGCGACGCCGGACGGTGACGCGGTCGCGCTCGTCGCTAGCGACGACACGGCCCCCGACCGCGTCACGCTCTACCGGCGCCTGGCCGACCATTCCGGTTGGCGCCCCATGAAGCTCGAGTCGCCGTTGCTCAGCGGACCGCTGCCGGCGGGTATCGAGGCCGTCCGCCCGACGGTCCGCCGCGGCGAAGGCCAGGCCGGCGACCCGCTCACCGCCGCGCCAGGGCACTGGTGGATCGACGTGCTGGTGCGGCGCAGCGGCGGCGCGACCGTCCCGGCGACGATCCACCTGCGTCCAGGACCTGCCCGTGTCAGCACGGTGGAGCCGACCACGCCGGAACAGACCGATCCAGCAGCCACCACCCCGACACCGACGGACCCGGCCGAGACCACCGGCCCCGCGCCGACCGACCCCGCCGCGACAGAGCCTGCGCCCACGACGACGCCGGTCCAGACGAACCCAGACGCGGCGCCTTCCGACCCGCTCTCAGCCCGCGCGACCGGGACGTTCTGCGTCGCGGCAACGCCAACTGCCGACGCGACCAAGGCCCTCGACGACGACGGCAAACTCTGCACACACGAGCTGCCCGCCGGCTTCCCCGCGTCCCGCGGCTACCGCTCACAGGCGTTCGCGACGCAGGGCGCGCTCGCGACCGGCGCCGCCGCAGCGCAGCCGAGCGCCCCCGGAGCTGCGGACTCCCGCTTCGGCGGCCGCATCATCACGAGCCCGGTCACCGAGCAGAAAGCCGATGGCCCCGCGGCCCGCGACCGCAGCGCATCGGGCGGCTACCTCCGGCTGGTCGGCGACCGCTTCACGCTCGAGGGCGGCCTGGGCGAGACGCCCGACGGGACCGGCCACACCGAGACGGCTGCGTTCGTGAGCGACATCGCCGGGTGGACCGGCGGCTCGCGGCTGGCTGCGCGGGTCATGCGCGCCGCGGCGGTCGACGCCGGCACGTACCGGACCACGACTCCGCCGATGTGGGAGGGACCCATCGACGTGGCGCTGTCACCCGACGACATGGCCAAGGCCGACACGGGCTCCGTGGTCCTCACGCCGACCGCGATGCGGCGCGAGTTCGACGACGACCGCGACCCGACGTGGGGTTGGACATCGGAGCTGTGGGACTACGACGACGACGAGGGGCGCGCGCTGCGGGCGATCGCATGGCTGCCGGGTGACCGCCTTGCGATCGTGGGGACCAACGGCGCGTTCTACGGCGTCGACTCGCCGCGCCCCGAGGCGACCCGCGTGCAGTTCGACTTCTCCAACGTCGACCTCGAGATCTCACGGGTGAAAGGCGCGGAGGGATTGGACCTCGTCGACGTCGCTGCTCGCCCGATCGACCCGTTCACGGAGCCGGTGGTAGGGATCTCCGACGAGCCCTCCGGCGCCGGCCAGATCGGCGCTGGCGGCCCGACTGAACCGGGGAACGGGCTCGGCAAGCCTCGAGACGGAGCCGACTTCGAAGGCTGGGCCGTCGGCCGCGACGGCGCAGCCCTCCGGTTCCGCGGGTTCCGCGCGATTCGGCGGGTGCCGCTCGAGGGCGTCCTCGAACAGGCCGACCTGCGACAGGTGGCATACGCAGACAAGCAGGCGTACATCGCCTCAAGCGCCGGCCTCCTCAAGGCGAGCGGCGACGAGATCGAGATCGACCGCGAGCTGGCGGCGATGATCGAAGCCGATGGGCGCCCGCCCGAGGTCCGGACGGTCGCTGGTCTCGCCGACGGCGCCGTCGTCGTCGACGCGCGCTACGTCAGAAACGGACCAGACTCCCCGTGGGAGCGGCTCGCCTCTCCCGCCGAAGGCGACGTCGTCGCCGTGGCGCTCGCTCGCCCAGGTGCGACGCCCGCGCAGGGCACCAAGTCGCTTCGGATCTACGCGTCGATCGCCGATGTCGGGCGGCCGCGGATCGGCGAGATCGACCGGCAGATCGTCGAGATCGACCGCAACAACCAACCGGTGTACCACGACTTCGAGAGCACTGCCGTCGCCTCGGACGGCCGTCTCGCCGAGCTGACCCCTGCGGGCTGGATCGACCGGACCAGGACGCCGCTGGAGCGCACGTCGAGCATCGACGTCACGCAGCGCCCGCTCCCGATCCAGTCGATCGTGACCGATCCGTCAGGCCGCGGCTGGGCCGTCGGCGGCGAGGGCAGCTACATCGAGCGCGACGGGCGCCTCGTCGAGAAGCGCGGAACCTCGATCAGGATCGACGACACCCAGCTCGCCGTCGCCCCGCCGTGGCCGACCGCAGTGCGGCCCACCACCCCTGCCACGGCCCCAGATCAAGTTGCGGCCAGCACGCCGGACCAGGCGGCTGCGGCAGCGCCCGCGCCCGCCGCGTCGACGCCGATCCCCGATCCAGCACCGGACGCCAAGCGGATCAAGATCCTGATCGGCGGGCATCCCGCGTGCGCCGAGACGTGCACGGGCCGGGAGGACCAGCGCGTAGCGCCTCTTGCGAACCTCCAGCTCGCCCTCGCCGCGGGTGCCCGGCTTCGGGCCAAGGGCGTGCAAGCCGTGGTCATTGGCGGCGGGCGGACTACCGCCGCCACCGACCTCTCGCGCGCCGCGGCCCAGGGTTACGCCGACCTGCTCCGAAGCGAGCCCGGCGGGCCGCCGGCGTTCGCGGCACTTGGTACCGGCGACGCTGGCAGGGGTGCAGACGCGGCGGTCAAACGCGCAACGTTCGTGCAGCAGGTCATCGACCCGCTCAAACCGGCAGACGCCGCCTCGGCCGCTCCAGGAGCCCCGCGGCTCGTAGACGTGACCGTGCCAGGCAGCGACGCCCGGGACGCTGAAGCGGCGTACGCGTTCGATGTCCCCGGCCAGGACGGAGGTGCCGCCCGCGTCGTCGTGATCGACAACACGACCGACGAGCCGCTGCGCGGCGGTTTGAGCGGTCCGCAGGGCAAATGGCTAGAGGCCGTGCTCGACGATGCTGCTGCGCAGCGCCGCGCGGTTGTCGTGGTCGGTGCAGCGGCGATCGACCGGGCTGGCCTGGCCGCCGATCAGGCGCAGCTCCTGAAGCTGCTCCTCGACCACGGCGTCGCGGCGTACGTGAGCACCGACGGCGAAGACGACCGCCAGTCCGAGCAGTTCGGCCCGCGCGAGCGCACGCGCACGCTCAAGGTGGACGACCGCAGGTTGCTGCTCGTCCACAGCTCCACGCTCGGGCACGCCCTCCCTTCTCCCGTGTGGATGTCGCTGCGCGACTCGCTGTACCGAGACGACGATGAGGTGGAGACCGGTCCGCTCTCCGATTACCGCGAGGCCGGCGCTTCGCTGGTCCAGCTCTCCCTGCCGGCCCTCGCCGGGGCCGGGTCGGTGTCAGCCGAGTCGGTCTCCGTCGTCCGGCGCGTCGAGCCCGCGGAAGTCACGGACTTCGCGGTCGGCGCAGCGATGCCGCTGTGGGTGCCCGTGCGCGAGGACTCTGAGAACGGCATCCGATGGGTCGACCCGTCCGACAAGAAGGCGGGCGAGCAGGTCACCGCGGGCTCCGGGATCTCCACCGGGATCGAGTCGCTCTGCGGCGTGCTGATCGACCTGTCCGAATGCGCTCGAGGGCTCCCGCCCGAAGGGCGCTTCAGCGTCGAGGATCCCTCCATCGCCATGTTCGTCCGCGCGAAGGTCAAGACCAAACGCGTCAAGGGCAAGGTGCAGCAGGATGGAGACCCAGAGGTCGTCACCGACCCGGCGACGGGCAACCCGATCGCGGACGGCGCTTCCCAGATCCTGTGCCCGATCAAGGCGGGCACGACGTGGGCGACATTCACAGCGGGCGGGCTGAGCGCGCGCTGGCGTCTGCGCATCGTGCCCAGGCCGGACGGCATGCCAGGCCCAGAAGGCAAGAACAAGTGCGACTTCCTGTGGACGCACCGGCACGATGACCCGGTTCCGGCGAAACCCGCCACGCCTGCGATCCCGCCTGCCGTCGTCATCCCGCCCGTTCCTGTGCTCGAGCCGGGCCCGGCGGAGACCAAGTCCAAACCGCACCATAAGACCGCGAAGACGCTCACACCGCGCACCCCGCTGCTGCTCGCTCCCGTCGACGTGATGTCGACCGCCGTCCCGCCTTCGGCCGTGCCGCCGGTCTCACCGAAGCCCAAGCCGATCACGCCGCCGCCCGGACCGGCGCCCGCACCGGTTGCGTCGCAGTCGCACATCTACAGCCAGCTCGCTTCGCCGGTCACCGCCGCCCAGGCGATCACCGTCCTTCAGACCGAGCGCCGCCACGAGGTCGCCCGCGAGGGCGCCGACCACCAGGCCGTCGCCTACGAGGCCGACCCGCTGCCGACCGTGCGGCTGCTGCTGGCGGGCGGCGCGCTGGCGCTGCTCACGGCCCTCGGCGGCGCC
>JAEYAL010000217.1 GCA_023404805.1 Actinomycetes bacterium | reverse complement strand
GGCCCCGAGCCCGCCGGCGGCGGCTGCGTGGGACCCGAGCGGCGCGCCGCGCCGCGGCGTCAGGCGGTGCGCATCTGGGGTACGCGCCGCGCTGCGGCCGTCTCGGCGACGAACACGCGGAGTTCGTCGGCGAGGCGTACCGGCTGGTCCTCGGGGATCAACGTGTAGCTGTCGTCGATCCAGACCAGTCGGCCACGGGGGAACAGCTCGGCGAGCCGCGGCCCGTGCTCGCTGGGCATCACGCGGTCTTCGCTGGCCCAGACGACGAGCACCGGCTTGCTGAACAGCGCGAGCGACTCGTCGGCGGCGAGGGTCGCGCGGCGGGCTTCGCGGCCGCTGCGGGCGTACTTGGTGAGGTCGCGCCGCACCGCCGACTGGTCGAGGACCGGTTCGAGCCAGTCGTCGAGCACTTCGTCGGGAACCGGCCGCTTCGACATCCAGCCGAACGCCGCAGGGCTGCGCCGCAGCGAGCGCATGCGCAGCGGCTGTGTCGCGCCCTTCACGCCGCCAGGGACCCGCGCCGCGAGGCCAGCCAGCGAGCCGGGCAGTCCGGGCGGGTAGTTCTCAAACGCTTCGCAGGCGACGAACACGAGCCGCCCGATCCGCTCGGTGCGGCCCGAAGCGACGAGCACTTGGCCCGGCGACCAGTCGTTGAAGACCAGCGTCACGTCGTTGAGGTCGAGCGCCTCCAGGAACTCCGCGACGAGCGCCGCCAGACCGGTCAACGAGAGATCAGCGTCGCGCCGCATCGGGATGCGATGGCTGCCCAGGGGCAGGGTCGGCGTGATGCAGCGGTGCCCGTCCTCCAGTTCGGGCACGACCTTGCGCCACACGCTGCCATTCATCAGCAGCCCATGCAGCAGCACCAGCACCGGGCCGTCGCCGCCCGTGTCTTCGTAGCTGATCGGTCCGGCGGTAAGTTCCACCAGCGGCACAGCGATCCCCCTCTTCAGTTGTCCGTCCCCATCCGCATGGCCGTCCCAACGGACTCGCGGCGTTGGCGCAAGCTACTTCGCCGTAGCGATGCGCCAGAAACGCGCCGAACAGCGTCTGGCCGGATGTTCGGTATGAAGCGGTTCAAGCGGCCCGAAAAGCGGTCCCGTGACGCCGCGCACGCGACGAGCCGGCGCCCCGCGCCGTTCCTCGGTACCATCCCGGAACCTCGCCTCCGTAGCTCAGCTGGTAGAGCACTTCACTCGTAATGAAGGGGTCAGCGGTTCAAGTCCGCTCGGAGGCTTCAGAGTCGGTCACGCCTGCGGCGGGCTGGCACTCGTCATGAAGGGGTCAGCGGTTCAAGTCCGCTCGGAGGCTCAGCAACGACGAAGGGCGCCCGGCGGGCGCCCTTCGTCGTTCTCGGGCCGCCGTCAGGTGACCCGGTCGTGCGCGTACCCCAAGATGCGTCCCGCATTACGCCCTGCTGAGGGCGTAAAACGTGGTCAACGTGCGCCAAGATACGCCTCGTAGAGGCTGTGGCCCGACGCCGACGTCAGGACGTGGCACAGTCTGTGGACGGCGTAATCGGGAGCGGGAGTGCGCCCGTCCACGCCCAGCAGAGGGCGTAACTCGACACGGCCCGCGCTCATCTTCGCCCAGCGTCGTCTCCTGGCGTCGCTCAGCGGCTGAGCGTCGCCGTCTCTAGCGGTCGGCGTCGTCGTCGACAGTCTCCGGAGCGTCGCGTGCGCCGCCCGCGCCGCCCGCGCCGCCTCCGCGGCCGCTGCGCGCCGCCACGCTGGCGCTGGCTTCCTTGAGGACGTCGACCATCGAGCGCTTGGGCTCCACCTCTTCGATGGAGGCGCCAGCGTCGCGGGCGAGGCGCGAGAGCCGCTTGACGTCGCGGCGCCAGAGCTCGCGCTGCACGCGCCAGCGGCAGTAGCCGACGGCCGAGCGGATGAGCAGGAAGATCACCGTCGGGATCAGGATGCTGAGGGCGAAGATGCCCTCGATCGGGCGGCCGGAGTTGAAGGCGCCCGAAACGGCGTCGCGCATGTCGAAGCCGAGGATGATCGCGGCGATGGTGGTGAACCAGACGAAGGTCGCGATCTTGCCGATGATCTCCAGCACGCGGTTCACGAGGACGAGGCGATGCCACGGCATCAAGCTCACCGTGAGGCGCTCGGTCATCGTCGCGCGCCGCGTGCGCTCCGGCGAGACGCGATTCAGGATCGTCGTCTCGATCCGCTGCCGGATCTCCTTGGCGTCTGGGCGCTGGATCTGAATGGCGATCAGACGGAGATCGGCGCGGACGAAACAGCGGCGTCCTTGCGGCGGCGCGAAACCGCCGCCGCAGAGACAGCCAACCCGACGACGAGCACGACCACGAGCACCACGGCCGCCTGGGCGACGTTCGCCGGCACACCACCGCTCACGACGACGCGCAGCGCCTCGATCAGCGGCGTGAACGGCAACACCGGGCTGATCGCCCGCAGCGCGGCCGGCGCCAGCTCGACCGGATACACGCCGCCGCTCGCCGCCACCTGCAGGACGAGCAAGACCAGCGCCACCGCCAGCCCAGCCGGACCCAGCAGCAGCCGCAGCGCCTGCACGACCGCGGTAAACGCAGCGACGGCCAGCACGAGCAAGCCGATCGCGGCGAGCGGCGACTCCGGATCCAGCCCGAGCCCCAGCCCGACGACAAACAGCACCAGCGCGCCGCCTGCGCCGACGAGCGCCGCCGGCAGCCACCCGCCGAGGGCCAGGCTCAGCGACGACGCCTCGCTGCGGTACTCCTCCTCGGCGACAGGACGGAGCAGCAAGAAGACCAGCAGCGCGAACGTCCACAGTCCGATGCTGAGGAACAGCGGCGCCATGCCGCGGCCGTACGTGCCAGCCGCGTTCGCCGTGCTGACGTTCACCGCCACCGGATGCACGAGCACACTGGCGAGCTGCTCGCGCGACTCGTCGGTCCCGGTCGGCAAGTCCTTCGTCGACGCCTGCAGGCTGTCGGCGAGCTCCTGCGCCTCGCCCGCGAGCTTTCCCGTCGACTCCGCGAGCGCCTCGCCGTCATCGTCCGCCGTGCCGGCTGCCTCGCGCACCGTGGTGGTCTCCTTCGCGACCGTTGCCGCGCCCTTGTCGATGTCGTCGACATTGTCCCGCGCCTTGCCCGCGGCGTCGCTGAGCTGCGCCACGGCGGCATCGACGGCAGCCTGCTGGTCGCTCTGGCCAGCCTCGCCGGCAGCCTCGGCGTCGTCGTCCTCGTCCGGCGTGGTGGCCGGCGTCGTCCCAGCGGCGTCGCCGGTGTTGCCGTTCACCAGGTCCTTGAGCTTGTCGGCTGCCGCCTGCACGGCATCGGAAGAATCCTGCAGGCCTTTGCTCAAGCCGTCGACGCTCGCCGCCAGGTCTTTGGCCTCCGACTTCGCGTCGCGCGCGTCGCTTTTGAGATCACCGAGCGACGAGGAGAGGTCCTTCGCCTGCTGGTCGGCCTGGCCTGCGGTGCCCGCCAGGTCGACGGCGTCTTCCGCGGCGGCGCCGTACCCCTTGGTCAGGATGTCGTAGCCGGCGAACGCCGCGTCGGCGTACGCCTTCTGGGCGGCCGCGTCGATCTGGTCCTGCAGGTCGATGCCCAGCCCGCTGGCGGCCACGCCCGCGAGGTAGTTGTTGGCGTCGTCGAAGCGCAGCTGCACGCTGGCCCGCTGCGGCGTGTCGCCCGCCGGACTCCCAAGCCGTGAGCTGAAGTCGGCCGGGATCGTGAGGATGCCGTAGAAGTCGCCGTCCCTCAGGCCCTCTTCAGCCTCCTCGGGGTCGACCTTCTGCCAGCCCAGCAGCGGCTCGGTGGTGAGCAGTTCGGTGATGGCCGCGCCGCCCGCGACCGACTGGCCGCCGGCCTGCGTCGGCTGGTCCTGGTCGACGAGCGCCATCGGCATCTGGTCGAGGTTGCCGAGCGGATCCCAGTTGGCCCACAGGTAGACCGCCGCGAGCAGCGTCGGCACGAAGACCAGGAACGCGAGCCCAGCGTTCTTCAACCCGCCCTGCAGGCGCGCCAGCTCGCCGCGGGCGAGCTGGAACACCGACGGATGGCGAGCCGGGACGACCGTGAACTCGGCGGTGGCGGACTCGCCGGCCCCAGGCTGGTCCGGCGGCGCGGTCACGCGGCGGCCTCAGTGGCCGGCGCGTCGCCACGGGCCGCGCGCAGCGCCTCCATCCGCTCGCGCCTGGGACGCGTGGCTTCGTGCAGCAGCACCTTGATGACCGCCGTCAGCGGCACCGCGAGGATCGCGCCGACGACGCCGAGCACGGCGCCCGCTATGAGCACCGCGACGATCGTCGTGAAGCCCGACAGCTCAACCGCCTGGCGATAGACGATGGGGTAGATCACGTAGTTCTCAAGCTGCTGGTAGACCAGCTGGACGATCGTCATGATCACGGCGGCCTCGGTCGACACCGTGAGGGCGATCGCGACGAGGATCACCGCCGCCACCGTCGCGCCGACCTGAGGGATCAGATCGAGCAGGCCGGTCATCACGGCGAGCACGATCGGGAAGGGCATGTCGAGCAGCGACGCCGCGATGAACGTGACCGTGCCTGCGACGAACGAGATCGCCACGTTGCCGATCAGCGACGAGGAGACCGTGCGGATCGCGTTCTCGACGACGGGCGACCAGCGGTCCTCGACCTCCGGCGGCGTGAACCCGAACAGCCAGGCCGTGATCGTGGGCCGCTCCATCAGCAAGAAAAGCGCGAGGAACGACAGGGTGACGCCGAGCAGTACCGAGCTGGCCACGCCGCCGACCACGCCGAGGACAGCGCTGGCGGCATCCGGCAAGCCGGCCGCAAGCTCCTTCAGGGCGTTGGCGACCGTGTGGTCGGCGCCGAGCGCGTCGAGGATGTCCTGGAACCCGGGTTTCGAGCTCAGCTCCTCCCAGTACGCCGGCAGCTCCTTCACGAATGCGACGATCTGCTCCCAGAGCGGGCCAGCCGTCACGAGGATGAGCAGCAGGACGCCGACGAACAGACCCGCGAACGTCGTGAGGGACGCCACGCCGCGCGACCAGCCGCGGGCGGTCAGGCGCGCCACCACGGGGTCGAGGCCGAGCGCCAGCACCGCGGCCACCATGATCGACAGCAACGTCGGCGCCGCGACGACCGTCAACAGGATGAACGCGCCGAACGCCGTGACCACCAGCAGCGTGCGAAACGGGATCAGGACCGCGTACGCCTGCGGGCGTTCGGGCGCCGGCGGGATGGGGACGGTGGTCGGGAAGACCGGCTTGGACTCGCCAGCCTGGTCAGCTTGAACGTCGGTCACGGGGGCAATCCTGTGCGGAAGAGGGGTGAGAACGGCTCATTCGGCCGGGGTGACCGTTGACGCCGGAGGGCCGCGGCGCCGGTCGACGAGGAAGGCCGCGAGCCCGACCGGGAGCGGCAGCCAGTACGAGATCAGGCGGTACGCGAAGGTGGCGACGGCGGCATCCGGGCCCGACACGCCGGCGAGCACGAGCGTGGCGGCCAGGCCGGCCTCCACGAAGCCGAGGCCGCCCGGCGTTATCGGGATCTGCGCGAGCAGCTGGGCTGCGCAGAACGCCAGCAAGATCAGCGCAGGACGGGGGTGCGCGCCGATCGACGCGAGCGCGGCGACCAGCACGCCGTACTCAAATCCCCAACGGCCGATCGCCGCCAGCAGCGCCGCCCGCCAGCGCGGGCCCAGGGTCGCGAGCAGGCCGTCGCGCTGGCCGAGCAGGCGCGTCGACAGGCCCTGCATCGGGGCGGTGCTGCGGCGCATCCGGTTGCGCGCGCGCTCGATCCCGTTGCCGATCTTCGTCAGCGGGCCGTCCCACGCGATACAGGCGGTGCCGAACAGCGCGAGGACGACGAACAGCGCCGCCCCACCGACCGACGCTGAGAGCAGGCCCTGGGGGACGAGCCCGCGGATGATCGCGGGGAGCGCGCCGATCGGCATCGCCAGCACCACGGCGAACGTGAGCACGTTCGCGGCGGTCAGCCCGGCGACCGTCGACGCCTTCGGGATCCCGGCCCGCGACAGCATCCGGTACTGGAGCGCGGCCCCGATCGCGCCGCCCCCGGGCGCGATCTTCGACATCGCGTTGCCCGCGAGCTGCGACCGCGAGATCGCTCCCCAGCGCGAGCCGTGGATCGAGAGGTACTGCAGCACCGCCAGGCACGCCAGCGCCGCCGCTTCGAGCGCCACCATGAGCGCGATCCAGCCGATCCCGATCGACTCGACCTCGTCCCACGAATCCAGCAGGCTCAGCAGCGACGGCGCGACAAGGTAGACCGAGACGGCCGTGATCGCGAGCCAGATGCCCGTGCGCACGAGGTGGCGCGGGCGGCCAGCGGCCTCCTCCTCGCGCTCGATCTCTGCCGCGACATCGACATGCCGGCCGATCGCGTCCTCGAGCCGGTCACCAACCTTGGGCGACACGCGGCGGATCATCGCACCGGCCGCGGCGGGCAGCCCAGCGTGGCAGGGAGCCGCGGCAGGGCCACGGCGTCAGATGGGCTTGCCGACGGCCTGGTCGGTCGGCGTGATCGCGGGCGCAGCCGCCGCGCCCTCCGCCGCGAGCGCCGCGGCCACAAGCTCCGGCAGCGCATCGGCGTAGACCACGTAGGTGCCCGCCAGCACGTCATGCAGGGCGCGGCGCTTGGGGTGCACCAGCACTAGGATGTAGCCGCTGAACAGCAGCAGGATCGAGAGGAACCGGCCGAAGTAGCGCACCGTCGACCGGCAGATGCTCGGCGGTTTGCCGTTGGCGTTGACCAGCTTCAGGCCCATCATCCGCATCCCGAGCGTCTGCCCGGTCGTCGCCCAGCAGCCGATGAAGTAGACGATCACGAACGCGACCCAGACCGCGCCCGCGCTCAGCAGCGACGCCGCGGCGCCCAGCTCAGCGAAGCCCAGCGCGGCGATCGCGAACGAGACGATCACGCCGCCGATCGCGAAGATCGCACCGGCGGCAGCGCCGTCGATCGACAGCGCCACGCCGCGCGTGACCACGCCGCCGAACGGGTGCTCAGGCGGCGGGGTGCCCGGCGGGGACGGCACCGGCGCGTGCGGGGTGCCGGGCGAGGTCACGTGCCCTCCACCGGACGCCGCAGGATCCGGCGCACGGTGCGCTCGGCGGCATCGTCGAGCGACACGCTCCGCTGGCGCACGCCCGTCGTGATCTCGCCCGCGACACCCATGCTCTGCTCGGCGAGCGCGGTGCGGATCTCGGGGCTCGACGCGACGGCGCTCAGGATCCTCTGCATCTCTTCGCTCTCGGTGAAGCGGTCGGTCACGGCGAGGACGACGTCCGACTCCAGCACCGAGACGATCACCGACTCCAGCCGCGGGCTGGCGAGCACCTGCGCCAGCCAGACGTCGAGCTGGTCGCTGCTGAGGATCTCGCCGACGATCTCTTCGACGCGCTGCGGGCTGACCGCCTCGCGGATCGCGTCCTCGACTTCGGGCGACGCGGCGGCGTGGCTGACGACCAGCGTGATGGCGCCGGAGCTCAGGAGGTAGTCGATGATCCCGGCGACCGCGCCGCTGTCGACGAGGTGGTCGACGACGCGCTGCACCGAGCCCTCGACGAGGAGGTGCTCGACGACGGTCGCGTCGATGCCGGTGCCCAGCAGCCGGCGGGCGAGGTGGTCGACGAACTCGTCGGTGAGGATCGCGTCGACGGCGCGGTCGACGACCTTGTGGCGCACCACCGACCGTACGACGGAGTCTGCGAGCGGGCTCGCGAGGGCGTGGTCGATGAAGCGCTCGACCTCCGGCAGGGCGAGCACGTCCTCGGCGCGGCGGGCGACCTCGCGGACGAGCTCCAGGCGGGTGGTGCGGCCGCGGCTGGCGGCGCTGTCGCCGAGGCGGCGCAGTGGAGCGTCGAGGCCCGTCGTGCGCGCGGCGAAGCGCGCCGGAGCGGTCGCGGCCGAGCCGGTGCGCGCTGCGAGCCGGCCGCCGGTGACCGCGATCCCAAGTGCCGTGTCGAACATGCTCTGCTAATGCCCCGCCTCTAAGATTCCTTGGCGGCGTGCAGACGCAGTGCGGCGTCACGGAATCAACCATCGAACGCACCTTACCGCTGAGTGATGGCCGCGGCTCGCCCTTGCAGGGTGATCTGCTGCAGCAGCAGCGCTGAGCGGATCGGAACGCGTTCGCGCCATACGCGCTGCAGCGACGGCGCGTCGACGACCGAGGGATCCAGGCCCGTTCCGTCCCACGCGGAGGCCGCTGCGCGTGATGGGCCGCGCGAAAAGACGTCGTTGAACTGCGCCTTGCTGCGTCGGGTGACGAGCGCGGCCGGGCGGAGCGTCGGGAAGAGCGCGGCGAGGGCGTCGGCGCGGCTCCCGAACCCCGCGCGGCCACCGGCAGCGCCGACGGCCGCCAGCACGGCCGGGTCGAGCAGCGGGTGCGACAGGGCGCAGTCGTGGTCGGCCGCGAGCCGCCCCATGTAGTCG
>JAEYAL010000193.1 GCA_023404805.1 Actinomycetes bacterium | reverse complement strand
CTGCATGCGCGGTTCGACGGACTGCCGCTGGCCGCGGTCGCCGCAGCACCCGACGGCGCCGCTGCCGAGCGCTGGCTGACCGAGCTGCGCGGCGTCCGCCCTGTGATCACCGGCGACGACCTCCTCGCGGCAGGCGTCGCGCCCGGTCCGGCACTCGGTGAGGGCCTCGCCGCAGCGCGCGACGCGGTCCTCGACGGCGTGGTCGGCCCCGGGGAGCGCGAGGCGCAGCTGCGCGTGGCGCTCGAGGCGGCCTGCTAGAACCACAGCCCGTGACCCAGGCCACCCAGCTCACCGACGACCGCGACTTCCTCGTCGCCACTGCCCACGGCGCGCACGCGTGCTTCACCGCGCGCGCCGGCGGCGTGAGCGCGGCGCCATACGACTCGCTCAACCTCGGCCCGTGGACGTCCGACGATCCGCAGGCGATCGCCGAGAACCGCCGCCGCGTCGAAGCGCGCACCGAGGACGGCGGCGGAGCGGCGCGCCGCCTCGTGCTCGGGAAGCAAGTCCACGAGACCGCGGTCGCGGTGCACCTCGAGGGGCTCGGCGACCCCGACATCGAAGGCGTCGACGGGCACGTCACCAACCGCACGGACATCGCCCTCGGCGTCCTGACCGCCGACTGCGTCCCCGTCCTGCTCCTCGCGCCGTGGGCGGTCGGCGCCGCACACGCCGGGTGGCGGGGGCTCGCCGGCGGCATCGTCGCCCAAGCGACCGACGACCTCCTCACGCTGCCCGGCGCGACCGACCTGTCGGACGTGGCCGCATTCGTCGGCCCGTGCGCCGGGCCGTGCTGCTACGAGGTCGGCGAGGAGGTCCACACGTCGTTCGCCGGCTGGCCGCAGGGCCGTGCGCAGAACGGCACGATCGACCTCCCCCTGATGGCGGAGGCGGCGCTGAAGGCCGCGGGCGTGGGGGAGGTCGTGCTCGCCGACCGGTGCACGATCTGCGACCCGCGCTACTTCAGCCACCGCGCCAGCGGCGGCAAGACCGGCCGCCAGGCCGGGGTCGTCTGGCGCGGATGACCGCTCCGACACCACCGGCCCGCCAGCTCCTCACGTCGATCGACGGCGCGGCCGTCGCCGCCCGGCTGGTCGAGCTGCGCGCCATGCTCGCCGACGCCGCCAAGGCCGCCGGGCGCAGCACCGCCCCAGAGGTCCTGGTGGCGTCGAAGTACTTCGACCCCGTGGCGATCCCGGCGCTGGTCGAGGCCGGCGCGACCCTGCTCGGCGAGAACCGCGCTGACGCCCTCGCGCCCAAGCAGGCCGCCGTCCCGGTCGGCGCGGCCGTGCAGTGGGACTACATCGGCGAGCTGCAGAGCCGCAAGGCCGCGGCGATCGCCGAGCAGGTCGACCGCATCCACACGCTCGCGAGCACCTCGGCGGCGCGCAAGCTGGCCGTAGCGGCCGGCGCCGGCGCAGCGCTCCCCGAGCTGCTGATCCAGGTGAACGTCGCGGGGGAAGGCGGCAAAGGCGGTGTGCTGGCGGAGGAGCTCCCCGCGCTGCTCGACGCGGCCGCCGGACTTCCCGTGGTGGGCCTCATGACGATGCCGCCGCTCGCGCAGGACCCTGGCGACAGCCGGCGCTGGTTCGCCGTGCTGCGCGAGCTCGCCGCCCAGCACGGCCTGCAGCAGCTGTCGATGGGCACGAGCCAGGACGCCGTGGCGGCGGCCGCTGAGGGCGCGACCGTCGTCCGGATCGGCGGGCTGCTCACGAGCGACGCCGCCTGGAACCAGCTCACCGCCGAGCACGGCTGAGCGTCGACCGCAGAGCACGGTTCGACCGCGCTCTGCTGGTCCCGCCCGGTCACGCCCGCGCAACGTCGCATGCAGGGCGCAGGGGAGGGAAGGACATTCCGCCGCCGGCCAGTAATGTCGAAGCCGATGGCCTTTCGAGACCGCACCCAGCAGATCCTCGTGTACTTCGGCCTGGCCGAGGAGCAGGTCGACCGCTACGACGCCTACGCCGATGCGGGCCCGGCTGATGAGCCGTACGAGCGTCCGCGCCGCCAGGCTGCGGCAGCCGCTCCGGCGTCGCCGCGCCGCCGTGGCGACGAGTACGAAGAGATCTTCGCTGACGACGGCGGCAGCTCCGCGCTGCGCCCGGTCGCCGCCGACCCGGGTGGCTTCGGCGACGTGCGCGTGCACCTCGTGCTGCCCAAGAGCTTCAACGACGCGCAGCAGATGGCCGACCGCTACAAGGACGGCACGCCGGTGATCCTCAACCTCCAGGGCGTCGAGACCGACCTGTCGCGCCGCCTGATCGACTTCGCGTCCGGGCTCACGTACGCCCTCGACGGTGGCATGCAGCGGATCGCCGACAAGGTCTTCATGCTCACGCCGCACAACGTCGAGCTCTCCGCCGAGCAGCGCCAGCAGCTGCTCGAAAAGGGCTTCTTCAACCAGTCGTAGGCCGCTCCGCGGGCAGCCTGCGTAGGCTGCCCCTATGCAGATCGGTCTTCTCGGTGCCGGCAACCTGGCCCGCGCGCTCGCGCTCGGCCTCGGCGAGCCTGTCGCGGTCTACGACCCCGTCCTCGAGCGGGCGCAGGAGCTTGCCGCCCGCACCGGGGGCCAGGCGTACTCCTCGGCGCAAGCCGTGTCGGAGGTCGCTGAGATCACGGTGCTCTGCCACAAGCCCGCGCAGCTGGAGCTCGTCGCAGAGTCGTTCGACTCCAGCGGCCGCCAGATCCTGTCGGCCCTTGGCGCCACTCCGCTGGAAGCGCTCCGCGCCGTCTACGACCATGCGACCGTCGCCCGCATCATGCCGAACATCGCCATGGAGATCGGAGAGGGGCTCACCATCCTGTGCGAGCCTGCGCCAGGCGCAGAGTCGGATCTCGCCGCGCAGGTCGAGACGATCCTCAGCAAGGTCGGCCGCGTGGTGCGGCTCCCGGAGACCATGCTGCCGCTCGCCCAGGGCACGTCCGGTGGGATGCCGGCCTACATCGCGCTCATCACGGAGGCGTATGTCGACGCGCTGGTGCGCCAAGGCATGCCGCAGGAGATCGCGCTCGAGGTCGTCGCCGGCAGCATCCCGGGCTCGGCCCGGCTGGTCGCCGCCCGCGACGGCGATACGCTGGGCGTCCGCCGCCAGGTGACGTCACCCGGTGGGACGACGGCGCGGGCGATCCGCGCGCTGGAGGCCGGTGGTCTTCGCGAAGCCGTCGCCAACGCGGTCGACGCTTCGATCATCCGATGACCAACACCCTCGCCACCCTCACCCTGCCGCTCGCCGATGTCGGCGATGCGACCACCGGCCTGATCCTCAGCATCATCCGGATCGCGCAGCTGCTGCTGCTCGTCTACGTGCTCCTCGATCTCGCCCGGAACTTCATGCGCGACACGCCCCAGCCGCTGATCGCCGTGCACCAGGGTCTGGCGACGGTGTGGGAGCCGGTGCTCCGGCCGATCCGCAATGCGCTGCCGGCCATGGGTGGCATCGACTTCAGCCCGCTCATCGTGCTGCTGGCGCTGTCGTTTATCGGCGCCGCGATTGTCTGAGCCGGCCGCAGGTGGTCTGGTGACGGACGACGCTGCCCGAGCCCGGACGGCGCAGCTGCCCCGCCTCGCGGCGGTCGCCGCGGGCGCAGCCGCGGTGATCGCGGTCGACCAGCTGACCAAGGCGCTCGTCCGCAGCCAGGTCCCGGAAGGTTCGGCGCGCGAGGTCGTCCCGGGCGTCGACCTCGTCCACACGAAGAACTCGGGCGTGTCGTTCGGGCTGCTCAGCGACGCCCCGCCCTGGGTGGTCGGCCTGGTGAGCGCCGCGGCCCTCTGCGTCGTGGTCGTCGTCGTGATCCGGATGGTGCCGGGCCGCCTCGGCACGGTCGCGGCGGCGCTGATCGTCGGCGGCGCGATCGGCAACCTCATCGACCGCATCGCCCTCGGCGCGGTCACCGACTTCCTCGATTTGCCAGCGCTCCCGCCATGCAACGTCGCCGACATCGCGATCACCTTCGGCGCTATCGCGATGGCGCTCGGGCTCGTGTTCGCGGGCGGCCAGGGCGCGGACGAACGCGGGGACCCGGCGTGAGCGGCGCAACGGGCGAGCGCGTGGACCGCGTCGTGGAACCGGGCGACGACGGCACGCGGCTGGACGTCTACATCGCCGACCTCGTCGAATCGCGGTCCCAAGCGCAGAAGGCGATCACGGACGGCCGCGTGACCGTGAACGGCGAGAGGGCGACCAAGGCGCGGATCGCCGTCCAAGCCGGGCAGCGCATCGGCGTCGTGCTCCCCGAGGCACGCGCCGCCGCTCCGATCGCGGCGAAGTCGAAGGTGCCGATCGCGTATCAGGACGACGCGATCGTGGTCGTCGACAAACCCGCCGGGATGGTCGTCCACCCAGCGCCGGGACATCGCGGCGTGACCGTCGTGGAAGCGCTTGGCGGCCGCACGGCTGGCGGCCCGGAAGAGCGCCCAGGCGTGGTGCACCGCCTCGACCGCGACACGAGCGGGCTGCTGGTGCTGGCCCGCTCCGACTCGGCGCTGCGCACGCTGCAGGCGGCGTTGTCTGAGCGCCGCGTCAAGCGGGAATACCTCGCGCTTGTCCAGGGGACGCCCCCGGCGCGCACCGGCACGATCGACGCGCCGATCGGCCGCGACCCGAAGGACCGCACCCGCATGGCGATCGACGGCGAGACGCCGCGCGAAGCCACGACCCACTTCAGCGTGCTGGAACACCTGGCCGACACGACCTACCTCTCCGTCGTGCTGGACACCGGCCGGACACACCAGATCCGCGTGCACCTGCAGGCGATCGGGCATCCGGTCGTCGGCGACCCGACCTACGGCGACGGCCCGGCCTACGGCCTCGACCGCCAGTGGCTCCACGCCACGCGGCTCACACTCGAGCACCCGGTGACGGGTGAGGAGCTCGTCCTCGAATCACCGCCCCCGGCCGACCTCCAGCGCGCGCTGGAGCTGGCGCGCATCCAGGGCCCGACGCACTGATCGAAGGCGCGTCAGGCGCAGGGCGCCGGGCGTGGCACTTCGTCTAGACTGCTCGCTGTTCGTTTCCTACCCGGGGAACCAACGGACCTGAGCGCGGTCCTGCTGGAAGCAACCAGTGCGCGCCATGGCCGTCCCCGGCATCAATTCACCACGCACGCGCCCGCACGCTTTCAAGCGGCGCGAAAGGACCAGAGACCGCATGAGCGCAGTCGACCTCAAGAGCCTGCTCCAGGCCGGTGTCCACTTCGGCCACCAGACCCGCCGTTGGAACCCGAAGATGCGCCGTTTCATCCACGGCGAGATCGACGGCATCTACATCATCGACCTCCTCAAGACCGAGAAGGCGCTGCTGGATGCCCAGGAGTTCGCGTCGGCGCTGTCGCACCGCGGCGGCAAGATCCTCTTCGTCGGCACGAAGAAGCAGGCCAAGGACTCCATCGAGGAGCACGCCAAGCGCGCCGGCATGCCGTACGTGCAGAACCGCTGGCTCGGCGGCCTCCTCACCAACTTCGGCACCATCCAGGGCCGCATCAAGCGCCTCCACGACCTCGAGCGCTACGAGAAGGAAGGCCAGCTCCAGCTGCTGCCGACCCGCGAGCGCCTCGCCGCCCAGGCCGACCTCGCCAAGCTGCGCAGCAACCTCGGTGGCGCCAGCTCGCTGACCCGCCTCCCGGACGCCGTCTTCATCGTCGACCTCAAGGCTGAGTCGATCGCCGTGCAGGAGGCGCAGCGCCTCCGCATCCCGATCATCGGTCTCGTCGACACCAACTGCGACCCGGATGGCATCGACATCGTCATCCCGGGCAACGACGACTCTCTGCAGTCGTGCGACCTGATCATCAAGGCCATGGGCGACGTCGTCGCCGAGGGCGCCGCGCACTTCCGCGAGCAGGAAGACCTCCGCCTCAAGCGCGAGGCTGAGGAGCGCCAGGCCCGCGAGGCCGCCGAGCGCGCCCGCCGTGAGGCCGAGGCTGCCGCCCGCAAGAAGGCCGAGGAAGAGGCTGCCGCTGCTGCGGCCGCTCAGGCTCCGGCTGAGGGTGGCGCCGCTCCGGCCGCTGCCGCTGGTGGGGCTGCCCCCGCCGCTGGCGCCGCTCCGCGC
>JAEYAL010000190.1 GCA_023404805.1 Actinomycetes bacterium | reverse complement strand
ACGCGGCTGGGTCTGCGTCGCGTGCGCCCGCGGCTGGGTCTGCGCCGACAGCCGAGGCGTCTGCCGCCCCAGCGCGATCAGCGAGCGCCGAAGCGATCAGCTCTGCACCGCGGCCCCCAGGCGTCAGCGGCCCGTCGGGGAACGCGTCGGCGCTCGTGGGCGTTGTGATCGCAGCGCGCCCCGCGGCGCGGTCGAGCTCCGCCAACGCGTCCGAGACTGCGAACGTCAGCGAGCTGCGCTCCGCCATCGCGGCATGCCAGGCCGCCAGCAGCCTGTGGCGGTCAGCGCCCGCGTCATGCGCGGCTTCGTAGCGGTCCCAGCGCGAGTACCAGAGCTCGGAGGCGAAGCCGCGGTCCATCAGGCGCTGCGCCACCGGCCACTGGATCGCGTGGTAGGCGACAAGCACCGTGCCGTCGGCCGACCACTCCCGCGGCCGCGACTGCGCGATCGACCGCGCGATCGACGCCGCCAC
Source organism: Actinomycetes bacterium (assembly GCA_023404805.1). Lineage (GTDB taxonomy): Bacteria > Actinomycetota > Thermoleophilia > Solirubrobacterales > Solirubrobacteraceae > JAGIBJ01. The sequence continues at coordinate 5,062 of JAEYAL010000190.1, read as the reverse complement.
CAGCGGCCGCAGCGCCGCCGGCGCTCGCACCAGCGCGCCATACGGGACGCGCCCCGGCAGCGCCGCAGCACCATCGGCCGACGCGATCAGGTCGCGCGCGTGTTCGCCGAGGATGAAGTCGTCGACCGGCCGGGTCAGCATCAGGAGCGGGTGCCGCACGCCGGAAACCGTATGCGGTCGCGGAGCCGCACGCCGACCGCCACTGCGCGCCGCCGCTTCTCCGTAGAGTGAGCCGCCGTGCCGGGCGCTGTCGAACGCATCATCCGCAGTGGCATCGCCTATCAGGCGGCCGCGTTCCTGTCGGCGGGTTTGGCGTTCTTCACGTTCCACGCCTACACCGAGGCGATCGGTGTCGAGACGCTCGGCCAGGCCGACCTCATCCTCGCGTGGCTGATCCTCGCGTCGATCGTGGCGCGGCTCGGCTTCGGCGACGCGCTGCTGCGCCACTGGTTCACCGCCAGCGACGCCGAGCGCCCGCGCCTGCAGCGCACGATCCAGGGGTCGGTCCTCCTGGCGAGCTCGGTGATCGGGGCGGTCGTGTGGGTCCTGTCGCCGACGATCGAGGGCTGGCTGAGCCTGATCGACAACCCCTGGGTGGTGAAGGTCGCCGCGCTGGGCATCCTGGCCTACACCAACCTCGACATCGCCCAGACGCTGCTTCGCGCGCGCGACGACCGCCGCACCTACCTCCTCGCATCGGTCGCAAACGTGCTGCTCACGGTCCTGCTGACCGTGCTGCTCGTGCTGGTGTTCGACCAGGGCGTCCTCGGGTACCTGATCGGCAACTACGCCGCGTCGGGCGTGATCCTGCTGTGGCTCTGGTCGCGCGAGCTGCCGGTCTTCCTCGGACGGGTGCAGTCGCAGCCGGCGCTCGTCGACCCCGACAAGAGCCTGGTCGTCGAGCACGCGGCGGCGAACGCCGCGGAGCCTGCCGACCAGGCCGCTGCCGCCACGCGGCGCGAGGAGTCGGCGCGCGTGGGCGAGGAGGACCATCCGGTCGCCCAGGCCCCAGACGCCGCCGCTGCGCTTTCGCAGGGCATCCGGGTCGAGACCATCGAGTCCGAGGAGCAGACTCGCGGCGCCGCGGGGGGCGACCGGCGCGCCCTGCTGCGCTTCGGGCTGCCGACGATCCCGACTGACGCCGCCATCTTCGGGTTCAACATCCTCGACCGCACCGTGCTCGCCGCCGTCGGCACCGCGGCGGTCGCGGACGCTGCGCTCGGCGTGTTCTCGTCGGCCTCGAAGATCGCCGCCGGCGTCATCCTCATCGCGCGCGCCTTCCAGCTGGCGTTCCCGCCGCTCGCCTATTCGATCGAGAACAAGCGCCACGCCAGCGCGATCTACGCGTCGGCGCTGCGCGGCTACGCCGTCGTGCTCGGCGCCACCGTCGCGGGCGTCGCCCTCTGCGCCCCGTGGACCGTCGAGGTGCTCATCGGGGTCAAACCCGGCGACGCCGACCTGCGCCCGGAGATCATCGAAGTGCTGCCGCTCCTGGCAGCAGCGTGGTCGCTGTGGGGCGTCGTCCCCGTGATGACGACGATCGCCGGCCGCCTCGGTGCCACCGAGCTGACCGTCCCCGCGGCGCTCGTCGGCCTAGCCGTCAACGCGGTGTCGCTCATGCTGCTCGTGCCCCCGTATGGCGCGCACGGCGCTGCCGCCGCGCTCGTCATCGCCTACGTCGTCCTGATCGCCACGCTGCACCTGCTCACGCGCCGGCACTTCCCGGTCGCCTTCGACATCCCGCGGATCACCACGGCGCTCGTGCTCTGCGCCGCGGTCTGCCTTCTCGCCGGGCCGCTCGCGGACGCGCCCGACCTCGGCTGGGGCCCAGCGGCGATCCGCCTCGGCATGTTCGCCGCCCTCATCGCGGCGCTCTGGACGTTGGCGCTGAAGGCTGAGGAGCGCACCGAGCTCGCGGGCGTCGCCAAGCGACTGGCCCGCCGCAGCTGAGACCCCAGCCTGGCTCTGCCGCATTGAGCGTTCTTTAGTAGCCCCTATAGGGGAAGAAAAAGAACGTTCAGCTGGGACGAGCCGCGGCGCGCCGCCGGGAGGCTCAGGTGGCGTTCAGGTTCATGCGGCACGATGGCCCGTATGACGACGGTCCTGGTGGTCGACGATGAGCCACACGTGCGCGAAGCGCTCGGCCGCGCGATGCGCCTGGAGGGCCACGACGTGGACTTCGCCAGCGACGGCGCCGAAGCGATCCAGCGGCTCGCGGCCCGGCCGCCAGACGCGGTCCTGCTCGACGTGCTCATGCCCGGCCTCTCCGGCATCGAGGTCTGCCGCCAGATGCGCGGCGCCGGCGACCGCACGCCCGTCCTGATGCTCACCGCGCGCAGCGGCGTCGGCGACCGTGTCGCGGGCCTCGAGGCCGGCGCCGACGATTACCTCCCCAAGCCCTTCGCCCTCGAGGAGCTGATCGCCCGCCTGCGGGCCCTGCTGCGACGCACCGGCTGGGAGGACGGCGCCCGGACCACGCTGCAGTTCGACGACCTCGAGCTCGACCCGGTTGCGCACGAATGCCGCCGCGGCGGGCGCCTGATCGAGCTGACGCGCACCGAGTACCTCATGCTCGAGCTGTTCCTGCACCACCCGCGGCAGGTGCTCACGCGCGACGTGATCTTCGACCGCGTCTGGGGCTACGACTTCGGGCCGACATCAAACTCGCTGGAGGTCTACGTCGGCTACCTGCGCCGCAAGACCGAGGCGGCGGGCGAGCCGCGCCTGCTGCACACGGTGCGCGGCGTCGGCTACGTGCTGCGGAGCCCGTCGCCATGACGATCTCGCGCCGGATCGCGCTGGCGGCGGCGTCCGCAGTGGCGCTGGCGATCATCGCCGCGTCGGTCACGATCTACGTGTCGACGCGCTCCGAGCTGCGCGCCCAGCTCGATGCCGACCTGCGCCAGCTCGTCGGCCGTGTCGAGGTGCTCGCCGAGCGCGGTCCGGCCGGCATCCGGTTCACGCAGCGGCTGCCCGACGCGTTCGCGGAAGGCTCCTCCGGCACGAGCGCCGTGCCCGACGGACCGGGACGCGTCCCGATCCCCGCTCCGAGCGGCTCCACCGACGAGGACGACCGCGCGTTCGAAACCGTCCCGGGGCCGACGGCCGATGACGAGCTGATCATCCCGCGCGACCCGCTCGGCGGCGCGACGGGCGTGGCGCAGCTCGTGTTGGCGAACGGCACGATCGTGTCGTCCTCGGTCCGTGGGGCGCCCGTCCCGATCAAGACCGCAGGCGCGGCGGCCGTCGCCGCGGGCACCCGCTCGCCGTTCTTCGAAGACCTCGAGATCGACGGCCGCAGCGTCCGCGCGTTCGTGACCCGCGGCCCGGGTGACCGCTCGCTGGTCGTGGCCAAACCGCTGGCCGAGATCGATGGCTCGCTCGACCGCCTGCGCTGGATCCTCGTGTTCGTCTCGCTCGGCGGGATCGCGGTCGCCGGAGGACTCGGCCTGCTCGTGTCGCGGACCGCGCTGCAGCCGATCGCCGAGCTGACCGACACCGCCGAGCACGTCGCCCGCACGCAGGACCTCACGCACCGCCTGCCCGAGGGCGGCGCCGACGAGCTGGCCCGCCTCGGGGCGAGCTTCAACACGATGCTCGGGGCGCTGGAGTCCTCGCGGCAGGCGCAGCGCGAGCTCGTGGCCGATGCCTCCCATGAGCTCCGCACACCGCTCACGAGCGTACGCACCAACATCGAGCTGCTCGCCCGCGCGCCGCAGATGCCGCCGGGGGAGCGGGAGGAGATCGTCGCGTCCGCCACGGCGCAGCTTGAGGAGCTCACCGTGCTGATCGACGATCTCGTCGACCTCGCGCGGCCGCCCGGCTCGGCGGATGTCGAAGAACCGCTCGATGAGATCCGCCTCGACCTGCTCGTCCGCGAAGCCGTGGGGCGCGCGCAGCGGCATGCGCCGCAGGCGCGGTTCGCGGTCGACGCCGATGAGCCGGTCGAGCTGCGGGCGATGCGCGGCCGGCTCGTCCGCGCGATCGGCAACCTGCTCGACAACGCGATCAAGCACGGGCCCGCCGATGGCGTCGTCGAAGTCGCGGTCCACGGGCGGACGGTCACGGTGCGCGACCACGGCCCGGGCATCGCCGAGGACGACCTGCCGCGCGTCTTCGACCGCTTCTACCGCGCCGACGACGCCCGCGGCCTGCCGGGCTCCGGGCTCGGTCTCGCGATCGTCCGGCAGGTCGCCGAGCAGCACGGCGGACACGTGCACGCCGAGCGCATCGACCCGGCCGAGGGCGGCGGCACGCGGCTCTCGCTGGTCCTGTGCGAAGGCGCGGACGCCCTCGGCGCGAGCGACGCGAATGGTGGTCAGACGCCCGCGGCGCCGACCGCGCCCGAAGGTTCACCAACCTCCTAAGTCCCGTTCAGGTGACCTTCAGGTCGCGGTGGAGGAATGGAGGGCATGGACAAGACCACGCTCCTGCTTCCACTCCTCCTCGCCGGGCTAGCCGGCGCCGTCGGGGGCTGCGGCGGCACGCCTGAGGCCTCCGGCTCAGGCGGCGGGCCCGACACCGAGAACGTCGCCGACGACAAGGCCGAGCTCGCCTTCGCCAAGTGCATGCGCGAGAAGGGCTTCAACATCAGCGACCCGGACGGGTCCGGGCGCATCGAGATGCGGCTCGAGGGCAAGCCCGGCGACGGCGGCCCCCGGCGCGTCCAGGAAGCGACCAAGGACTGCCGCAAGAAGACCGGCGGCGGCCCGCGCGAACCCACCGAGGCCGAGAAGACCGAGATGCGCGACCAGGCGCTGAAGTTCGCCAAGTGCATGCGCGAGCACGGCGTGGAGATGCCAGACCCGGACTTCGACGGCGGCGGCGCCGTAGTGATGTCGAAGAAGGCAGGGGAGCGCGGGATCGACCCGCAGTCGCCGGTGTTCCGCAAGGCGGAGCAGGCTTGCCAGGACGAGATGCCGCGGATGCGCCGTGGCGATGGGCCGAGCACGTCGACCAGCGGCGGCGGGGCGGCTGGCGCGGGCGGCTCCGGCGAGGGCAGCGGCCCAAGCTCGTCGGCGGCGATCGCGGTGCCGGCGCCATGAGGCGCGGGGTGGCGATC
>JAEYAL010000179.1 GCA_023404805.1 Actinomycetes bacterium | reverse complement strand
AAGCAGCTGCGGCTGTGCCCCCGCCGGCGCGTAGAGCGGGTGTCGCGGCGCTCCGGCCTGCGTGAAGCCGAGCACCGCGCGGGGCGCACGGCCGGCCAGCAGCTCGCGCACCTGCGCCTGCCGGCGCTCCGCCATCGGATGGGCGCCCCACGCTTCGACCACGAGGTCCGACCGGTCGGCGACATCGCGCAGCGCGTTGTCGGCGCCGAGCGTGAGCGGGCGTTTGGCCGATGCGAGATCGCGGGGGTCCGTCGCGCGCAGCGTGAAGAGATTTGCGACGAGGAGCCCGCCGTAGCCCCAGTCGCGCGCGAAGCCGATGCAGCGGCGGATGGTCGGGTCGTCGACGTCGCCGTCAGCCGTCGACGGATTCAGTCCGATGAACGCCACGAACGGGCCTTCGGCCCATCGGCGCCCCAAGATCAGCCGGTGGCTGCCGTCGGCAGAAAAGTGCGCCCAGCGGCGCATGTCCAACCCAAACCGATCCCCCATCGGCCATCGAAGCTACGCAGGCGTCGGTAGGAATACCGTCAGGAACGGCTCGCCGTGATGACGGCCACATGGGCGCGTAAGGGCGGTCCTCGGCCGGTCCTCGGCAGTACCTCAGCGCGGGCGGCGCCTTGGCGCGTCCGCCGCGGCGCGCCCCGTCAGCGCGCCGCGGGTTCGCGCACCACGTGCAGCGGCGGCACGATGGGTGCCGGAAGCCGCTCGCCCTTGCGGGCGGTGTGGAAGTCGGTGAGCTTGAAGCCGCGCATCCGGCGCTGCAGATCGAAGGTCGTCCACGGGTAGATCGTCGAGTTCGTCCCGGTGGAGTCGAGGTAGTACGACGCGCAGCCGCCCGCGTTCCAGACCGTCCCCTGGAGGCCGCGCTGCACGGCCTTGTTCCAGGCGTCGTGCACGTCGCGGCGCACCTCGATCGCTTCGACGCCCGCCTCGGCCGCCGTGGTGATCGCGTCGGCGATGTAGCCGGCCTGCGCCTCGACGGGCAGGAACACCGAGGTGTGGCCGTTGCCGAGGTTCGGGCCGACCATGACGAAGGCGTTGGGCACGTCGGGCGCCATCGTGCCGAGGTACGCCTGCGGGCTCTCGCCCCAGCCCTCGGCGAGCGTGGCGCCGCTGCGGCCCCGGACGGCGGAAGCGACTGGCGGGTCGGTCACGTGGAAGCCCGTGGCGAAGATGATCGCGTCGACCTCGTGCTCGGAGCCGTCAGCGCCGACCACCGTGTTGCCGCGCACCTCGGCGAGCGCGTGCGGCACGACCGTCGCGTTCGGCGCCGTGAGCGCCGGGTAGTAGGTGTTCGACATCATCAGCCGCTTGCAGCCGAGGGTGAACTTCGGCGTCAGCTGGCGGCGCAGCTCGGGGTCGGCCACCTGGCGCTTCAGGTTCCAGAGCCCGAGCTTCTGCGCCTGCTGCATGATCTTCGGGTGGCGCTGGCCCAGCTGCTGGCCCTCGAGCGTGACCCACAGGATCGTGCGCACCAGGCGCTGCAGGCCCGGCACGTAGCGCAGGGCGAGCTTCTCGACCTTGGTGATCTTGCGGTCGGGGCGCGGGAGGACCCACGACGGCGTGCGCTGGAACAGCACGAGCTTGTCGACCTGCGGCTGGATCTTCGGCACCAGCTGGATCCCCGAGGCGCCGGTTCCGACGACGGCCACGCGCTTGCCCTTCGGGTCGAACGACGCGTCCCAGCGCGCCGTGTGGAAGAGGCCGCCCGGGAAGTCGGCGAGGCCGGGCACGTCGGGGAGCGACGGCTCGTTCAGCGGGCCGGTCGCGGCGACGACGTACTGCGCGCGGTAGAGCCCCTTGGTCGTCTCGATCAACCAGCGCTGCTGGTGCTCATCCCAGTGCGCAGCGGTCGCTTCGGTGCCGAAGCTCACGAGGCCCGACGCGAGGCCTTCGTCGCGCGCGACGCCCTTCACGTACTCCTGGATCTCGGGCTGCGGCGCGAAGAAGTGCGACCAGTCCGGGTTCTGCGCGAACGAGAACGAGTAGAGCAGCGACGGCACATCGCAGGCGCAGCCGGGATAGGTGTTGGCCCGCCAGGTGCCGCCGAAGTCGTCGGCGGCTTCGACGACGAGGAAGTCGTGGATGCCCTTCTTGCGGAGGTAGTGGGCGACCGAGATCCCGGACACGCCGGCGCCGACGATCAGGACGCGCGTGTCGCGCACCGGCTCACCGCCGCCGCCGGTCTGCTGCGGCGCGGCCGTCGGGACATCCGTGGACTCGGTGCTGGTGCTCATCGTGGCTCCCCCGGGTACCGGTGGACAGGAAAACGGTACCTACGGTCGCGTAGGTTACACACCTGTAAGCGAGCTGTCGAGCACAGGAACACGCCACAGGACAGGCGTCGAGGGAGAGCTGGCGGCGCCGTGGGGCGTCCGCAGGGGCACGACAGCGGCTCCCGCGGAGGGGCTACCGTGCCGAGCGTGTTGCGCTGCGTGTACGTCGACCTCGACGGGACGATGGTGGGCCGTGGTGGCTCGCTCTTCCACGACGAGGAGGGCGCGGTCTCGCTGATGGGCGCCCGCGCGATCGAGGCCGCCCACCGCGCCGGCGTCGAGATCGTCCCGGTGAGCGGCCGGCGCCGCGACACCGTCCGCGAGCCGGCCCGCGCCCTGGGCGCCACGGCGTTCGCCTTCGAGATCGGGGGCGGGCTCGTCGTCGACGGCGACGAGTTCTGGCAGACCGGCGGGCTTCAGCCCGAGGGCGGGCGGTCGGTGTTCGAGCAGATCGTGTCCCGGGGCGTCGTCGACCTGCTCACCCATCACTTTGAAGGTTTCATCGAGCTGCACACGCCGTGGCACACCGGGCGCGAGGTCTCGGTGCTGTTCCGCGGCGACGTCGACGTGGCGGTCGCCCAGCAGCTCCTGGCCGACCACGGCAGCGGCGACCTGCGCCTGATCGACAACGGCTACGTCGGAGGCCTGCCGACGGGCGGCACTGGCTTCCAGGGTGGCCAGGGCGAATCGACGCTCGACCCTGCGGTCGAGTCTCCGCGCAGCTACCACCTGGCCCCGGACTCGGTGTCGAAGGCCGCGGCCGTCGACCGCCACCGGCGCGTCCGCGGCTACGAGATCGACGAGACCATCAGCGTCGGCGACTCCGCCGAGGATGTCGGCATGGCCGCCGCCACCGGGGCGTTCTGGCTCGTCGGCGGGGCGGCCGAGCGCGACGACGCCGTCACAGCGGCCCGCGGCGAGCACAGCAACGTGCACGTGGCCGAGGGCGGCCCGGGCGCGGCGGTCTACGAGGCCATCGTGACGACGCTGATGACCGGCAAGCAGCGCTGACCACCCGCGCCGCGCGCGCTGAACACCACTCCAGAAAATCGGGGAACCGTCGTTCCGGCTCGGGTAATGACGGGCGTTCAGCTGGCTTCGGGAAATATAGATTACCAACGACCCGTCTGGTAAGTCTGATTTCCCCGGGCCATTCCGGGGCGTCCGCTCACCGCTGCCACCGGTGGCGGGCGAGTCCTACACCTCCGCTGTCCAGGAGCCATATGTTCAATCGTCCCTTCCGCCGCCGGGCGGGGGCGCTCGCCGCTGGAGCAACCGCTGCTCTCGCGCTTGCTGCCCCGATGTCCGCGCAGGCCATCCCAGTCGCCGAGCTGCCCGAGATCGGTGCAGACGCCGGCCGCTTCACGCTGCCGATCACCTGCGACATCACCGTGCCGCAGCTCGGCAATCTCAAGGTCATCAACCTGGCCGGTTCCGTCGACATCCGCGGCATCGCCCCGGTGCAGCTGGCGCCCGGCCAGCCGTTCTACCTCAGCCAGGGCGCCGGCGCCCTCACACTGCCGGCGTGGCTGAGCACGCTCGGCGGCCTCGTGAGCGTCGACCGCGCCGATGCGGTCGTCGATCAGCTGTTCATCGACGCGACCGGCTCCACGCCCGAGCGCATCAATCTGAGCAAGCTCACCGACCTGTCGGTCAAGGACATCCCGCTGCGGATCGGCCAGCCGATCGTCGTGGGCCTTCCGAAGACCGGCACCTTCGAGGTCGGCCCGTACATCGCGCCGCAGAGCGGCCGCACCGCCCTGAAGTTCGCGGGCGCCACCGCCAACGTGACCATCAAGTCGCGTCAGCTGGGCCTTGCGATCAAGGTCCGCGCGTACTGCAAGGCGGCCGCGACCGCTGGCGGCGGCGCGTCGCTGCTGTCGATCGCCGTGGGCGGCCCGCCGAACCCGAACACGATCCAGTTCGCCAACAACCCGCTCAACTTCCCGCGGGCGCCGCACAACGCGCTCATCGGGATCGTCAACGCGCCCTACAAGTGCACGTTCCGCGGCGAGACGATCGATGTCGGCGTCGCCGTGCAGGGCACGATCCCGTTGACGGTGAAGCGCGGCTACTCGCTGCCGATCACGCAGGCGTCCGGCGCCTTTGAGATCTCGGCCGCGCAGGTCGACAAGTGGATCGCCCAGGGCCACACGCAGGTCAAGGGCGTGGTCAACAAGCTCACGCTGCGGGCCGAGGGCGGCACGCCAGCGGAGCCCAACGTCGTCCCGGCGGCTGGGATCCCGATCCCGCCGACGCCGCTCGTGCCCGGTCAGCGCCTGGCCGTCCCGCTTCCGGCGACGGGCACGCTGAGCGCCGGCCCGTTCACGCCGACCGCGACCGCGAGCGCGATGATCCTGTCGCTCGGCTCGGCGCAGGCGACGATGTCGTTCGACAACGAGCCTGCGTCGTCGGCGAGCGTGGCGACCTGCGCGACGCCGTCGCCGGACGCGATCCTCGTCGACGCGGCGGTCACGTGATCCGCCTCACCTGAGGGCTATAACGCCAGCCGCCACCTCGCGTGGCGGCGCGGCGTGACGCGGGAGCGCTCCGTTCGCCCGACCAGGCGGGCGGGGCGCTCTGTGCGTGGTGCGCCGCGACGCGGCGGCTTGCCTGGCTAGGCGGCGATGCGGACGGAGCGCGCGGTGAACATCGCGTGCTCGGTCGCGCGCCAGCGCGTCTGGCCGACGGCGGCCCCGCACGACTCGACGAGGCGGTCGGCCTGGAGGGAGAGCAGCGCCGACGCGACGTCTGTCGCGTCGCAGCCGCGCGCGGCGCCGAGCTGGCGGGTGAGCTTCTCGACCGTGGTGAAGGCGCCGTCCGTCATGAGCACCGGGTGATGCTGGCGGCGGCTCACGAGCTCCTCCAGCACGGCGTGCATCAGACCCTCAGCGCCCTCGGCCGGATGCGCCCACGGACCATCGGCGCGCAGCACCGACAGCAGGTCGCTGTCGTGGCGGAATTTGATCAGGGTGGCTTCAGGGCTCATTGGCGTTCTCCCCAGACGACAGTCGCTGGTCTGGACAGACCGTACGCCTAATTCTTGGTAAGTCCCAATTCCCGGCGAACGTCACAAAGCACCGGAATCGCCCGCAATTGCTGGGCGTTTGTCCGGGTATCGGCAGTACCGGGTAACGGCTACTTCCTGATGTCGCGTTCACGCCGGATTGGCGGGCGAAACGCTCCGCAGCTCAGAACATCGTGTGGCCGGGATCCTCGACCACCGGCTCGTAGTCCGCCAGCCAGGCGCGGAACTGGTCGGCGGGAACTGGGCGCAACAGCAGGTACCCCTGGATCGACGTGCAGCCCTGTTCGCGCATCACGGCAAGCTGCTCGGCGGTCTCGACGCCCTCGGCCACGGTGTCGAGTCCGAGGAGCGTCGCGAGCCCCAGCGTGGCCTGCACGATCGCCAGGTCGACGGGCCGCGTATCGACGCCGCTCACGAACGAGCGGTCGATCTTGAGCGCCGACACGGGGAGCCGCTGGAGCCACTGCAGCGAGCTGTGGCCCGTTCCGAAGTCGTCGAGCACGACGCGCACGCCGACCTCGTTGAGGTCGAGGATCCGCTTGGCGGCGACGTCGAGGTCGTCAAACACGCCGGACTCCGTCAGCTCGAGGCAGAGGCGCGTCGGCGGCAGCCCGGACTCGGCCAGAGCCTGGCGGACATCGTCGACGAGCCCTTCGTCGCGCAGCTGCACCGGCGAGACGTTGACGTGGATCACCAGCGGGTCATGCTCGACCGGCCAGGCCACCGCGACCCGGCAGGCCTCGTGGAGCACCCAGCGGCCGAGCGGGAGGATCAGACCGCACGACTCCGCCACCGGGATGAACTCGTTCGGGCCGATGGCGCCGCGCTGGGGATGCGTCCAGCGCAGCAGCGCCTCGGCGCCGGCGACCGCGCCCGAGCGGATCGAGGCGATCGGCTGGAAGGCGAGCGCGAGCTGCTCGGTGCCGATGGCCTCCCGCAGGTCGCGGCCGAGCGCCGCGCGCTCCTGGACTTCGATGGCGACGTCGGCGTAGTCGGCCGCGGTCGTGCCGACGGTCTCGGCGACGCCCGCAGCACGGGCGGCGTCGTCGAGCGCGTCGCCGGCGGTTCGGGCCGCATCAGCGTCGGCGGTGCCGACCACCGGGCCGAGCAGGTACTCGAAGCCGTCGATCACCACGGGCAGCTCGAGGCCTGCCACCAGCCGCGCAGCGAGCGACGACGCCTGCTGCGCCTCCGGCCCCTCGACCAGCACGACGAAGCGGCGGCTGCCGATCCGCGCGATCGTCGACTCGGCGCCGGTGAGTCGGCGCAGCCGGTCGGCAGTTTCGACGAGCACCGCTTCGGGGATGTGGTCCTCTGCGGTGGTTCCAAGCCCCGTGAGCCGCACGAGCAGCACGGCGACGCGCTCGCCCTCGGCGCCGCGCAGCGCGTCGGCCACCGACTGCTCGATGCTGCGCCGGTTCGGCAGTCCAGTCGACTCGTCGTGCAGCGCGAGGTAGGCGAGACGCGCGCGGCCCCGCTCGCGCTCCGTCACGACGGCGCCCGCGAACACCGCCAGCAGTCCGCCCGACAGCATCGACGCGGTGATCAGGCGCAGGCCGATCTCGTTGTCGCCGATCGCGAACGCCACCACCGCCGAGATCGACCAGATCAGCAGGCCGACGCTTGCCGCTGGCATGCCGAGCCGAAGCGCGACCCACGCCATCGGCAACGGCGCGATCGGCAGCAGCTCGCCCGGGCCCTGCACGGCGATCGCCGGGACCAGGATCGTGGCCGCGAGCATCGCCCAGAACTCGGCGCCGAGCCCGAGGGCTTCGCGCAGGGCGGCGCGGGCCTGCGGCGCGCGCTGCGGGAGCCCGGCCAGGATCAGCAGCGCGGGCGTCACGGTGAGGATGCCGATCGCGTCGCCCACCGCGTACGTGCGGACCATCCGCCAGTAGCCGCTGTCGACGGTCAGCAGCGGAGCGCTGTCGCGCAGGGCGAGGATCAGCTGCACGCCCGCCATCGCCGCGACCGCTGAGCCGATCAGCGTGGCGGCGGCGAACCAGAGCACGTCGCGCAGGCGGCTGAGCGCGGGCTCCACCGTGAGCCGCGGCCGCAGCAGCAGGCCCGTCGCGCCCCACAGCGCAGCTTGGAGCAGACCTTGCGCGATGGCTTCGAAGATGTCGCTGCCGGTGCCGCGGACGAGGAGCTGCAACGTATCCGCGACGAAGATCAGCGGGATCGCGCGCCACCCGCACGCGAGCACGAGCGCGAGGCTCAGCCCGACCGGCGGGTACCAAGGCGACACGCCCGTCGCAGTGGCGAGCTCGACGGAGAGCTCGGCGAGCAGGCCGTAGCCGAGCACGAAGGCGACCGCCACCCACGGCGGAACGTAATCGCGCTTCCAGGCCACGGTTCCAACCTAAGCGCGCTCCGCCGCCCGGTAAAGGCGGGCGGTCACCCCCGGTCGGAATTCGGCAGGAGAAGCGTCGGCGCGCCTCAACGTTTGGCCGATCCACTTAAAAGCGGTCTCTAAGGTTCCGAGTCCAGTCGTACCCCGACCGTCCCACCTGGGCGCCCCACCCCAGATCGGCCCTTCCTTTGCTCGCACGCCCCTTCATCGCCCTGCTCGCCTCGTCCGCGCTCGCCGCCGCGGCGCTGCCGGCCTCCGCCAGCGCCGGCATCTTCGGCTCGCTCCTGACGCCGACCAAAACCCCGACGACGAGCACCGCGCCTGTGGCGACGACCTCGACCACCACGCCGCTCGTCGACCTGTCGCTCATCCCGTCGGCCGATGCGAAGAACGCCAAATGCAACGCCCCCAAGACCTACAAGGCGTTCAAGGGCTTCGGTGACAACGCGGACTACTCGTTTGCTCCGGGTGGCACCTTCGAGAACGGCACCGCCGGGTGGAGCCTCAGCGGCGCCTCGGTCGTGTCCGGCAACGACACCTCCGGCGTCTACGGCGGCTCCAAGGCGCTCAAGATCAACGACGGCGGCCGTGTGATCACCCCGTGGTTCTGCGTCTCCGCCGACAACCCCACCTTCCGCTTCACCACGTACGGCGGCGAAGTCGAGATGGAGATCGACTACATCATCATCAACGACACCGACGTCGACGACAACCTCGTCGGCCAGACCGTCGGTGGCAGCAAGTGGGGCCCCTCCGCGATCCACGATCTCGCCACCGAGATCCCGGACGCGAAGCTCAAGAAGGGCGTCCTCGCCCGCCTGATCTGGGAAGCCGAGGACACCGTCTACGTCGACAACGTCCTCGTCGACCCGTACCGCCGCGGCTAGGGCCGCTCGGCGCTGCGGCGCCGGAGCACGCGAACCTCGCGGCGGGCGCGCCCTACCGGCTAAGGCCCGCGAAGCAGGTAGTCCCACTCGTGGGGCAAAGGCGGCAGGTCGCCGATGAGTTCAAAACGCTCAGCGACGACGAAGCTGTCGCCGAGGTCCAGGGTGACGAGGTTGCTCGGGTCTGGGATCGGGTCGCCTACCAATCGAGGCCCGGGCTCGACGTCGGACACGAGCGGTTCAACGCCGTGCCGCTCGAGCACCGCAGCGAGCGCGCCCACCAAGCTGACGGGGCCGACGGCGGCGGTCCCCCATGGGATCACGAAGGATGCGGCATTGAGATAGCTCCGCGCGGGTTCGTACGCGCCAAAGACCCGCCGGTGCTCGGCCACCAGCGCGTCGCTGAGTGCAGCCGGATCGGATGCCGACCCTCGATAGCTGAGCCGTGCATCCGCTTCAAACTGGATCAGCGCCGGGTGCTCATCGGTGATCTCAAAGCAACCGACCGGACCGTGTCGCCACACCCAGTCAGCTGGGCGCATCGCGCGGACGTGCAACCTGCCGTCCGGCTGAGCGGGCTGTTCGCGCACCCACGGACGCCAGAGTTCCAGGTCCAGCCGCAGTTCGTCGACGCGCCTTCCGACGACGATCTGGGTCACGACCGCCGTAAACACGTCGTGTTCGATGAGGGTGTCAAGCGCGTCGGCCGAAAAGCTCAAGGCGCTGACCGCCTAGCTGTCGCTCTCGGGCGGCAGCGACGTGGTGCCCTTGAAGCGCATCGCATCGCGCATGCGGGCGCTGACGGCGCGGCTGGTCTGACCGCGCCAGCGGCTCGTGCTCGGCACGGTGGTGCGAACGAGCTGGGTCCAGTCTTCAAGCGGCAGCTCGCCGGCGATGAGCTGCGACAGGCCGGAGGTCACCGGCGCTTGCACGCCGGCGAGTGACAGCGCGCGGGCCAGCAGCGGGACGGTCTCCATCGCCTCGATCGCCTGGCCGACGCGCCCGGGGATCTCGTCCGGCGGGACACCCGCGGCGAGCAGCTCGCCCGCGCGGCGGTTGCGGCTGTGCGGCGCCAGCGCGGTGGCGACGAGGTCGCCGATGCCGGCGAGGCCGAGCAGGCTTTGCGGGCGCGCGCCGAGGCGGGCGGCGTAGTCCCAGACCTCGGCGAAGATGTGGCCGGCGGCGGCGCCGGCGGCGTTGAGGCCCTGCGCCTCGGTGGCGCCGGCGGCCAGCGCGGCGGCGTTCTTGGCGACCCCGCCCAGCTCGACGCCGACCGGATCGAGCGTCTTCTCGCAGACGACGCCCGCGCGGAGGAAGACCTGCTGGATGAGGTTGGCGACGTTCTCGTTCTCGGACGCGACGACGAGCGCGGCGCCGTCGTTGACCATCTCCTGGGCGTGCGCCGGGCCGCCGATGCAGGCGACGCGCAGCGGTCCGAAACGCTGGGCCAGCACCCGCGACGGCAGCTGGCCGTCGGGCGGGACGAGGCCCTTGCTCATCGCGACGATCGGCACGCGGCGGCGCAGGCCGCGGGCCTCCAGTTCGGTGACGGTCTCGGTGATCGCGCGCGACGGGAGGCCGAGGAAGATGATCTCGCCGCGCGAGAGGCCCGATTCGACGGACTCGATCCGCAGCTCTTGGGGCAGCTTGATGCCAGGCAAGTAGCGCGCGTTCTCGTGCGACTCGCGGAGCTGCTCGGCCTGCTCCTCGGTGCGCGTCTGCAGCGTGGTGCGCAGGCCGCCGCGCGCGAGCAGCACGGCGATGGCGGTCCCAAACGATCCGGCGCCGACGACGATGGCGCGCCGGCCGATCGGATTCGGCAGCACCAGCGAGTTGATCGTCGACCGCGCGGCGGTCCTCGGTTGACGGACGGCGGGCATCGGCGGCATCAGCTTCGCAGACGCGCCGCGCGGCGGTCGCACGGGGCGGTTC
Source organism: Actinomycetes bacterium (assembly GCA_023404805.1). Taxonomy (GTDB): domain Bacteria; phylum Actinomycetota; class Thermoleophilia; order Solirubrobacterales; family Solirubrobacteraceae; genus JAGIBJ01. Next base: position 1,953 of record JAEYAL010000179.1, on the reverse strand, counting down.
AAGCCGGGGTGAGCGTCGGATTACCGACCCCCTGGGGCTGGTCATCCGATGCTCACCGGCCTGGGGCTGGTAATCCAACGCTCACCGCAGGGCGAGGCGCCGGCCGGCGGCAACGAGCTCGTCGCGGGTCGTCGCCTCGATGATCTCCATCAGGTCGATGATGCGCGCGTCGAAGGCGCTGATCGCGCTCGAGCCGACGACGGCGTGGCACGGGACGCCGCCCTGGCGGGCGCGGGTCGCCAGCTCGCCTGGGCCCTTGCCGCTGAGCGTGGTGCGGTCGATCCGGCCCTCGCCGACGATCACGAAGCGCGACGCCCGCATGCGCGTATCGGTGTCGAGGGCGTTGAGGACGAACGGCGCGCCGGCTTCGAGCGTGGCGCCGAGGGCGGCGTGGAGTCCGCCCGCAAGGCCGCCGGCCGCTCCCGCGCCGCGGATCTGGGTCGGGTCGACCGGGAAGGTCTTGGCCAGGGCGGCGAGCCGCTGCTCAAGCGCAGCGACGTCGGCCGGGCTCGCGCCCTTCTGCGGCCCGAACGTCGCCGGGGCGGCGGCCCACGTGGTCTGGACGTCGGTGAGGCAGGTGAGCTTGGCGCCGCGCAGGCCGCCGGCCTCCTCAATCGCGTCGAGCGCGCCGGCGCCGCCGTCGACCGTCGCGGAGCCGCCGCAGCCGACGAGCACCAACTCGGCGCCCGCTTCGATCGCCGCGCCGATCAGCTGGCCGGTGCCGAAGGTCGTCGCAGCGAGCGGGTCGCGGTCGGTTTCGGCGACAAGGCTGTGGCCGCTCGCGCTCGCCATGTCCAGGACAGCCGTGCGCGGCACACGGCGGCGGCCAGGCGGCGGGTCGAGCAGCGTGAAGCTCGCGAGGACCTCGTCGCCGAGCGGCCCGTCGACCCGGACCTCGTGCTCGTCGCCGCCGAGCGCGGCCCGCAACACCTCCGCGGTGCCCTCGCCACCGTCGGCGATCGGGCAGCGGTCGGCCGGGACACCTTCGGCCTCAAGCCCCTCCGCGATCGCGTCGGCGACCTCCGAGGCGCTGAACGTGCCCTTGAACGCATCGGGCGCGACCAGCGCGGGGCGTGCGTCGTCGGAGCCGGGCATCGGCGGCGATGATGGCAGGGGCGCGATGTCCTAGCGTGCGTGGCCCGTGTCTCGTCCCACCCCCGACGACCCGGCTCTGCCGACTGCCCCTGGGCCTGCGGGCGCCGCGCCGCCTTTGCGTGAAGCTGCTCCGCAGGCCGCGACGGGTGAGCGTGGGAGGCCGTTGCCGGGCGCACGCGCGGTGCTGGCGGCGCGTGCCGTGCGGGTGGTGTTCTGCGCGCAGATCCTCAGCGGCGCGGGACTGGCGGCGGGCATCACCGTGGCGGCGCTGCTGGCTGAGGACATGATCGGCCGCGATGGCGTGGGCGGCATCCCGACGGCGCTGTTCACGGTGGGATCGGCGGCGGCCGCGCTGCTGGTCGGCCGGCTGACGCAGCGCTCGGGACGGCGGCCGGGCCTGGCGGTCGGCTATGCCGTCGGCGCGCTCGGCGGCGCAGGCGTGGTCGTCGCCGCGACGATCGACAGCGTTCCGCTGCTGCTGTTCTCGATGCTCTTCTACGGCTCCGGCGTCGCGACGAATCTGCAGGCGCGTTACGCGGGCGCCGATCTCGTCCCCGCGAACCAGCGAGGTCGGGCGGTGAGCACGGTGCTCGTCGCGACGACGCTCGGCGGGGTGATCGGGCCGAACACCGTCGAGCTGACGGGCGAGCTCGCCACCAGCCTCGGCACGCATGCGCTCGCGGGGCCGTTCCTGCTCGCGACCGTCGCCTACGCGGGCGCGGGCGCCATCGTCGCGGCGTTCCTCCGGCCCGATCCGCTGCTCACCGCCCGTGCGTGGGCAGCGGCCGACGCGGCGGCTCCGGTCGACGCTGCCGACGCAGGCCGGGCCGCCGGGGCCAGCGCAGCGAACACCGCGGC
>JAEYAL010000089.1 GCA_023404805.1 Actinomycetes bacterium | reverse complement strand
GTCGCGCCGACCGCGCCCTGCGGCCCAACCGGGCCGGTCGCCCCAGCAGGCCCAGCCGCGCCGTCGGCGCCCTGCGGTCCGGCCGCCCCAGTCGCCCCAGCAGGCAGCTGCCCGGCGCCGAAGTCCTTGGCCTTCAGCGAGCCGTTTTTGATGTCGGCCGAGGTGATGGTCTCGTCCTTGATCATCGAACCGGTGATCAGGACCGCGGCTGTGGCGGTGCCGGTCAGGGCGAAGAAGACCGCTGCCGTCGGGACGACGTGGGACGGACGCAGGGTGGGGCGGCGCATTCGGGGGACGATGGCAGCACGCCAAACCGCGGTCAACTGCGGACGCCAGGCCGCGCGCTGGGCGGCGGTCCACCACCTGTGCCCAACGCGGCGCTACGTGACGGCGCTCCGGCCTCTATGCTCTGGATCCTCTTGGAGAGGTGGCCGAGTGGCTGAAGGCGCCCGCCTGCTAAGTGGGTATGGGGTTGAAAGCCCCATCGAGGGTTCGAATCCCTTCCTCTCCTTCCTCTCGGGCCTGCCGTCGCTGATCGCAGGCGGCCGGGTCTTCGAGGGACAGGAACCTCGCAGGGCGGGCCCGCCCACCGCCCGGGCGGCCACCGCCCGCGCCGCCGCTAGTCCTTCGCCAGCTCGTAGCCGTACGAGCCGCGCTTGTAGGCGAGCCGCGCGATCGAGCGCATCGTCGCGTCGCTGTTGCGCTCGACGGAATTGAGCAGGCCGGTCGTGCGGCTGGCGGCGCTGGAGCAGTAGGTCTTCGCGATCAGCATCTCCTGGCCCGAGGCCTCGACGCCCTGCTCGCCGAACAGCGCGGTGACGCGCGAGATCACCGCGACCTGGGCGAAGATCGCGGCGACCGCGTCCGAGATGCGGCGGTGCTGGAGGCCCTGGTGGATGATCGCCTTGCGGTGCTCGCGCAGGAGCTTCTCGCAGGTGCTGCGCAGGTGGCCGACCTGGTCGCCGACCGAATCGGCCAGCGGCTTGAGCTCCGGGTGCGCGTGGGTGAGGCGCTCGCCGCCGCGGATGCGCCCACCCACGTAGTCCGCGAGGACGCCGATCGAGCGGATGGGATCGCCGAGCCCGATGCCGCCGAGCCCCGACAGCTTCTCGCCGAGCGGCTTCATCCCGGTCAGCGCGACGTACGACCGCAGCACGTCGTTGGCGCCCTCGAAGATCGGGAAGATCCGGATGTCGCGCAGGATCTTCTCGTAGCGGTTGCCGCGCATGTAGCCGGCGCCGCCTGCCAGCTGGAGGGCGCGGTTCGCCTGGTACCAGAGGAACTCGGTCCCGGCGATCTTGCAGACGGCCGACTCGATCGAGTAGTCCTCCACGCCGGCGTCGACGAGGCCGGTCGTGAGGTAGCACATCGACTCCAGCCCGAACAGGTTGGCGACCATCCAGCCGATCTTCTCCTGGACGAGCTCCAGGTCGGCGAGCGGCGCACCGAACTGGCGGCGCTCGCTCACGTGCTCGATGGTCATGTCGAGCAGCAGCTTCGACCCGCCGACTGAGCCGGTCCCCAGCCCGATCCGCCCGTTGTTGAGGATCGCCATCGCGATGCGGAAGCCGTCGCCGGGCTCGCCGAGGACGTTCTCGGGCGGGATCCGCACCTCGTTGAACGTGAGCTGGCGCAGGTCGTTGGCGCGCAGGCCCATGGTGTCGTAGCGGTCGCCGACCTCAAAGCCCTTCATGCCCTTCTCGACGAGCAGCGCGATGTGGCGGTCCTTGCCGTTGATCTCGACGCGCGCGAACGTCGTGAGGACATCGGCCCGCGACCCGTTGCCGATGTAGCGCTTCTTGCCGCTCAGCCGGTACGACCCATCGGCCTGCAGCACGGCCCGCGACTCGATGCCCCACGCGTCCGACCCAGCCGACTCCTCGGTGAGCGCGAACGCCGCGAGCTTCTTGCCGGTCGCCAGGTCGGGCAGCCAGCGCTCCTTCTGCTCGTCGGTCCCGAACAGGGCGATGCCCTTGTAGCCGATCGACTGGTGCACGCCGAGCACGACGGACAGGGTCGGGTCGATGTGGGCGATCGTCTCGAACACCCGCGCGTAGCCGGTCTGCGAGAGCCCCTGGCCGCCGTACTTCTCGGGCACGTAGAGCCCGAGCGCGCCGATCTCGCCGAGCCGCGCGATGTCGTCCTCCGAGACCCAGCGGGCGTCCTCGGTCCCCAGCTCGTCGTAGTCGTCGGTGAACGCCTTCAGATCGCGGTTGATCCGCTTGATCTTCTCGGCCTCCGCCGGACTCGGGTACGGGAACGGGAGGACGAGGTCCTCGTGGACCTCGCCGAGGAAGAGCGACTTCGCGAACGACGACGTGCTGTGGGCGGTCCCCTCACGGGGAGGGGCGGTGGTCGACTGGCTCACGGTGGCTCCAATGGCGTCGGAGGGCTGGGCTGTTCCGAGCTGGCCCGCACGGTAAAAGCGCCCGCCGGCTGGGTGGTATGGCCCTGTGTCCAGGACGCGCCTGGCGCCGCCACCCCGCATTGCAGAAGACCGCGGGTGCGTGCCGTAGGGTCCACGCGTGAGCTTCGCCGATCAGCGCCGTGCCTACCTGCGGGGAGCCCTGGCCGACGAGCTGCGAGCGGCGGACCCGCTGGCGACGCTCTCGGCGTGGATCGACGAGGCGCGCGCCGACGGCGACCCTGAGCCGACGGCGATGGCCCTGGCGACCGTCGACCCGGATGGCGCGCCTGCCGTGCGGCAGGTGCTCTGCAAGGGCGTCTCGGCCGAAGGCGTGCGGTTCTTCACGAACCTCGAAAGCCGCAAGGGCCGCGCGCTCGCCGCCGAGCCGCGTGCCGCGGTCACGTTCTGGTGGCCCGGCATCGAGCGGACCGTGCGCATCGTCGGGGTCACGCGCCTGTTGCCGCGCGAAGAGGTCGACGCGTACTTCGCCGGGCGCCCGCGGGGCAGCCGGATCGGCGCGTGGGCGTCGGCGCAGAGCCAGCCGGTCGACAGCCGCGACGTGCTCGAGCAGCGCGCGCGGGAGCTCGAAGCGCAGTTTCCGGCGCCCGAGCCGCAGCGCGCGCCCGACACGTGGGGCGGCTACGAGCTGGCCGCCACCGAGGTCGAGCTGTGGCAGGGCCGCGACGACCGCATCCACGACCGCCTGCGCTTCACACGCGCGGCCGGGCCCGAGGGCGAGTGGAGCGCCGTGCGCCTGCAGCCATGAGCAGCTCCCTGCGCCGCCTCGACCCGGGGCCGTTCGTCCGCAGCGCGCCGATCGCGCTGCCGCAGCTCCTGGCGCTGCTCGCGCTCGTCACGCTCAGCGCGGCCGAGGGCGGCTTCCCGCTCGAGCACTGGGCTCCGGCCGGCGTCCTGATCTCGCTGCTGCTGCTCGTCGGGTTGTTCGCGCTGCCGCTGCGCGGGCCCCGGCCGGCCGGCAGCCAGGTCGCGATCTGGCTCGTCGTGGGGTTCGCGGTGTGGACGGCAGCCTCGGTGCTCTGGGCTGACGACCGCGGCGCCGCGGCGATCGCGAGCACCCGCACCGCGCTGCTGGCCGTCACCTTCGTGCTGTTCTCGCGTTGGCGCCACTCGCCGCGCTCGGCCCACACCGTCCTGGCCGTGCTCACCGCTGGACTCGGCGTGCTCGCGTGGGCGGCGGTCTCCCAGCTGGGTGCCGCGACCGACCTGGACCCGTGGTTCCTCTACGACCGCCTGCTGGAGCCCGTCGGCTACGTGAACGCGGGCGCCGCCTGGTGGGGCATGACGGCCTTCCTCGGCGTCGGCTTGCTCAGCGGCGGCGGCCCAGCTGGCACGCGCTTGCTGGGCGCCGCCGTCGCGGTGCCGGCGGCGGCGCTGAGCCTGCTGTGCCTGTCGCGCGGCGGCGTGCTGGCCAGCGGCATCGTCGCGGTGC
>JAEYAL010000019.1 GCA_023404805.1 Actinomycetes bacterium | reverse complement strand
CGCGCCAGGCCGACAGGTTTGCAGCGCTGCAAACCTGCACAGGGCGGCGCGCCAGCTCGCCGCGGAGTTCAGCGGTCTGCGCGTCGTATGTCGCCTCAGGCCGTCGCGAGCGCCGGGCGCTCCACGGTCGCCCGCTGGCGCGCGACGGGCCCGAGCGGCTCGAGCGCGTCGAGCAGCCGACGGCGCAGAGCGTTCGCCTGCTCGCCGAGCGCCCGCTGGCGTGCCGCGTACTCCTTGCGGCCCTCGGGTGTCTCGATCGGCACGGGCTCGTAGCCCAGGTCCCGGAGGTCGTAGGGCGACGCCTGCATGTCGAGCGTCCGCAGCTGGAGCGCCAGCTCGAACGTGTCGGCGATCAGTTCGCTGGGCACGGCCGGAGCGAGCTTGAAGGCCCACCGGTAGACGTCCATGCCCGCGTGCACGCAGCCGGGCTGCTCGAAGTCGACCATCGTGTCCCGCGCGGGCGCCTGCGTGTTGCGCGCGAGGCCCTCAGGCGTGAAGAAGCGCGTGGCGTCGAAGTGGGTGCAGCGCAGCGTGCTGGCTTCGAGAACGGCGTCCGTCCCCGCTGATCCGAGCCGCAGCGGCCATTTCTCGTGCCGCCGGGCCTCCAGCTGCCGGTAGACCATCGCCCACTCATGCAGCCCGAAGCAGGCCGTCTGCATCGGGCGCTCGAGGGTCCGGGCGAGCAGCACGCGGACGAACGCGACGGCGGAGCCGCGCGCCGCGAGGAAGGCGGCGGCGTCGAGGGCGACGGTGCCGGGAGGCAGCGGCGCGTCGGCGGCGCTGTGGGCCCCGGCGTGGTCTGCGACGTCGGCGGCGCCCGCGACCCGCATGAACTTCCAGCCGGCGCGGTCGTCGCTCGACGCCCCAGCCAGCGCCACGCCGACCCCGGGGTGCCAGCGCCGCAGCTTCGCGGGTGAGAAGCCGTAGTAGTCGAACAGGAAGTCGTTGACGACGTGCTTCTCGCCGCGCCGCCGGCGGTCCAGGTGCCCAGCGGTCAGGGCGTCGACGCGGGCGTGATGCGCCGCCTCACGCGCCCGCCACTCGTCTTCCGCCAACACCGCCACGAGCTTGACGGTACCGCTGGGCGGCGGTTCACGTGCCGCAGGAACTAGGCGATCCACAGCGTCGGTGCACGGTCCACTCCGTCGACGTAGGCACATGACGGAGCTACGCTTTCCTTGGTGACGTTCATCGGATTGGGCAACGGAGAGGGAGGCGGTCCGGCTTGGCTTGGGCCGGTCCTCATCCTGGCGTTCGTGTTGTCGCCGATCGCTCTCGGATTGCTCCTCCGCGTGCGTGACAGGCGGGCAGGCGGAGGCGAAGCGACCACGACCACCCGATCCAAGCCCAGACCGGTCACCCTGCGCTTCGTGCTGGCGATGGCTGCGCTGCTGGTGGCCGCCTTCGCGCTCGCGTTCGCAGGCGTCGGAACCGTGTCGATGGCGCTCGTCCTGCTCTGGATAGGCGCGCTCTGGTCTCGGATGGGCTACTCGCCGCGGTTCTAGAGGCCCGCAGCCGCGGCCGGCGGCGGCGCGAGTGGCGGGAGCGTTCAGAGTCGTAGGCGCGCGAGACACTGGAGAGGCCGGGCCCTGGCGAGCCAGCCGCCGGTGACCGAACCACGTTAGGTTCGCGCCAGCCGGAGTGGAGAAACGCCCGTCGTTGTGGGAGTCTGGCGCCCGTGAGCGCGATGCGACGGTCGATCAAGAGGCTCGCCGGAGGGCTCGCGGCGGGCGCCGCGCTCGTCGCGGCCGGACTGGCGCCGGCGGCCCACGCGGCACCGACGCTTCTGGGGCAGTGGCCGCTCGACGGCAGCTACGAAGACGGCGCCAGCGACGTCACCCCGGATGTGTCCGGCAACGGCCTCGCGCTGAAGGCGCCGGTGGGCTCGGTCCACCTCGGCACGCCATCGCTGTTCGGCACCGGCGCGACCCTCGGCACGAACCTCACGCCGCTGCAGATCGTGTCGCCGGTCCTCGCGCCGGCGCAGGTGACGCTGCTCGTCTGGATCAAGCAGAACGGCAACCCAGGCACGCTGCGCTACATCGCCGGGCGCGGCGACGACGGCCTCACCTGCGGCGGGTCGACGTTCGCGATCTACTCCGGCTACCCGCCGAGCGGCGGCGACCCGGCAGGCAAGGCCGGGCTGCGGTTCTACACGCGGTCGGGCGCCGGGGGCACGCCGTCGCTGACGGCGGCGCCGGCCGACGCCGCCGTCTTCAACAACCAGTGGCACCTGATCGCCGGCACCTACGACGGGAGCGCCGCGCGGCTCTACGTCGACGGCGTCCTCGTCGGTGCCCCGGTCCCCGGATTCGGGGCGCTGAAGTACGCGCTGGGCGGCGGCAGCACGTTCTATGTCGACGGCTACGCGGAGGCAGGCTGCGCGCTCGGCGCGAACGCCGACGACTGGCCCGGCCCGATCGACGACGTGCGGCTCTACGACCGCGCGCTGTCGGCCTCGGAGCTGGCGCGGCTCGCGGCAGCGCCGCCTGGTGCGTCGGGGCCGCTGCTGGTGTCGGACGAGTCGCTGGTCCCGGTGCCGACCACGCCCGCCCCGACGACGCCTGCACCGGTCACCGAGCCGGGGCCGGTAGCCGCGGCGGTCAAGCCGACGAAGCCGGTGGCGGCCGAGCAGCTGGCGGCCGCGGCGGGTGGCGTCGCGGGCGCATCGAAACAGGCGGCGAAGGAGTCGCTGAGGGCAGCGCTCGCTGAGGCGCAGCAGGCGGCGCTCGGCGCGATGAAGGCTGCGGCGGGCGCGAGCCAGGTGAGTGCGGCTGAGACGCAGAAGCAGCTCTCGAAGAAGCAGATCGAAGCCGTCCAGGCCGACAAGAAGGTCCAGGCCCGGCTCGAGGCGATGAAGTACGGCATCACCGCCGAGGTGCCAGCGGCCGGCCCCGGCCAGGTGGTCGAGGCGGCAGCGACGATCGCCCTCGAGAAGAAGCAGGGCGGCAAGGTCAAGGTCCAGCAGGTCGTGCTGCCGCCCGCGGTCGGGATCGCCGGCGCCGACGGCAAGGCGACGCTGCAGTTCCCGGTCGACGGCCAGGCCACGGCCGCGATGACGAAGAAGGACGTCGCCAAGGCCGCCATCGCCGTGCAGGCCGCAGCGCTCGAGAGCGCCAGCGAGCTGGCCGAGCTAGATCAGCAGCGCCTCCAGCAGGCGATGAGCATCTACACCCAGTCGCAGGAGCTGATCTCCAACGTCCTGAAGAAGCTCAGCGAAACGGAGCGCCAGATCACCCAGAACCTCAAGGGCGGCCTGACCGACAAGGAGCGCAAGGAACAGGAGGACCTCAAAGCCAAGGCCGCCAAGCTCGACAAGGAGGCCAAGAAGATCGAGCAGCAGCGCGACGCCGCCAACCAGAAGGCCACCCAGGCCATGGACGAAGCCGTCACCGCCCTCATCAACGGCCTCGCCGCCGCCCCCATCCAGATCGCCGGCGGCGCCGTCCCCGCCACCCAGCTGCCGATGGCCACAGCGGCCCTCACCGGGTGCAAGCTCTGCGCGCTCGGGGCGCTGAGGTCGAAGTAGGCCCGGCACGACGCCAAACCGAACGCCGCGCTATTGTTCCCCGTCCTGCGCCCGTAGCTCAGCTGGATAGAGCGTCGGTCTACGGAACCGAAGGTCAAAGGTTCGAATCCTTTCGGGCGCGTGGCAGAAAGCCCCTGCGAAAGCAGGGGCTTTCTTTGTTGTGGGGGTAGGTTGCGCAACTTTGCGTTGCGCGGCGCGTTTGAGGTGACGGCGGACGTTCCCGGTCCGCCGAGCCACCCATCAGACGAAGGCCAGTCCATGACACCTCTCAGGCTGCAACTGCAGTTCGGCCGCGCGCTCCTCGCCGCGCTTGCACTCGTCTTGGCCTGCGCAGCCGCGGTGTCGGCTGCCCCGATCTCGTTGGTCAAGCAGTTCAACACCGGGACGGCTGACTCCGCTCCGTCTGCCGTGGTGGAGATGGGCGGCGCGGGCTACTTCTTTGCGAGCACGACCGTGGCCTATGACGCGCGGGATGAACGCGACACGCTCGTGCGAACGGACGGGACAGCGGCCGGGACGCTTGCCGTCAAGCATTTCAGCGGCGCGAGGCGCCGGCCAGACCACCTGACCGCGATCGGGAACACCCTCTTCTTCACGCTGGGCTCCACCACGCGATACGGCGACGACCTGTGGCTCTCGGATGGCACGTCGGAGGGAACACGACAGGTGGCGCTTCCCGACGGAGCCGTCCGCGTCGCCGGGACACACGGTGGCGCGCTGTACGTGTACCTGACGGGAGGCACGACGACGCCGTTGTTCCGCGTCTCACCGGACGGGACTGCCTCGCAGACCGTTGCACTGCCCGGGTCGGTGGGCACCGCGGCCGTGACGCCGAGCGGCGGGGTCTACTTCAACGTCCAGTCGGCAGAGACAGGGGCGCTGTGGGTCGTCGACGCCGACGGCGGCGCGCCGACGAAGCTGCGCGACGACTTCAGGCTCGGTCCGTGGAGCTTCACCCTCGTCGGCGAGCGCGCGTATTTCAGCGCAAACGCCGACGAGGCGCCCGGCAAGGGCACTTGGACGAGCGATGGGACCGCGGGCGGCACTGAGCCGGTTGGCGGCGTGGCGACCTACGGTTACTTGCTGCGCCCGCTGGCCGCCGACGACGCTCTGTACGGAACCGACTCAGCTGGCGAGGCGCTGTTCCGCTTCCGCGGCGCCGATGCCACCAAAGTGCCGATCCCCGGCGACCTCGGTGGACCCCAGGTCCTCGCCGTGTACGGAGGCTCGGTGTACTTCACCGCCGGGCCGGCGGGGGAACGTTCGCTCTGGCGGACGCGCGGCGATGCCCTGCCGCTCCGAGTGAGCCCGACAGGCGAGGACGCGCCGCCCGGCGGCGTGCTCAACGTAGGCGCAACGGCATCGGCCGTGTTCTTTATCGACGGCGAGGCGGCGCTCTGGACGTCAGACGGGACAGTCGGCGGGACCCGCCGGATCAGCCGGATCGTCGGCCAGCCGTATGACGACGGCCCGGCGTGGCCGCTTTACGTCGGCGAGGCAGCTGGCCAGACCTTGTTCGCGTCCGCCACCGCTGCCGCTGGGCTCGAGCTCTGGCGGACCGACGGCACCGCGGCGGGGACGGGCCTGGTCAAGGACCTCAATCGACAAGGGCTCGACGGGCGAGTCGGTGCGGCCGCGAGCCACGCTGGCTACATCTACTTCGGTGCGGGGACAAACCGTCAAACCGGCCTGTGGCGCAGCGACGGAACCGCCGCCGGGACCAACGCCGTGTACGAGATGCCCGATGGCGACGTGGTGGACAATGTGGTACTGGCAGGTAGCCAGCTCGCGTTCCGAAGCTTCGGTCTTCATGGTCTGTGGTGGTCGGACGGCAGCCCGAACGGGACCCGGGCGGTGCTGCCCTCCGCGTGGAACGAAGGTGCGCCGTTCTACGCGGACGACCTCGTTGCGTTCGGCGACCGCGTCGTCTTCACCGGTCCGAGCGAAACAACCGGTTCCGCACTGTGGATCAGCGACGGGACGCCCGGGGGAACTCGCTCGATCGTGGATCTCCAGCGAGCGAGCGAAGACGACTGGACGGATGCGAAACCGGTTGTCGCCGGCGGGCGCGTGTACTTCACCGCATGGGACCCCGCCCACGGAGAGGAACTCTGGAGCACCGATGGCACCCCGGGCGGCACTGGATTGCTTCGCGATGCGTCTCCAGGACCTCACAACTCGCGGCTCGAATACTCGGAGGTGGGCGGCCGCCTCGTGTGGGTTGACGGCGAGCAACGCATCTGGTCGACCGACGGGACGGCCTCGGGGACGCGGCAAATCAGCGGGCGGGTCGGGTACGTCCATCGGCTCATCGAAGGCCCGGGCGGCGCGCCATACTTGAGCACGACCAACGAACAGGGCGGTCCTCAGCTCTGGCGGGTGGGTCCGCGGGGAGCCGAACTCCTGACCAACGGCACCCAGTACGGCTCTCCACAAGACCTCGTGCGGTTCGGCGACCGTGTGCTCTACAGCGAGCACGGGCTCTCACCTGGTGGTGAGACCAAACCCGGCGGCGCGATCTGGATCACCGACGGGACACCGGCGGGGACCCGGATGGTGAAACAGTTTGCGGATCAGGAGCTCGTCGGCAACGATCTGACCGCGGCGGGCCGGCATGTGTACTTCACCGCCCGTGGGGCCGCGACCGGCGTCGAGCTTTGGCGGACCGACGGCACGGCTGCAGGCACTCAGCTGGTGGAAGACCTTTGGCCTGGCGCCGACTCCGCCTTCCCACAAGGCCTCGTGGTTGTGAGAAGCCGATTGCTGTTCACCGCCGCGCAGCCGCTGCTCGGCCGGCAGCTGTTCGGCCTCGACTTGCCCCCGGCTGTGGGGGGCCCATCGGACCCGGGCACAGCCGGCCCGGCACCCGTCGTCAAGGTCTCGCCCAAGCGGCTCACCCTTCGCGTATCCACCGCGCGTGATCGGCGCGCGCCCTACCGGTACACATTCAGCGGAAGCTTGACGATGCCACCCGGAGTATCCGTCACGAACGGGTGCGGCGGGTTCGTCGAGGTGCGGGTTAAGCGTGGCTCGCGCGTCGTGCTGAAACGGACGGCGCGTCTGCGGGTGTCGAAGACCCGGTGCGAGTACCGGCTCAAGGTGACCGTGCCTCGGAGTCGCGTGGCGCGACGCGGAGGAAAGCTCCGCGCTGCCGCCACCTTCAACGGAACCGAGCTGTTGTCGCTCAAGGTCGCGAAGTCGCTGTGGCTCCGCTACGGCCGCTGAGGCAGAAACCACGAGAGCCCCTGCGCTTGCAAGGGCTCTCGTCGTTTTGCGCCTTGGCGCCGAGCGTGGCGATGCCTACCGCGGCAGGGCCCGCAGGCCGTTGCCGCCGAAGACGGCGCTGATCTCGGCCACGAGGTTGCATGGGAAGCCGCCGAGGCGGGCGTGTTCCATGACGATCTCGGGGTTGTCCGCGGCGTGGACGCAGTAGATCTTGTCGCCGGCGACGAAGCTGTAGCACCAGTCGTACGGGGCGTTCAGCTCCTCGCAAGCGGCATTGGACTTGGCGGTGATGCTGAGCAGCTCGTCGTCGGTGAGCTCGCTGGCTCCGGGGATCTCGCGCTCGATGAGGTACGTAGGCATAAGCCTCTCCTTGGGTGTGGGTTTGGTTGTTGGGTTGGTGGGCGAAGTGGTCGGTTGCGCCGGCTCGCTCGGGCCGCCGCCGGTCGGATAGGCCGGCGGTCCGTGCGAGCGGGCGCGGCTAGCGCTGGTCGGCGCTGGCGCCGCTCGGCTACCGCAGGCCGCCGCTGAGCGCCGCCCGGGCGCCCTTCTCGGCGATCTCCGCTCGAGCGGCCGCGATGGCTTGGGCGTCGGGCACGGTGGAGGTGGCTCGACGCGGCTGGAAACCGTTGGGGGTCTGCTCCAGCGGGCGCGCGGCGACGTCGGCCGCCCGCGCCGTCCGCCCGTCCGGGATCCGGCATGCGACGACGAAGGCCAAGGCCGCCGCAGCGGTCTGCAGCGCGTAGCCGCGGTGGACGGCGTCGAGCAGCTCGAGCGGCGCGTCCGGGACACCGAAGACGGCGATGAGGAGCGCGGCGCCGAGGGCGGCACCGACCTGCCGGGAGACGTTGAACACGGCGATCCCGGTCGAGAGCAGCGCGGGCGGGAGACCGGTGAACGCGGCGTTGGCCAGCGATGGGAACACCAAGCCGCTCCCGAGGCCGAACAGCAGCACGATCGGCAGAAGCGTGCCGAAGTAGGCGGGCGAGGCGCCGATCGCGGAGCCGCCCAGCAGCCCGGCGACGGTGAACACCGCCGTGCCGGTGACGGCGACCCCGCGCGCGCCGAACCGGGCCACGAGCGGTCCGCCTCGCGACGCGACGGCTGCGGCGGTCGCGGGCCCCGGTGCCAAGGCGAGCCCCGCGGCGAGCGTCGAATAACCCCAGAGCTGAGTCAGCATCAAAACGCCGAGCAGGAGCATCGCGCTGAACGCGACCGAGAACAGCAGGCTGGAGGCGGCCGCGATCGCGAAGGCCGGCCGTGCGACGACCGCTGGCGGCACGACGGGCGCCGCGGCGGACTTCGACCGCACGGCGAACCGCCAGAGGACGAACCCGGAGATCGCGGCGACCCCGAGGGTGCGCGTGCTGAGCCAACCGTGGACGGGCGCCTCGACGATGGCCCACGTGAGCAAGCCGATCGCGGCGACCAGCTGGAGCGCGCCGAGCAGCTCCGGCCGCGGGCCCGGCTCTGGATCGCGCACCTCGTGCAGCAGTCTGCGGCCGACGTAGATCGCAGCAAGCGCGATCGGCACGTTGACTACGAACACCCAGCGCCAGCTCAGCTCGACGAGCAGCCCGCCGAGCGGCGGCCCCGCGGCAGCGGCGACACCGCCGACGGCCGACCACAGCGCGACCGCCGCAGCGCGGCGCTCGGGCGGGTACACCGGCAGCAGGAGGCCCAGCGACGTGGGCATCAGCAGCGCCGCGCCCAGGGCTTGGAATACGCGCGCGCCGACCAGGATCCCAAGGGTCGGAGCGGCCGCGCAAAGCGCGGAGCCCAGCCCGAAGACCCCGACGCCGAGCAGGAAGCCCCTCTTGCGTCCGGCGCGGTCGAACCAGCGGCCCGCTGGCACGAGCGCGGCCGCGAACACGATCGAATAGGCCGAGAGCACCCACGAGAGGCCGCCGGCCGAACTGGCCGGGAAGTCGGCCTGGATCGACGGGAACGCGATGTTCACGATGAACATGTCGAGGCTCGCCATGAAGACCCCGGTCGAGACCAGGATCGTGACGGCGGTGCGGCGGGAGGTGGTGACGGTCGAGTGGTCCATCTGCGTGGTCTCTGAACTGGGTGGGCGGTTAGCGGACATGCGCGGACCTCACGATCCGAAGGTCGAGCGGGCGGGCGGAAGAGCGGTTGCCTGCGGCGTCGGCGGCGCGGACGACGACGCGGTAGCGGCCGGGCCGCAAAGCCGCGCCTCGGGCGCGGGGGCGGAGCGTCAGGCGGTTGGCGCCGGCCAGGCCAGCGGCTGTCACCGTCGCGACGGTCCGGCCGCGCGCGCCGAGCACCGCGACCGTCACCGCAGCCGGCTCTGAGAGGTAGAAGCGCAGCGTCGAGCGGGCGCTTCGGCCCGCGACGACACGGCCGTGGCTGAGCCGGACACCGGAGATCGCGGGCGGTGTCAGATCACCCGACCCGTTTAGCAGCGGCAGCTGCGGCTGCTCGCCACCGAACGGGCCAGGCGCGCTGGGAACCTCGCCGCCGGGGCTGGGGCCGGGGCCGGGCTGCGCCGCAGCTTGACCGGTGATCGTCACCGTGGCCTCCTGCTTGCCGTCGACCGCCGCGTCGCCGGTCGCGCCCGACAGCACCACGCGGAACGTCTCATCTGGCTCGGCCTGCGCATCGGCCAGCGCCGCGATCGAGACCGAGCGCGTCGTCTGGCCCGCGGCGAACTCGAGCGTCGTGGCCGACGGCGTGAAGTCCTCGCCAGCCGTCGCCGACTCACCGACCGTCGCCAGCGTCACGGCGCCGGCTCCGAGCCCGCTGGCGCTGGCCTCGCGCGTCACGACGACCCGGTCGGACGCGCCCTCGGCCAACGTCAGCGCAGTCGGCGCGAGATGCGCGGCGGCCGCCGGCCGGCGCTTGATCTTCAGCTCGACCGGCCCACCGAGGAGCCCGCTCTGCTTGAGCGGCTCGACGTCGGCGGCGTAGAGCCGCCACGCGCCGTTCGGGTCTGCGCCGTCGAAGACCGACAGGGCGTGGTCGCCGCCAGCGTCGGGAGCGGGCGCGGGCAGTGCCGAGCTGGCGGTGTCCGACACGCGGTAGGAACCCGACGGGCAGCTCCCCGCCGCAGGCAGCGGGCCGGGCGCCTCGTCGTTGAAGGTCCAGGTCTCACCGCGCGCGGCCGCGCCGCCGCACTCGCCGCCCTTCAGGAGCAAGCGCTGTCCGCCGGGGCCGACGAGCATCAGCACCAACTGGCCAGCATCTCCATGGCGGACCTGCGGCACCGTGACGTCGAGGTCCTCGATGACGCCGTCCAGGCCCGCGATCTCGGTTGTCAGCGGGTATTGGCTCGCGGCACCGGATGCAGCACCCGGGACGCTCGCGGCAGCCGGAGCGGTTTGAAGCTCCATCGACCAGCCCGACGCGATCAGGCCGTCCTTCGCGCCGCCCAGCTCGTCGCTGACGTGCAGGCGCCACGAGCCGTTGGGCTCGGCGCCGATGAGGTTCGACAGGAATGCCGAGTACGGGGCTGGCGGAGCGCCTGGGAAGAAGTCCGTCGAGCGGTACGTGTTGTGGTCGGTCGGGCGGTAGCGCAGCCCGGCGCAGCCGTCCTTGAGCAGGCCGAGCGGACCCGGCGCGTCGTCGTCGAAGGTCCAGGTGCGCCCGATCGTGCGCCCGCTGCACGCCTCGGAGACCACGAGCGTGTGGCGGCCATCCGGGGAGACGAGCAGGACGTCGAGGTCGCGCGTGTCCTCGTGCGAGACGCCATAGAGGCTCACGGTGACCTGCGTGACCCGGCCGCTCTGGCCAGCCACATCGATCGCCGACGAGGTCGGAACGGGGCCGACCGGCAGCGGGGTCGCGTTGGCGAAGACGCCGTCAGCGTTGGCGGTGCCGGCGGTCGCCGGCGTGAAGCCCGCGAGCGCTGCGAGAAGGGTGAGGAGCGGACGGTTCATGCCGGGCTCCCGGACGCCTTGAAGGTGGTGCGGCGAGGGGCCGCTGCGTTGCCGGCGGCGTCGGTCGCGATGACGCTGAGGCGGTACTTCCCGGCCCGCAGGCGTCGCGCGACCCGCAGGCGCTGAGCGCCGGCGCCGAGCTCCGCGAGCTGCGGCGTGCCGACGGCGCGGCGCCGGCC
>JAEYAL010000009.1 GCA_023404805.1 Actinomycetes bacterium | reverse complement strand
CGCCGGCGCCGCTACCACCAGCCCCGAGAACCTCGCGGCACCGATCCGCAAGGCCGCGCCTACGCGCTGCGCCGCGGCGCGCCGGACGGCAGCCGCACGCTCACGACCAGCCCGCCCGCATCGCGGGCGCTGAGTCCGACCGATCCGGCGTGGGCCTCGGCGACGGCCTGAACGATCGACAGGCCGAGGCCGGATCCGCTGCCGTGTCGGCCGAGCCGCTCAAACGGCTGCAGCAGCCGGTCGACGTCGTCGGTCGGCACCCGCAGGCCGGTGTTCGTGACCCGCACGATGGCTTCGTCGCCGCGGGGCCCCGTCTCGACGACCGCTTCGACGGTGCCGCCGGGGCGGTTGTAGCGGATCGCGTTGTCGACCAGGTTGGCGACCAGGCGCCGCAGCAGTGCCGGGTCACCGACCACCGTCACCGGCGCGGCCTCGAGCGCCACTGTCACGCCCGCCGCGTCTGCAGCGCGCTGCAGGTCGTTCACCGCCAGCGCGGCCACCTCGGACAGGTCGACCTGCGCGCGCGTCAGCAGCCCGCGCTGGCTGCGGGCCAGCAGCATCAGCGCCGCGAGGAGCTCGTCGAGCTCGTCGGCGCCCTCGATCACCCGCTCGCCCATCTTCCGCAGCTCGGCGATCGTGGCATCGGGGTCGGCGAGGGTGACATCGGCCTCGGTGCGGATCGCCGTCAGCGGACTGCGGAGCTCGTGGCTGGCGTTCGCGATGAACCGGCGCTGCGCCTCGATGCTCTCCTGAAAGCGGTCGAGCATCGCGTCGAACGTGTCGGCGAGCTCCCGCAGCTCGTCGTCGGGACCCTCAAGCGCGATGCGCTCGTTCAAACGGTCCTCCGAGGCGCGGCGCGCGGCGGCGGTCACGTCGGCGATCGGCGAGAGCAGCCGCCGCGCAGCGAGCCAGCCAAGCCCACTAGCGATCAGCACGGTGCCGAGCAGCGCGAGCACGTACTTCCACGCGAGCTGGCTGAGGATCGGATCGGCGAGGCTCCGCGGCACCGTGCTGCGCACCTGGTCGGAGATCAGCACGTAGCTGACGAGCAGCACGGCCGCCGTCGATACCGCGAACACCGCGACGAAGATCGCGACGAGGCGGGTGCGCAGAGCGATGCGCGGCCGGGGGAGGTCGGCGGACTTCACGGACGCCAGAGACTAATTCGGAGTGGTGCGCCGCGCGGGCGCGCCGGCCCAGCCGTCAGACGCGGTAGCCGGCGCCGCGCACGGTCTCGATCGGCGACGGATCGCCGAGCTTCTTGCGCAGCGTCACGATCACCATGCGGACGGTATTGGTGAACGGGTCGACGTTCTCGTCCCACACGCGCTCCAGCAGCTGCTCGCTCGAGACGACGCGCCCATCGGCGGCCATCAGCTCGTGCAGCACTCCGAACTCCTTCAGCGACAGGTCGATCTCGACGCCCGCGCGCGTGACCGTGTGGCGGCCGGGGTCGAGCTCGAGGTCTCCACGCACGAGCACGCTCGGCTGAACCTCACCGGAGCGGCGGGCCAGCGCGCCGATACGCGCGACCAGCTCAGCGAACTTGAACGGTTTGGCGAGGTAGTCGTCGGCGCCGAGCGCGAGGCCCTCGACGAGGTCGTCGGTGCCGCGGGCCGCGGTCAGCATCAAGATCTTCTGGTTCGGCTGCTCGGCGTTGATCGCGCGGCAGACGTCATCGCCGTGCATCTTCGGCAGGTCGCGGTCGAGCACGATCACGTCGTAGGGGTTCACGCGGGCTTTGAAGAGGCCCTCCTGCCCGTCCGAAGCGACATCGACGGCGGCGCCGGTGCGGCGCAGGCCGCGGGCGACGGCGTCAGCGACGACCGCCTGGTCTTCGACGACGAGGACACGCACGGATCAGGTCTCGCGGGCGGAGCCGTCGCCGCCAGTCGCCTGGCTGCGCGACGTCTTGTGGTCGAGGCAGTCGACGTCGAGGCGGTGGCCGGTCGACGCGCTCGGCGTCGTCGCGGATGGCGTCGCCGTCTCATCCTGCGGCGTGAGCAGCGGCGTGGTCGGCGCGGCCTGGCGGCTCGCGGCCTGCAGGTCGTCGCCAAGGCCCGCGACGCCGGTGAGGGCGATGCCCAGCGTCACCAGACCCGTACCCACGAGGGCAGAGACGGTGATCGATCCTTTTCGCTCGGCAAGCACGGTCAACTGAACATAGCCGCGCTTTTGCGCCACCAGCCCCGGTTCAACGCCGTTTTGGACGAACTCTCAGGGAAATCTCAGGAATGGCTGGCGACACGGCCCCAGCAGGGGTACGGTCCCCCAGTGTCCCGTCGTTTCCGTCCCCTGACCATCCTCGCTGGGCTGGCTGTTGTGCTGGCCGCGGTCTTCGTCGCCGGCTGCAACGTGCCGGACCCGAAGGGCGACGCGCCGCTGCGGTACCGCGACTTCGTGTTCGCGACGGTCAAGGAGACGCCGAACGTGCAGTACGGCGAGGCGCCGCTGAACGACGGCACGCCGCAGAAGCTGCTGCTCGACATCTACGAGCCGCAGGGCGACACCGCCGCCAAACGCCCGGTGATGCTGTGGATGCACGGCGGCGGGTTCTACACCGGCAACCGCAAGGACAACTACATCGCGGAGCTCGCCCGCCGGTCGGCGAAGCGCGGTTACGTGTCGGTCTCGATCTCGTACCGCCTGCTGGCCGCGTTCCTCTGCGGCGGCGAGGGCTCGGTCGAGTTCTGCGCCGACGCGGCCTTCGCCGCCTCCGACGATGAGCGCGCCGCGATCCGCTGGCTCCGCAAGAACGCCGACGCCCTGCGCATCGACACCGACCGCATCGCCATCGGCGGCGCGTCCGCCGGCGCCATCAGCTCGCTGCTGGTCGGCGCCGCGCCCAACGGCGCGCCAGGCAACAGCGGCAACCCCGGCTTCTCGAGCGCAGTGAAGGCCGTCATCTCGATCTCGGGTGCGCTGCCGTTCAACGCCGTGTTCGGCGAGGGCGATGCGCCGGTGCTGTTCTGGCACGGCACCAAGGACACGGTCGTGCCCTACAAGTGGGCGGTCGCGAACGTCGACTGGATGCAGGACAACGGCCCCATCGCCTTCCCGCACTTCGTCGGCGGCGCCGGCCACACCCCGGTCTCGGGCGCGCACTTCGAGGACATGGACCGCCAGGCCCGCAACTTCCTGTACGTGATGCTCAGCCTCGGCCAGCTCAACGCCGGTGCCACGACCCCGCCGCCCACGACGCCGGCGGCGGCGATCGCCGCCACGGCGGCGGCTGCGAAGTAGGACGACCGACGCGCGCACGACGCGCGCCGGCCGCAGAGGCTCGCCGACCAGTTCGCAGGTCATCAGCCCGCGAGCGATGAGTTTCGGGCCGCTGCGGCGTCTACCTCTCCATGACCCTGATGTTCGCTTGCCACCGCACTGCGTTCGCCGCGCAGGAAGCGCGCCGCCGCGCGTCCACCCGCCCGGCCCCGCTGACGCGCCGCGAGCGCTACGTCGAGATCGCTGACCGC
>JAEYAL010000004.1 GCA_023404805.1 Actinomycetes bacterium | reverse complement strand
AGCCGGCGCCGGGCGAGCTGCGGGTCGTCGACCAGCGCGGCGAATCACCGTCGGATCGAAAGCTTGGGGTGCCCGGACTGGGCGCCCGGCCGGCCTCGCCGCAGGACGCGGCACGGGAAGGCACAGCCCCGGCGGCCCGGAGACGTGGGAGCGTCTCCGGCCGCCGGCGCTCGCCGTCCGCTCGCGAGGGCGACGGCGCCGGCGCCCCGACGGTGATCGAGCGCGTCGCTGGGCTGGAGATCCTGTCTGACGGCACCGTGCGCCTGCCGGGTGGCCGGATCGGGCGGCCGAAGAGCCCGATCGCGCTGCCGGACGGCCGTGTGCTGATGCCTGACGGAAAGCTCGTCACGCGCGAGCAGGCCCAGCAGCTCGTCGCGCACTCGCCGAAGGCGTAGGGCGCGGCTGCGGCCCTGCGGCTCGAATGGTCGAGCCCGCGCGGGGCGGCGCTGCGCGGCCGGCGCCAGGCGGCTAGCGTTGCCGCCCGTGAGTCTCTCGATCGTGATTGCGGCCGGCGGAACGGCGGGGCATGTCGTCCCCGCGCTGGCGGTGGCCGACGCGCTGCGGGATCACGGCCATGACGTGCGCTTCATCGGCGGCGACCGGGCCGAGGTGCGGCTCGTGCCGGAGGCGGGCTACGAGCTGGAGCAGCTCGACGTGCGCGGGTTCAGCCGCACCGATCCGAAGGCCGCAGCCAAGGCGGGCGTCAAGGCCGTCGGGGCGTACCGCGCCGCGAGCCGGCTGCTCAAGCAGTGGAAGCCCGATGTGGTGATGGGCGGCGGCGGCTACGTCGCCGGCGTCGTCGGCGGCGCAGCGGTCCGCCGGCGGATCCCGCTCGTCCTCACCGAGGCCGATTCGCATCTGGGCCTGTCGAACCGCGTGCTGGCAAAGCGCGCCCGGCGTGTGTGCCTGGCGTTCCCCGTGCACGGCGCTGACGGCGGCCGGTTCCTGGTCACCGGCCGCCCGGTCCCACCGCCGGCGACCGACCGCGCTGCGGCCCGCGCCCGTTTCGGCATCGGCGCTGAGGAGCAGCTCGTGCTCGTCTTCGGCGGGTCGCTCGGCGCGCGCTCGATCAACGAAGCCGCGATCGCCGGCCTCGCTGGCGCGCCGTACCGGGTCCTGCATGCCGGCGGCACCCGCGACGAGGCGTCGCTGCGTCCCCGCGTCCCCGCCGAGCGGTACCAGCTCGAGCCCTACATCGACCGGTTCAACGAGGCCCTGCTCGCCTGCGACCTCTGCGTCGCCCGCTCCGGCGGCTCCGTCTTCGAAGTCGCCGCCCACGGCCGCCCGTCGATCCTCGTCCCGTATCCGCATGCCGCCGCCGACCACCAGCGCGGCAACGCGATGGCCCTCGTCGACGTCGGCGCCGCCATCCTCATCGACGACGCCGACCTCACGCCGCAGCGCCTGCGCACCGAGGTCGACGCCCTCCTCGCCGACCCGCAGCGCCTCGCGGCCATGGGCCAGGCCGCCCTAGGCTTCGCCCGCCCCGACGCCGCAGAGGCGATCGCCGCCGAAGTCATCGCCGCCGTCGGCCAGCGCCGCTAGCGCCGGCCGCTCCGCGAGCCACTTGGGTCGCCAAACCGCCGCCTGGAGGCGCTTTCCCGTCCCAAGTCACCCGCGGCAGGCGCCGCAGCGCACTTGGGTCGCCAAACCGCCGCCTGGAGGCGCTGTCCCGTCCCGGGTCCGCGATCAGCGGCGCAGCACCGGATTGGCGACGGGCGGATGGTGCGCGAGAAAGGCGCGGACGTCGTCGATGACGGCCGACGGATCGTCATCGATGTCTTCGCCGGCGACCTGGAACAGCGCGATGCCGGCCCGCGCCAACGCGCGCGCCTTGGCGTGGTCCCGCCGGTACGCGGTGCGGCCGCCGTGGTAGGTCCACCAGTTGAGCTCGATCGCCGCGTCGCGGTCGCGGTAGAGCACATCGATCTCCTTCCCGTCGAATGGGACGTTGGTCTCGTACTCCGGGAGGCCCGCATCGCGGCACAGCGCCCGGAAGGTGCCCTCGAGGTCGCTCCGCAGGCGGGCAGGCCCGGCGTATTCGAGCGTGGTCTCGCGCAGGCGCCTGGCGCCCGGCCAGCGCGGATGGCTGCGAGCGTATGCGGCGAGCGTGAGCGGGTCGACGCCGTGAATCGTCACTGCCGCCTCGACGAGCCTCGCGAGCATCGACGCATCAGCGATGGAGGCCAGATCGAGCAGCGTGCGGAACAGGCTCGTGACACGAAGCCCTTCTCGGGTCGCGCAGTCCGCAGCGTCGAGTGTGCGCGGTCGGTGGACGCGTGCTCCGCGGCAACCTTTGCGCGCACTGCGAACCGTCGACACATGGATCACGTTCGGGGCTGGGTCACGATCGAGCAGCCCCCAGAGCACCGCGGCAGTCCAGTAGCTGAGCGCTGCGCCAGGCCCGCCGCTCAGCAGCGCCGCCCAGCGCCATCCTCGCGCCGTCATCGCTTGATGGCCGACCGCGAAGACGTCGCCGCCGAGGTCGTGGAGCCACCCGCGGCCGGTAAGCCTGCGTATGGAACTGCGCGTCAGGCCGTCAGCGACCAGTTGCTCGCCAGCAGCGACGCCGCCGCGGGTCGCTGCCTTGCGCGTCGCGCGGCGCACGATCTCGTCGAACTGAGCAGCAGTGCGCCGACGCTGCCGCATCGCCGATTCCGGTTTTGTCTCCATATCTATAAGAGGGTTTGGCGGACCAAAATTCGCCCCCCTTCTCTAGGCTCCGTCCACGTGAGCGGGACGGACTGGCACGGGCGCAAGCTGCACTTCCTCGGGATCGGCGGCGCCGGCATGAGCGGGCTCGCGTCGATCGCCCTCACCCGTGGCGCGACCGTCACCGGCAGCGACCGGGCGAGCGGAGCCGTCGTCGATGGGCTCCGGGCGGCTGGCGCGCAGATCACGATCGGGCACGACGCTGCCGCACTGCCCGACGGGCCGCTCGAGATCGTCCGGTCGACCGCGATCACCGAAGAGAACCCTGAGCTGGCGGCGGCCCGGGCCCGCGGCGACGCCGTGCTGCACCGCAGCGAGCTGCTGGCCGAGCTGGTCCGAGACCGCCGCACCATCGCCGTCGCCGGCGCGCACGGCAAGACCACCACGAGCTCGATGGTCGCCCACGCGCTGCACGGCCTGGGGCTTGACCCGTCGTGGGTGATCGGCGGGACCGTCCGCACGCTCGGCGCCGGCGCGCACTGGGGCGGAGACGACGGCTGGCTGGTGATCGAAGCCGACGAGTCCGACCGGTCCTTCCTGCGGCTGCACCCCGCGATCTCGATCGTCACGAACATCGAGCTCGACCACGACGCCCGCGACCTCACCGCGCTCCAAGCCGACTTCACGCAGTTCCTGAGCGGGAGCGGGGAAGCCGTCGTGCCGACCGACCTCGGGAGCGTGGTACCGGAGACGACCCCGAAGGTCACCGTCGAGCTGCCTGGAGGCGACCCGTTGACCGGCGTGCCGTACACGCCGGCCGTGGCCGCCGCCGCTGGCTCCGCAGCCCCGGTCGCCACCGACGCCCCAGCGCTCACGATCAAGCTCGGCGTCCCCGGCAGCCACAACGCGGACAACGCGGCGCTCGCGATCGAAGCCCTCGCGCAGGCGGGCGTCGACCGCGCCGACGCGGCGCGCGCGCTCCACAACTTCGTCGGCGCCGGGCGGCGCTTCGAGCCGCTCGGGCAGACCACCGCGGGCGCCCGCGTCGTCGACGACTACGCGCACCACCCGACCGAGGTCGCTGCGACCGTCGAGGCGGCGCGCACCTGGGTCGGCGAAGGCCGCGTGATCGCCGTCTTCCAGCCGCACCTCTTCTCGCGCACCCGGGACTTCGCGGGGCCGTTCGCCGAAGCGCTGGCCGCCGCCGACGAGGCCATCCTGCTCCCGGTCTACCCGGCCCGCGAAACCCAGGAGCAGTTCCCCGAGACGACTAGCGCGACGATCGAGGCCGCCTGGCCGTGGCACGCCTCGGCCGAGGCGCGGCTCGTCGACAGCTTCGACGAGGCCGTCACGACCGCCCATGCGCTCGCGGGGCCTGCCGACGCGATCATCGTGATGGGCGCCGGCGACGTCCGGATCGTGGGCGAGCGGCTGGCCGCGGGCGAGACCGGCGCGGGCCTCACCAGCGTCGACGAGGGCACCGCCGACCTCCGGGACGCCGAGCGCTCCGCGGCCGTCGCCGCCCATCGTCCGGATGCCGTGATCGCCGACCACCCGCTGGAGCGCATGACGACCGTCCGCACCGGCGGCACGGCGGACTTCTTCGCGCGCGCCGCCGACCCCGAGACCGTCGTCGAGCTGCTGCGCTGGGCGGAGTCGGCCGGGCTCCCCGTCCACGCGATCGGCTCGGGCTCGAACCTCCTCGTGGCAGACGACGGGGTCCGCGGCCTCGTGATCCGCCTCGACGGCGAACTCGGCGCCACCCGGTTCGACGACCACACCCTCACGGCTGGCGGCGGCTCGCGCTTCCCGCAAGCCGCGGCGGCAGCCGCCCGGCTCGGTCTCGCTGGCATCGAATTCGGAGTCTCGATCCCGGGCACCGTCGGCGGCGCCGTGCGCATGAACGCCAACGCCTATGGCGGCGCCCTGTCCGAGACGCTGCAGTGGGTCGAGATTGCCACCGCCGACGGCATCGAGCGCCGCGACCCCGCGGCGCTCGGCTTCGAGTACCGCCACTCGAACCTGACCGACGCCGAGGTGGTCGTCCGAGCCGCGTTCGCGCTCTCGCCGTCGGAGCCCGCGACGGTGAAGGCGCACCTCGGCGACCTGCGCGACCGCCGCAAAGCCACGCAGCCGTCGGGCATCAAGACCTTCGGGTCGACCTTCAAGAACCCGCCTCCGTGGCCCGACGGCCCGACGGCCGGGCAGCTGCTCGACGAAGCTGGCTGCAAAGACCTCACGCACGGCGCAGCCCGGCTCTCGCCCGTGCACGCGAACTTCGTAGAGAACACCGGCGGCGCGACGACGGCCGAGATCGTCGCGCTCATGCAGCTGGCTCGCGAGCGCGTCTTCGAGCGCCAGGGTGTGTGGCTCGAGCCCGAGGTCCAGACACTCGGAGCGATCGACCTGCCCTGGCGCCGGTAGGGCGCCTGATGGCCAAGGTCGTCGTCACGAACTTCCTCACGCTCGACGGCGTGATGCAGGGGCCCGGCCATGCCGACGAGGACCGCCGCGGCGGCTTCACGTACCGCAGGTGCTCGGCACCGGCCACCGGATGTTCGGCGGCAGCGACGCCGGCGGCGGGCCAGGCGACGGCCCAGCCGGGCCTTGCGCCTTGGAGCTCATCAGCGCCGAACCGATGCCTGCCGGCGTGATCGTCGCGCGCTACCGGCCGCGCTGAGGTCGACGGCGGCCCGGCCGCCGACGCGCCGGCCCGGCGTTGCGGCGCCGACCTGCAGAACATGCGCTTGCTGGAGCAGGGGAGGCGCCGCGGCCGGCGAAGCCACCACCGTGCACCGCCCCGCACCCTTCGCGCGCCCCCTGCAGCCGCTCCGTGCGAGCCTGCGCGGACTGCGCACCTCAAGCAGCGGCGGACCGAGCATCGGCGCGAAGATCCTCGCCGGCTTGCTCGTCGTCATCGCGGTGCTGGGGCTGGCGGTGCTCTACACCCCGCTCGCGCACCCGCGCGACCTGGAGATCGACGGCGCGACCGGGCTGAGCGCGAACCAGATCCGCGCCGCGCTCGACGAGGAAGGCCGCAAGCAGTCGACCTTCCACCCGTCCGAGGACGACCTGATGGCCGCGGTCGCCGACTACCCCGAGGTGGCTGAGGTCCGGATCGACGCGCACCCGCCGTTCCGCCTCGACCTCACGGTCGTGATGCGGCCGCCAGTCGGCCGCGCCCTGATCGGCGGACGGTCGTTCACCGTGGCTGGCGACGGCACGGTCCTGGAGCGCGCCGACGAAGCTGCGGTGCCCAAGCTCGACGACACCCTCGGCACGCTGCTGCTCCGCGACGGACGCCTGACGGGCGACGGCGGCGCCCTGGCCGTGCTCGCGAGCGCGCCCGAAACTCTGCTGGAGCTGGTCCGCACGGTCCGCCGCGGCGAGTCGGGCCTCGAAGTCGAGCTGCAGCGCGGCCCCCGGCTGATCTTCGGCAGCGCTGGGAACGCCGCCGACAAGTGGGCGGCGGCCACCGCCGTCATCGCCGACGGCAACGCGACCCGCGCGACCTACATCGACGTGCGCGTCCCCGGGCGCCCCGCGGTCGGCGGCCTGGGCGGCTCCAAGG
>JAEYAL010000375.1 GCA_023404805.1 Actinomycetes bacterium | reverse complement strand
CGCCCAGGGCGTCGCCGCCGCGCGGCTCGGACTGCCGCCGCAGGACGCCGCGCGCCTCGCGATGCACACCGCGCTCACCGGCCCGGCGACCGCCGCCGTCCGGCTCATGGGCCTGGATCCGTTCGCGGTGCACGCCACCGTCGCACGGGTCGTCGAGGGCGCCGAGCCGCTGCTATCGGCCGCTGCCCTCACCGCGACCGTCCCGGCATCCGACCTGCCTGGCGGCTCCGCGCCCCTGCTCGAAGTCGGCGGCGAACTGCACCGCGCGCGCGAGATCAGGATGTTCGCGTCGTGACGTTCTGTGGCGCGACGGAGCCAGTAAAGGACGCCTGCGGCGGGCGGGTTGCGTCGTGACGTTCTGTGGCGCGACGGAGCCGGCAACGGACGCCTGCGGCGGGCGGTTCGCCTCATGAAGGGCGGCGTGCGCATCGAGACGGCGCTTGGCCCGGACGGCCGCACCCGCATCGTCGACCTGACGGCGACCGCGCCCTTCGCAGCGAAGATCACGCCAGAGGGCGTGCACCTCGTCGGCGCCGCAGCGGCGCCGCTCGACGGCGACCACATCACGATCGACCTCGTGGTCGCGCCGGGCACGAGCCTGACGGTGCGCACGGTGGCCGCCACGATGGCGTGGCCGAGCCGCGCCGGCGGCCTCCCGTCGCTGATGGAGCTGACGGCCCACGTCGGCGACGGCGCCCTGCTGCGCTGGCTGCCCGAGCCGCTCGTGCCCGTCCGCCGCTGCCGCCACGAGCTGCGCACCACGGTCGACCTGGCCCCGACCGCGCGGGTCGTGTGGCGCGAGGAGGTGATCCTCGGCCGGGCGAACGAGGGTCCCGGCACGCTGCGCGCCCGCACGCGCGTGGAGCGGACCGGCGCGCCGCTGCTGCATCAGGAGCTCGAGGTCGACGGCAGCCGCAGCCGCACCCACGGGGTGCCGTCGATCCTTGCGGGATCGAGGGCGACCGGGAGCGTCCTGGTCGCCGGCCCGGGGACCGCTGACCACCATGCGACCGTGTCGGAGCCTGAGCTCCGCGGTGCGGTCCTCGAACTCGAAGGCGGCGGGCGGCTGGCGTCGGCGAGCGGCACGTCGGTCGCGGCGCTGCGCCGGTGGCTCGACGAGCGCGAAGCAGGGCTCTGCTCCGGCCCCGAGTGGTCGACCCCGCCGTCCTTTCCCAGCACGACCGAAGAGGTGATCGTCCCGTGACCAGGCCGCAGCCTTCCGCGACCCGCTTCCGCGCCGCCGACCGGCTGCGGAGCGCTGCTGGGGAGCGCCACCCGCTGCTGCTCGCGCTCGCGGGCGTCGCGGTGCTGCACCTGCTCGGGTTCGGGCTCCTCTTCGCGGTGATCGCCCCGGCGAACCTGCACCTCAGCTCCGGCGAGGCCTTCGGGGTCGGCGTCGGCCTCACGGCGTACACGCTCGGCATGCGCCACGCCTTCGACGCCGACCACATCGCGGCGATCGACAACTCCACGCGCAAGTTCCTCCAGGAGGGACAGCGCCCCCACGCCACCGGGTTCTTCTTCTCCGCCGGGCACTCCAGCGTCGTGTTCGTCCTCGCGGTGCTCGTCGCGTTCGGTGTCCGCGGGCTCGGCGCCCAGGTCTCCGACGAGCACTCGACGCTCCACCAGATCACCAGCGTCTGGGGCCCGACCGTCGCCGGCACGTTCCTCCTCGTGGTCGGCCTCGTGAACCTGGCCGTGCTGCGGTCGTCGGTGCGGCTGGCGCGCCGCGCGCGCCGCGAGGGGCTGGACCCGCGCGAGCTCGACCAGGCCCTGATGGGCACCGGCATGTTGAGCCGCACGACGCAGCGCCTGAGCAAGCGCGTCAACCGGCCGTGGCAGCTCTATCCGCTCGGCTTCCTCTTCGGCCTCGGATTCGACACCGCGACCGAGATCGCGCTGCTGGTCCTCGCCGGCGGCGGCGCGGCCGCGGGCATCCCGGTCCTCGCGATCCTCGCGCTGCCGATCCTCTTCGCGGCCGGGATGACGCTGCTCGACACGCTCAACGGCGCCGCCACGACCAAGGCCTACGACTGGGCACTGGAGCAGCCGTCGCGGCGCCTGGCCTACAACACGGGCGTCACCGGCGTCTCCGTCCTGATCGCCCTCGCCGTCGGCACGCTCAGCCTGCTCGGCGTCGTCGTCGACCAGTTCGGGATCACCAGCGGCCCGCTCGCCGCGCTCGCGGCCATGCCCGTGGCCCATCTCGGCTACGCCCTCCTTGCGGTCATCCTTGTCGCGTGGGCAGCCGCAGTCGTCTGGTGGCGCACCGGGCCAGCGCAGCGGCCCAGCAGCTCCTGAGCTTCCGTCAACTGACGTTGCAAAACGGTGTGGAACGTTTACCGCTCCGCGCCGGAGCGGTAACGTCCATTCCGTCATCGCCTCGCCGCCGCGCCGGCCACCGCCGCCGCGCCTCTCCGGGTCTGTCCACCCGTCGGCGAACGTCTTGCAGGAGTCTCATGTCCCCGTTCCCGACCTTCCGCCGTCTTGCCCTGGCGGCGCTTGCGCTCATCGGGGTGCTGGGCGGGTTCGCCGCGACCGCGCAGGCCGCGCCGAAGGACGTGTACATCACGTTCCCGAAGATCAAGTACCCGGCGTTCGACGTGCCGCCGTCGCCGCTGCCAGCGGGCAAGCCGGGCGACATCATCCGGTGGCGGTACATGCCGTTCACCAAGAGCTTCACCAAGCCTCCGCGCGGCACGCAGGGGTTCAAGTTCATGTACCTGTCGACCTCCGCGACTGGCCAGCCGATCGCGGTGACCGCCTACCTCCTCGTGCCCCGCGGCCACACGCCGAAGCAGGGCGTGGAGAACCGGCCGATCATCGGCTACGGCAACGAGGCCATGGGCCTCGGCGACTACTGCGCGCAGTCCCGCATCCTGGAGTACGGCCACTCGGGTGAGCTCGCGATGATCGAGCCGATGCTGAGGCGCGGCTACGCCGTGGTCGCGTCCGACTACGAAGGCCTCGGCACGCCGTCGACCCACACGTTCGGCGTGTCGGTCTCGGCAGGCCACGCGATCCTCGACTCGATCCGCGCCGCCCGCCAGCTCACCGAAGCCGCCCTGCCGGCGAGCGGCCCGGTCGCCCTTTACGGCTACTCGCAAGGCGGCCAGGGCATCGGCCGCGGCCTGGAGCTCGCCGCGGACTACGCGCCCGACGTGAAGCTCTCGGCGGTCGCGTTCGGCGGGACGCCGGTCGACCTCGCCCAGTTCTCGCGCTTCAACAGCGGCGGGCCCTTCTCGGCCGTCAACTTCGCCGCGTCCGCCGGCTACGACGCGGCCTATCCCGAGCTCGACCTGCGCTCGTTCCTCAACGAGCGCGGCCAGGCCGCGCTGGAAGCCGCCTACACCGCCTGCATCGAGGGGATCTTCGCGCTTCCCTTCCGCAAGTCCTCGGCGTATCTCAAGCCCGGCAAAGACCCCCTCACCGACCCCAAGTGGCTCGCGCGGATGAAGGAGAACGCGATCGGCTACGAGCCGCCGACGCCGGATATCCCGGTCTACTACTTCCACGCGATCAAGGACGAAGCCGTCCCGTACCGCGGCGCGTCGAAGCTGCGCCGCCAGTACTGCAAGGCCGGGTCCGATCTGACCTTCGTGGGGCTGCCGATCTTCGAGCACGTGGCCGCTGGACCGATGTGGATGCCGCAGGCGGCCAAGTGGGTCGCCGACCGCCTCGAGGGCAAGCCGAGCAAGACGAACTGCTGGCCGGACAGCGCCTCGCTCCCCGACGAAGCCTGAACCGCGGACGCAGCTCCGGGTGTGCGGCTAGTGCGCCGCCGGGCCGGAGCCCGCGTGCGCCGTTCTACGAGACGTCGGTGCCGGGCGGGAACTGCCCGGTGACGACCGTCGCGAGCATGTCGGTGTAGACGTCGACGAAGTCGTCGGTGCGCTCGGCCATCTCGTCGCGCTCGATCGCGCTGATGAGCAGCTCGGTCATCCCGCCGATCATCGCGATCGCCATCTCATGGGTGAGCGGGCGCGACGGGACGTCGGGGTTCTTCTTGCGGGCCTCTTCGACGATCTGCACGATCAGGGCGGCGAAGTGGTCGAACGCCTCGCGGCGCGCCTGCGTCGCCCGTTCGCTGAGCGTCGCGATCTCGATGAAGAAGGCCTGCGTCAGGCGCGGCTCGGCGGCCAGCGCCGAGTAGTAGGCGTGGGTGCCGGTGCGGATCTGCTCGCGCCACGGCTGGTCGCCGTGGGAGGCATGGATGATCAGCTGCTCCAGGCCCTGGCGGGTCTGGTCGTAGAGTTCCAGGAAGCACGATTCCTTGTCGCCGAACTCCTCGTAGAACGTGCGCTTGGAGACCTTCGCGTGGCGCACGACCTCGGTGATCGTCGCGCCGCGGTAGCCGTGCTTGGCGATCGTGAGCGCCATGCCCTCGAGCATGCGCGCCCGCTGCGGCTGGACGGCCGCGCCGTTGCCCTCGGCTGCACCGCCTGGCGCTGGAGACGCAGCAGCCTCCGCACCGGGGATTGGCGAATCGAGGGACATTCCCCGAAGAGTAGACCGTCGCCTGGGTACCTGAAAGTACCTAGAGGCGCCAGATGACGGTGCGTCAGCGGGCCGCGCTACGCCACGGGCTGCGTCGCGCGTTCGATGGCCATCACCATGGCCTCGACGGGCTGCGCGCCGCTGATCGCGAAGCGCCGCCCGAGCACGAAGAACGGCACGCCGCGCACCCCGATCCGCAGGGCTTCCTCGCGGTCAGCGATCACGTCCTGAGCGAAGGCGCCAGTCCTCAGGACCATCTCGGCCTCGTGCTCATCCAGGCCGACGTCGCCAGCGGCGTGCATCAGCACGGCGTGGTCCGACACGTCGGCGCCCTCGGAGAAGTGCGCGCGGTGCAGCCGCTGCGTGAGCTCGAGGTCATGCCCCGTGCGGCGGGCGAGGTGGATCAGCTGGTGGGCGTCCGCGCTGTTGGCGCTGACCGCGATGTCGAAGTCCATGTCGAGGCCCAGCTCGTCGCCGAGGACCCGCACCTGCTCGGTCATCTCGCGCGCCTGCGCGAGCGTCTTGCCGTACTTCTTGGCGAGCATCGGGATCGTCTTGCCGCGCTCGGCGGCGGGGTCGAGCTGGTAGCTGCGGATGGTGATCCGCGTCGACTGCTCTAGCCCCGTTTCGCGCAGGGCGAGGCGGAGGCGCGTCTCCCCGATCCAGCACCACGGACAGACCACGTCGGACCACAGCTGCACGTCGAGCAGCGGCTCGACCTCGGGATGGTGCTGCGGATCCAGGGGCATCGCCACACCACCGTAGCGCCGCGCAGGGTTCGCGGTCCATTTTGCGGCGCTTCGCTGGCCAGATGGGAACGCCCGCGGCGAGCCGCACGCCAAGTCTTGGTGAATCGGCGTATCTCCAGCGTGACCGGTCCCGGCGGCCCCCGCCAGCGAACGCCCGAACCTGGCACGCCTGCCCGGATACGGTGGGCTCGCCATGGCCGCCGACTCCCGCTTGCCGAACTGGTTCCCGCGGCTGACGCGTCCTGGGCCGCCGCACCCGGCGCAGGTGATCGTGATCGCCTTCACGGGCGTCCTCATCATCGGCACCGCGTTGCTGATGCTGCCGATCTCCAAGCAGGGACCGGGCGGCACCGGCTTCACCGACGCGCTGTTCCATGCCGCCTCGGCGGTCTGCGTGACGGGTCTGTCGTCGGTCGACACCGCCACCCACTGGACGGGCTTCGGGCAGGCCGTCCTGCTGCTGCTCGTGCAGATCGGCGGGATCGGGATCATGACCTTCGCATCGATCCTCGGCCTCGTGGTCGCCCGGCGGCTGGGGCTCCGCGCACGCCTGCAGACAGCCCACGAGAGCAACGTCGTCGACCAAGGCGACCTGCGCCGCGTGCTCTGGGGCGTCGCGCGGATCTCGTTCTCGGTCGAGCTGGTCGTCGCGGCAGCGCTGACGCTGCGGTGGTGGCTCGGCTACGAGTACGGGCTTGGCGAGGCCTTGTGGCTCGGCGTCTTCCACTCCGTGGCGGCCTTCAACAACGCCGGGTTCTCGCTCTGGTCAGACAGCCTCATGGGCTTTGCGACCGACCCCTGGGTCTGCCTGCCGGTCGCAGGCGCCGTGATCGTCGGCGGCCTCGGCTTCCCCGTCCTGCTGGAGCTGCGCCGCGAGCTGCGCCACTCCCTGCACTGGACGCTGAACACGAAGACCGTGATCGCTGCCACCGTCGTCCTGCTGGCGCTCAGCACGGTCTTCGTGACCGCCGTCGAGTGGTCGAACCCCAAGACGCTCGGTGCGCTCGACCCGCCCGCGCGCCTGCTCGCCGGGTTCTTCCAGGCCGTGATGCCGCGCAGCGCCGGGTTCAACACGGTCTCGATCGGCGACCTGCATCCGACGACGTGGTTCGGGATGGACATCCTGATGTTCATCGGCGGCAGCCCGGCCAGCACCGCGGGCGGCATCAAGGTGACGACGTTCGCGGTGATCGTGTTCATCGTGCTCAGCGAGATCCGCGGCGGCGGCGCGGTGAACATGTTCGGCAAGCGGCTGCCGCGCTCGGCGCAACGCCAGGCGATCACGGTGGTCGCGCTGACGAGCTTCGTGATCGCCGTCGCGGCGATGGTCTTGATGCTGCTCGAGAACTTCGAGCTCGACCACGCGCTCTTCGAGGTCACCTCAGCGTTCACGACGACCGGCCTGACCACCGGCGTGACACCGGAGCTCGGCACGGCCAGCAAGCTGCTGATGGTGTTTCTGATGTTCGCCGGACGGCTCGGTCCGATCACGCTGGCGTCGGCGATCGCGCTGCGGCGCTCGGACCGCCTCTACCAGTATCCGAAGGAGCGGCCGATCATCGGCTGACCCCAGACTTCAGATGACGACGACAGGCAGGAGCAGGCGATGACGCCCACCAACCCCGGCCGCGCGGCCCACCGCCTCGCGGAGGCCAACTCGGTGGTCGTGCTCGGCCTCGGCCGGTTCGGCAGCGCGATCGCGACCGAGCTGGTGCGCACGGGCACCGAGGTGCTCGGCGTCGACTGCGACGAGGAGCTCGTCCAGGCGCACAACGGAATCCTCACGCACGTCGTGCAGGCGGATTCCACGAACGCCGCGGCTCTGAAGCAGATCGCCGTCCCGGAGTTCGACCGCGCCGTCGTCGGCATCGGCACGAACATCGAAGCGAGCCTGCTCACCGCGTCGCTGCTCGTGGAGTTCCAGGTGCCGTCGATCTGGGCGAAGGCCATCAGCGACCCGCACGCGAAGATCCTGCGCCAGCTCGGCGTCCACAACGTCGTGGCGCCCGAGAAGGACATGGGCAAGAAGGTCGCCCACCTGGTGCGCGGCACGATGCTCGACTATGTCGAGTTCGAGGACAACTTCGCGATGGTGAAGATGCGCACGCCCACGTTCGTCTACGGCAAGCGGCTCGGCGAAGCCCACATCCGCGCGAACCACGGCGTCACCGTGATCGCGATCCGCAAGGACACCGACGAGTGGACCTACACCACCGCCGACACGCTCCTGGAGAAGGACGACCGCATCATCGTCGCGGGCCCCACGCGCAAGACCGAGAAGTTCGCGCTGCTCGAGTAACGGCGCAGAACGGCGAACGGCGCGGCCGGGACGAACCCCGGCCGCGCCGTTCGAGAAGCTGAAGCAGCTGGCGGCTACTTGTTGAGCTGCGCCTGGGCGTCTTCCATCGCCTGCTTGTCGGCCTCGCTCAGGTACTTGTTGTCCTTGACGGCGTCGATCGCGTCGGAGCCAGCGGCCTTGGCCTTGTCGGTCACGGCGTCAGCCTTCTTCTCGATGTCAGCCGCGGCCTCTTCGGCGGTCTTCTTGCCGGACTGGACGTCTTCGGCGGCCTGCTGGGCGTCCTGCTGGAGGTCCTTGGCGTCCTGCTGGATCTGCTCGCCCTGCTTCTGGACGTCGTCGAGCTTGGACTTGTCGATGCCGCCGTCGCCGCAGGCTGCAAACGACAGGGTGGCCGCAGCGGCGAGCGAAGCGGTGAGGAGGCGAAGGGTGGTGGTGCGCATGATGTGGACCGGGTTCTGATGTGGGTGTTGGTTACGGCGACGGACCGGAGTGCTTGGCCCGTGCCGTCTGCCGACCATTACGCCAGATGTGGCGCCGCGGCGGTAGCCACCCGTCTCAGAACGTCATACCGCTGGTATGCGAACGGCTGGGATCGCCCGCAAATGCGGTGCTCAAGGGGTCAACCGTGATGGCCCTCGCACCGCGGCGAGGGGCAGCGGCGCGTCAGGCGGCGTCGGCCAGCGGGCCGTCGGCCCACGCGAGATACGTCTTGATCGCTTCGGTCAGCGTCAGCGGGCCGCAGTCGGCGCGCCAGTCGCGGCCGTCCCGCCACACATGGATCCAGTCGTCGGTCGTGCGCTGGATCGTGATCTCGGGGCATTCGCGGCAGGCGAGCTCGTCGTCGCCGAGGTTCACGCGCACCGCCCAGCCGGCGTCGAGCGGGTCGATCCGCACGTTCGGCGCGCCGGTGAGGCCGCCGTCGCGTGCTTGCAGGTACCAGTCTTGGAGGCCGAAGTGGGGGAGTGGGGAAGCCATGTGTCGTCTCCTTCGCGTTATCGGCCGCCGGCCCTTCACCCCTTGAACACAAGTCGACCGCGGTCGTAGCGCGCAGGTGCGCGAAACACGCAATTTCGGCCGTCTGGCCTAGGCCATCTGGGTGGGTCTTAGGCTGGAACCGTGCCCCGGCCGTGGCCCACCACCCCGCCGACCGCGGCCGAGCGCGCCGCGTACGCCGATGCGTCGGTCGGGTCGTTCTGGGTCGCCGGGCTGCCGCCGCGCGCGCCAGCCCCGCCGCTCGAGGGCCCCGTCGACACTGCGCTGTGCATCGTCGGTGGCGGCTTCACCGGGCTGTGGGCGGCGCTGCACGCCAAGGCCGGCGACCCTGGCCGCGAGGTCGTCCTACTGGAGGCCGGGCGGATCGCCGAGGCGGCGAGCGGCCGCAACGGCGGCTTCTGCGTGAGCTCGTTGACGCACGGCGTCGGCAACGGCGCCGCCCGCTTCCCGCATGAGCTGGAACTGCTCGAACGGCTCGCCCGCGAGAACTACGACGGGCTTCTCGCCGACCTCGCCGCGCACGGGATCGACTGCGACCTGGAGGAGACCGGCGAGCTGACGGTCGCGCTCGAGCCGCACCAGCTCGACTGGCTGGCGGAGGAAGCGGGGCTGCTCTCCAGCCACGGCCACGAGGTCGACGTGCTCGGGCGAGCGGAGCTGCAGGCGGCGATCGCGTCGCCGACCTATCTCGGCGGGATCTGGAACCGCCGCCGGGCCGCGGTCGTCGACCCCTCGAAACTCGCCGAAGGCCTGCGCAGCGCCTGTGAGCGCGCCGGCGTCGTGATCGCCGAGCACTCTCCGGTCACCGCCATCGCTGACGTCGAGGGCGATGGCGGCGGCGTGCAGCTCACCGTCGGGCGCGGCGGCGCGCACGGCCCAGGCTCGCCGGGCAGCGCGGCGCCCGAGACGCCCGGCGGGGTCGTCCGAGCGGCCCGCGCGATCCTCGCGACGGGCGCGCACCCGTCGTTGCTGGCACCGGTCCGGCGGAGGATCGCGCCCGTCTACGACTACGTCCTCGTGACCGAGCCGCTCAGCGCCGACCAGCTCGCGTCGGTCGGCTGGGCGGCTCGCCAGGGCGTCGGCGACGCCGCCAACCAGTTCCACTACTACCGGCTCACGGCCGACAACCGGATCCTCTGGGGCGGCTACGACGCGGTCTACCGCTACGGCGGCCCGGTCGACCCGCGGTACGACGCGCACGAGGCCTCGTTCGCCCGGCTGTCTCAGCACTTCTTCGCGACGTTTCCGCAGCTGAGGGGCCTGCGGTTCACCCACCGCTGGGGCGGCGCGATCGACACCTGCAGCCGCTTCTCGGTCTTCTTCCAGACCAGCCACGGCGGCCGCGTCGCGAGCGCGGCTGGCTACACCGGGCTCGGGGTGTGCGCGTCGCGGTTCGGGGCGCAGGTCGCGCTCGATCTCGTCGACGGCCGCGCGACCGACGCGACCCGCACGGCCTACGTCCGCAGCCGCCCGGCGCCGTTCCCGCCCGAGCCGCTGCGGTCGGCGGCGATC
>JAEYAL010000373.1 GCA_023404805.1 Actinomycetes bacterium | reverse complement strand
GCTGTGCCCACGGAGCGGCGGCAGCACGAAGCTCAGGTCAGCGCGCTACGCGCTGATGCGGAACGGCCCCGCAGCGCCGCCGGCGACCCAGCGCACGTTGAACGGCACCGTGATCGTCGCCGCCACGGGGCAGGCGGCCGGGCCGGCGAGCTTGGTCACCGGCTGGTTGACGAAGTTCACGCGGCCGGCGGCGGTGTTGGTGACCGCTCCGGTGAACGCGCTGCCGCGGTAGGTGCAGCTGGCGACCAGGGCCGCGCCGACCCATTCGCGGATGCCGAACACGGGCGCGCGGAGCGTCAGCTTCGCGGTGCCGAGGTTCGGCTGCCACTCGCCCTGGAAGTCGACCAGGCCAGGAGCCGCGCCGTTGCTGTCGAGCAGCGCGACCGTGCCGGTCGCGGCGGCCGCCCCGACGCCTCCAGTGCAGCGCGTGCCGCCCGGACCCGTGATGCTCGCACCAGGGATCTGCCCCATGGGGCCGAAGCCGCCGACCGGATAGGCCGGGCCGCCCGCGCTGCCCAGCACGCCCTTCATGGTGGCGTCGCGGCAGGTCAGGAGGTTGGCGGCGCCGCTGAAGCGGAAGTCGTCGACGGCGGCGGCACCGACATCGGTGCCGATCAGATCGCTGGGCGCCGGGATGTTGAGCGCCGCCGGACAGCCCGCCCCGAGGCCATTGACCTTGCACGCATGGCCGGTGGCGGCCGAGGCCGACGACGCGCCGGCGAGGGCGAGGACACCAGAGGCGGCGGTGGCGAGAAGAGTCGAGGTGAGACGCATGAGCAGGGCTCCGATCGAGTTGGTCGGCGCCAAGGTAGGGGCGAGCGCCAACGCACCGGAACCCTTCTGCGGTCAAATTCCGGACCGCCGGTATGCGGTCGCGGTCAGCCGGGGGACGAGGCCGCGGACCGACCCCCAACTTCGCCAGCAGCTCGCCGCTGGAGCTGGCTCAGCGCGCGAGGCGGTTCGCCGCGTGACCGGTCACGTGGTCGGCGAACAAGCCGGGCCAGGCCATCACGCCATACGGCGTCTGGGCCACGACGAGACGGGCGTCGGGCAGCGTGTCGGCCAGCCGCTGCGCGGTGCTCACCGGATGGGTGGGGTCGTCGCTCCAAGCCAGCAGCAGCGTGGACACCGTGACCGCGCCGAGCTCGTCGGTCGGCGGCAGGTCGGAGAGGGCGGCGCCTCGCAGCAGCGACGGCAGGATGGCCTCGCTCACCGCGGGCAGCGTCCGCGGCGCGTCGGCCATGGCGGGAACGGCCGGCGCGGTGAGGCCCAGCTCGACGAACGCCTCGATCCCCTCGCGCTCGATCAGGTCGGCGTTCACGAGGTAGGTCGCCCGCTGGGCGACGCGCGTGTCCCACGCGGTGGGCGGCACGACGAGGGTGAGGCTGGCGAACCGCTCGGGGTCGCGCAGCGCCGCGTACAGCAGCGTCGCCGAACCCATCGACGGGCCGACGCCGTGGACCTGCTCGCCAGGCGCCACGTGGTCCAAGAGCTGCAGCAGGTCGTCGGCCAGCTGCGGCCACGTGTACTTCGACGGATCAGCGGACCCAGTCGAGCCGCCGTGTCCGCGGGCGTCGTAGCGGAGCACCCGGTGCTCGCGCAGGGCACGCGGGAGATCCAGCCCGAGCTGCACGTCGCGCACCCGGCTCGACGTGAGGCCGTGCAGCTGGACCACGAGCGGGCCGGTGTCGCCGTCGACCTCGTAGTCCAGCACGGCATCGGTGAGTTGAAGGGTGGGCAGTTCGAAATCCGGTGAGACGCGGGGTGGACCTCGTAGGGTACGCCTCATGCGGCTGACCAACGTGGCCCAGATGGACCTGGTCAGCGGCCGTCTGTTCAGCTACGCCCCCGAGGCCGCCCCGGGTGCGGGTCAGCCG
Organism: Actinomycetes bacterium; assembly: GCA_023404805.1. Taxonomy (GTDB): domain Bacteria; phylum Actinomycetota; class Thermoleophilia; order Solirubrobacterales; family Solirubrobacteraceae; genus JAGIBJ01. Next base: position 17,725 of record JAEYAL010000373.1, on the reverse strand, counting down.
CTGCCGGTCTCGTTCGACCAGGGCCGCCACGTCGGCGCCGGCGACCGGCCGGGATCGTGGATGGCACTGGCGCTGCGTCTGCCGGCGCCAGTAGAGCGCGGCGAGCTCGCCGCCGCGTGGGACGCGGTCGTGGCGCGGCACGGCACGCTGACCACGGCCTTCTCGGCCAGCGCCGACGACGCTCCAGCCTTGCACGAGATCGCACTGGCCCCAGGCGTCTGGCAAGAACACCCCGCGGTCGGCGCCGAGCTGTCCCGCGACGTCCTGCGGCGCGTCTTCGACACCTCGTGCCGGCCGCACGGGCGTCCGTCGCACCGGCTGTGCGTCGTCGATCCCGGTCCGGAGGCGGCTGACGCGCGCCCCGAGCTGGTCATCGGCAGCGACCACGCGCACGTCGACATGTGGTCGCTCGTGATCCTCGCCCGCGACCTGCTCGCGTGTCTGGACGACCTCCGCGCCGAGCGCCGGCCGGGTGCGGCGCTCCCCGACGCGCCCGCGTTCGCCGAGCACACCGCAGAGCTCGAAAAGATGGCGCCGGCGCCGGACGCGGTGCGCACGCGCTGGGCCAGCCTCATCGAATCGGGCGGCGGCCAGCTCCCGGTGTTTCCGCTGCCGCTCGGCCAGCTCGCGCCGCTTCCACCGGAAGTCGTCGAAGTCCGCGACGTGCTCGACGGCGACGCCACTGAGCGGCTCGCCGCAGTCGCCCGCCACCACGGCGTCCGTCTCATCGCCGTCGGCCTCTCCGTCCTGGCGCGGGTGACCGCGGAGCAGTCAGGGCAGCCGTTGCGCGCGGTCTTCCCGGTCCACAGCCGCCACCATGCGCGCTGGCGTGAAGCCGTCGGGTGGTTCATCACGAACGCGGTCATCGAGACCGGCGATCCCGACCCGGCTGCGTGCGCGGCCGCGGTGCAGGAGGCGGTCGGGCTCGGCTCCTGGCCGCTCGCGCCGATCTTCGCGGATTACGGAGGGCTGCCTGCACCGCCCGGGATGTTCGCCGTGTCGTGGCTCGACGCCCGGCGTCTCCCGGTGCCGCGGACACAGGCGGCGGAGCTGAAGTACGTCTCGGCTGCGATCCACACCGACGGCGTGATGATCTGGTTCGCCGTCGACGAGTCGGGACTCCACCTGCGGTGCCGCTATCCGGACACGCCAGAAGCACGCGACAGCGTCGGCGGCTGGCTCGATGCGGTGGTGGCCGGGCTGCGCGGCGCAGCAGCGAACGGGTTGCCGCCCGCGGTCGTCCCGGCGGCCGACTGACCGCGCCGTTGCCTCAATTCTAACACCGCGGAAACGCCTACAAATTAAGCGTTTTAGGGTGCTACGGTGCCGCGCCATGGCATCGGCTCCTCCCGCACCGCACCCACGCTCAGGCGACTTCGACGTCGTGATCGCCGGTGGTGGCCCGACCGGCCTCACCCTCGCCGCCGAGCTGGCGATCGCGCGCGTGTCGGCCGCGGTCGTCGAGCGGCGCCCGACGCAGGAGCTGCCGGGCTCGCGCGCTGGCGGGCTCCAGGCCCGCACGATCGAGTTCTACGACCAGCGCGGCGTCGCCGAGCGCTTTCTGTCGGCCGGCGCGGTGACGCAGGTCAACGGCTTCGCCGGCGCCCCGATCGACATCAGCGACTTTCCGACGCGGCACCCGTACGGGCTGGCGCTGTGGCAGAACGTGTTCGAAGAGATCCTCGCGGGCTGGGTCGCGGAGCTGCCCGTCGAGCTGCTCCGAGGCCGCGAGGTGACGGGCTTCAAACAGGACGAAGCCGGCGTCGACGTGGAGCTCGCGGATGGCCGCAGCCTCCGGGCCCAGTACCTCGTGGCATGCGACGGCGGCCGCAGCGTGGTCCGCAAGGCGGCCGCGATCCCGTTCACGGGCTGGGACGCGACCCAGAGCTCGCTGATCGCCGAGGTGCAGCTCACGGGCGAGCCGGAGCTCGGCATCAAGCGCGACGCCCGCGGCCAGCATGGGCTCGGTCCGATCGAGGACTCTGGCTACTTCCGCGTGGTCGTCCGCGAAGCCGACGCCCGCGAGCAGGCCGAACCGACGCTCGACACGCTCGTCGACGCGATGCGAGCGGTCTGGGGGACGGACTTCGGCGTCCACAGCCCGCGCTGGCTGTCGCGGTTCAGCGACGCCGCGCGCCAGGCGGAGTCGTACCGCGCCGGGCGCGTGTTCCTCGCCGGCGACGCCGCGCACGTCCACTCGCCGGTCGGCGGCCAGGGCCTGAACACCGGGGTCCAGGACGCCGCGAACCTCGGGTGGAAGCTGGCCCAGGTCATCCGCGGGTGGTCACCGGACGCGCTGCTCGACACCTACCACGCCGAGCGTCATCCGATCGCGGCCCGCGTGCTGCAGACGACGCTCGCGCAGACGATCCTGATGCCCGACGACGACCGCACGTCGGCGGCGCGCGACATGGTCGCCGAGCTCGTCGCGATGGACGGGCCCCGCCGCCATCTCGGCGGGCTCTTCTCGCAACTGAGCCTGCGCTACGACCTCGGCGGCGGGCACCCGCTGGTCGGGCGTCGGATGCCGGATCTCGATCTCTCGGCCGGAGATGGCCAGGCGCTGCGCGTCTACGAGCTGCTGCGCGAAGCCCGCCCGCTGTTCCTCGACTTCGAGCAGCGCGGGACGGGCCCCGCCGCGGAATGGTCGGGCCGCGTGCACTGCGTCGACGCGGCCTACGAGGGCAGCTGGGAGCTGCCGGCCGTCGGCGTGGTCGACGCGCCCGCCGCGGTCCTGGTCCGGCCCGACGGCTACGTGGCGTGGGCTGGTGAGCCCGGAGACCCCGGGCTCACCAGCGCGCTACGGGCGTGGTTCGGCGCGCCGCCTACTGGCTGACGCCGAAGTCGAAGCCGGGGCCGGACTCCGCGAACGTGGCCTCGGCCATCGCGCGGTAGCCAGCGGCGTTCGGGTGGTACGGGCCGTCGCTCAGGATCTCGTTGACCCAGCGGTTCGGGTTCTCGACGTACGGGTCCTGGTTGGGCTCGTGGCCGATGAAGCGGTCCTTGACTTCGACGAGCGTGACGAGGTCGTAGCCGGCCTCGGGGTTCGCGATGGCGGCCGCGTTCAGGACGATCTGGTCGCCGAGGTCGCCGAGCTCACGAGCGCCCTTGCCGGTGTTGTACGAGTTGAACAGGCCGCGCAGGATGTAGTTGCTGTTGTTCGCGAGGTACGGGTACGACGCGACGACGACCTTGCCGCCGGGGCGGAGCTTGGTCTTGAGCGTCTGCAGGCGCTTGAGCGCCGCGGTCTGCACGCCCGGGACCTTGCGCTTGGCGGTGTCGATCGCTGACTTGCAGCGGGCCGGGTCGGAGATCGCCGGCGCGAAGCACTGGACGACGATGTTCGCGAAACCGACGTCGTTGCCGCCGATCGTGAGCAGGACGAGGTCGGTCTGCGGCGTGACCGCGTTGATCTGGCCGTCGAGGTCCGGGACGACGCCGCCGGCGCAGGCCACGTTGTTGACGTTCACGGTCAGGCCCTTGGCGCGCACGAGCCGGGCGTAGACCTGGCCCCAGGTGTTCGAGGAGCGGATGCAGGTGCCGCCCGTGATCGTGCCGCCGCCACCGACGCCGGAGGAGTACGAGTCGCCGGCGATGACGATGTCGAGGGTCTTGGCCTGCGCGGCATCAGCGGTGGCGAGCGCGCCGGCCGAGATCAGGACCGCGCACGCAGCGCGAAGGGAACGGTTCATGGGTGACTCCAACGGGACAGGGAGGACGGGACGTTCCGGGGGCGCGAGAACCGCCGCGCAACCCGGCCACCCACCGTACGAACTGGACTTCGGACTTGCCAAGAATCGGAGGCGGACTCACTTTTGCGCGCACGAGCGCAGGCGTGGTAAGGCCGCTTTCCCGAGGCGCGCAGGCGCGCTGGCGGCCTGGCTGCGCGCGGTGTGGCTGCGGCTGCGACGATCCACACGCGATGTGCGCGCACGTCCTCCCCGACTACAACGCTCTGCTGGCCATCTCGTCGCGCGGCGCCTGGGACCCGGAGTCGTTTGACCTCACGCCAGATCTGCTCCGCTGGCCAGCGCTCCCAGAAGCGGTCCAGCGGCAGCTGCTCGGCCTGTTCGCGGGCTTCCTCGTCGGTGAGCAGGCCGTCGCGGAGCACCTCGTCCCGTTCGAGGCCGCGGCGTCCGACGCCGGCCTGCGCGCCTGTCTCCGCGCGCAGCAGGTCGAGGAGGTCCGCCACGCCGTCGCGACCGCGCGCGTCTGGGAGGCGTTCGCCGATGCTGGCCGCGCTGGTCTCGACGATGCTGTCGCGCTGGCGCCGCCGGCGCTCGTCGACTTGTTCTCCGAGCAGCTCCCGAAGACCGCTCGCGCAGCCGCGGCCGACCTGTCGAGCGCCATCGCGCTCTACCACGGCCTGCTCGAGGGCGTGGTGTTCCTGGCGGGGCAGACGGCCGTCCGGGCGCTTGCCGAGGAGTGGGGCCTGCCAGGCATCGCCGGCACCTTCGAGCGGATCGAGCGCGATGAGCGCTGGCATGTCGCGCTGGGTGTCCGGGCGCTGCTCGACTCGCCCGACGGCGCCGCGGTCGCCGCGCAGCTGCCGGCGCAGGCCGGGCCGGCCGCCGAGAGCTGGGGAAGCCTCGTCGACGAGCAGACGCGCCGCGAGGCCGTCGCGCTGGTCACACGTCGGCTGACCACGGCGGGCTTGCTGTCGGCCGGTTCGCCCGCGTAAGCGGCGCGTTCCGCCGCCGGCCGCACACCCTCCGGCGTGTAACGCCTGCGCTTGTCGCAAGACCACCTGAGGTCAACGAACTCACCTGGAGGTGAGACCATGGACCGTCGCGTTTTCCGGGCGTCCGCGGGTGCCGCGCTTGCGGTTGGAGCGCTCGTGACGGGGCCGTTCGCCGACGCCGCGCAAGCCGAAGGCATCACGCCGATCCCGATTCCGGGGTCGTACGTGTCGATCACGCCGATCCCGATCCCCGGGTCGTACGTGTTCATCACGCCCATCCCGATCCCGGGGGCCACGCCGCTGCCGAGCGTGATCGTCCGGCCCGGCGGCGCTGTCTGGCCCGTCTCGCGCTGACCGGGGCGAGCCTTGACAGGTGACCAAATAGTCACCTATCGTCGGTGGCGATGGAAGCCGTGTTCAAGGCCCTCGCCGACCCGACGCGCCGCGACCTGCTCGACGAGCTGTTCCGGCGCGACGGGCAGACGCTGTCGGCCCTCGCCGCGCCGCGCGAGCCGATGACGAGGTTCGGCGTCATGAAGCACCTGCGGGTGCTTGAAGACGCCGGGCTCGTCACGACCCGCAAACGCGGGCGGGAGAAGCTGCACTACCTCAATGCGGTGCCCATCAGGCTCATCCACGAGCGGTGGGTGAGCAAGTACGCCGAACCTTGGGCAGCTGCGCTGACCGGGCTCAAGACCCGCCTGGAGGCGGCCATGGAACCGACGACCCACGTCTCGTTCGCGGCGGGGACCGCCCCGATCGGGGGCGATACCGCAGTGTTCGAGATCTTCATCAAGACCACGCCAGAACGGCTGTGGGAAGCGATCACCGATCCGCAGCAGCGGGCCAGGTACAGCTTTGGCAGCGCGGTGGAGTCGGACTGGACCGAGGGCTCGGGATACACCGCGAAAGCGGGTGGCTTCGAGCTCTCGCGCGGGACCAACGTGGTGGTCGATCCGCCGCGCCTGCTGGTTCAGACCTTCGAAGCGCTCTGGGCCGACGAGGTCCGGGCGCAGGGCCCGACGCGCGTCACGTGGGAGATCGAGCCGGTCGGTTCGTCGTGCCGCCTCACCGTCGTCCACGACCAGCTGCCAGCCGACGCGAACGCGCAGCTCTACGGCGGCTGGCCGATGGTCCTCTCCGGGCTCAAGACGTTGCTGGAGACGGGGGAGGACCTCGACACGCCGGGGTCGCTGATGTACGCCCGCGGCGAGTAGCGCCAGGGCGGCTGCCGGCGGACCTGCCGCGGAGCTGACGGCTCAGAGCTCGCGGATCACCCGCGCCGGCACGCCGGCGACGAGCGTGCGCGGCGGGACGTCGCGGGTGACCACGGTGCCGGCGGCGACCACCGCGTCGTCTCCGACCGTGACGCCTTGGAGCACCATCGCGCCGGCCGCGATCCAGACCCCGCGGCCGATCTTCACCGGCGCCGTCGTGATCTGCGACCGGCGGGTCGCGGGGTCGACGGGATGGCCCGAGCTGATGAGGTGCACGTTCGGCCCGATCATCACGTCGTCGCCGATCTCGATCCCGCCGAGATCCATCGCGGTGCAGCCGTGGTTGATGAACACGTTGCGCCCGATCCGCAGCCGCCGGCCGCCGTCGGTGTGGAACGGCGGCAGCACGCGGACCCGTTCGTCGAGCACCTGCCCGGTCAGTTCGCCCAGCGTCGCGCGCATCGCGGCGAAGTCGCCCGGCGGCAGTGCGTTCAGGCGGGCCAAAATCGTCCACGCCCGCTCGATGTCGGCCACCATCGCGCGCGAGTCGGGAGTGCCGGCCTGGGTCGCGGTGCGGCTGGGAGCAGGGGGTGTCGGCTCATGCGCGTCGGGCACGCGCGCAGATTCTGCCGCGCCCGGCGGACGCGTCGCAGCTGGGCCACCGGTCACGACGGCGCTCAGTCGTAGCGCACGCCGATGCGCTCGTCGAGCCGCGGCGCGCTGACGTGCCGGGTCCCGCGGAACTGCGCGGCGATGGCGAGCGTGCCGCGGCCCGCCGCAAGCACGTGGCGGGGCGGCCGGACCACGCCCGAGAACGCGCACGCGGACCCCGTCCAGCGCACTCTCGCGCGGGCACGGAACAGGACCCGCCAGCTGGCCCGCCGCGTTGTGGTGAAGTCGACGGTGCCGCGGCAGAGCGAGGCCGCCGTCGTCGGGTCGATCCCCAGCGGCGTGACCGTCCCCGTAACCGACCACCGATACGGCGCTTGCGTGAGGCGGCGTCGCGTGGCCTCAGCCTTGATCACCGAGGCGACCGGGTCGATCTGGCCGGGCGTCACCGCTGGGTGCGTGCCAGCCGCGGTACCGTCGGACGTCCACAGGACCGAGGGGCCGTCGTCGACGACAGGCGCCAGGAACCAGACGCGGTCCGGGCCAGGCGACCACCAGGTGATCGCTGGCTCGTAGCCCTGCCGCGAGCTCGGCGCCAGCCCGGTCGTGGACAGGACGCTCGTGGCGCCGTCCGCGTCGCTCGAGCGGACCGAGTTCGCTGACGCGTAGAAGCGCGTGGAGGGGACGATGAGGGTTCCGTGCTCGTCGAAACCCGCGCCTAGGGGCCGCTCGGCGATGGTGCCGCCCGGCGGCACGCGGTAGCGGACGGCGCCAGGGCCCCAGCCGGAGCCGAACCACAGGCCGCTGGTGCTCGGCACCAGCGCCCACCCGCGCGTGACGATCGGCTGACCGTGCCACGTGACTGGCGCCGGACCTGCCGCGCCGGTCAGGAGATACGGGACGTGCGGCACGTTCGACGCTCCGTCGGCTTTGCCGACGAGCGCGTACATCGACCCAGCCGACGGCGTGAACCCGCCGATGTCGCTCGACGCGGCGCCGGGTGTGAGGTCGCCGAGGAGGCGAGTTCCACCCGGGGTGCCGTCGGTGACCCACGGCTCCAGGCCGCGCTCACGGTCGCGCGCGGCGAAGTACAGCGCGTCGCCGAGCACGCCCTGCTCCGTCGCCTGGACAGAGACGGCGAGGCGCACGGCTGGACCGGTCGGCCCGACATGCCACAGCTCATCGCTGTCGCGGCTGTAGACGAAGAAGAGGCCGCCGTCGGCTGAGGCCGCGATGGGGTAGGAGTAGCCGAGGAACTCGCGTAGGCCCGGCCCCGAGCCCTGCACGACCGACAACCTGCCTTGCTCCAGGTCGACGCGGTAGAGGCGGTCGTGGCCGCCGTTGCGCGAACCCTGCACGTACAACTTGCGGCCCGCGACGATCGGACGCCCGAGCGACAGCGCCCGGTTGGCCTGCGCGTCGGTGAGGGGGCCGGTCTGCTGGACCTTGAGGGCGCGGCGCGTGCCTGCGGCTGTCCCGTCGCTGACGAACAGCGTGCCTGGCGCGGCGTACGACTCGCCGGTCGTGAAGACGAGCCGGTCGCCAAACACGGCGAGGCCGTCGATGCTGACGTTGTTGGGCACATCGGCCTGAGCGACGCGCTTGGTGCTCGTCGGCGTGCCGTCGGTGCGGTACAGCCCGAGCAGCGGTCCGGAACCGCCAGCGAAGTACGTCGCTCCGCGGTACTCGACGGTGACGGGCGGATTGTCGGGGTAGAGCAGGGCGCCCGCCGACACCGCCGGGGTCGCGGCGCACCCGAGCGCCGCCACGCCGGCGGCGAGCATGAGGAACTGGCGGAGGCGGCGCATCGCGGCAGCGTGACATCCTCGCCACATGCTGTCGACGCCCGGCTTGCCACACCGCTGCCCGTGCGGGTCGCGCGAGCCGTACGCCGAGTGCTGCGGGGCGTTCCACCGCGGGCGGGCCGCTGGCGAACCGACCGCGCCGACGGCCGAGCGCCTGATGCGCTCGCGCTACAGCGCCTTCGCCGTCGGCGACACCGACTACCTGCTCGCGACCTGGCACCCGTCGACGCGCCCGCGGACGCTCGACCTCGACGACGGCGTCGAGTGGCTGCGCCTCGAGATCCTCTCCACGAGCGATGGCGGCGAGGAGGACGACGCCGGCACCGTCGAGTTCGCCGCCCATTACTGGACCGCCGCCGACCACCAGCGCGGTCTCCAGCGGGAGCGCAGCGCCTTCGCGCGCGAGCGCGGCCAGTGGTTCTACGTCGGAGAGGCATAGGGCCCGAGTGGTTCAATAGCGCCACGCCCGCCCGAGAGAGGCGCCCGATGTCGTCGCTGAGCCCCGAGCAGGCGTTTGCTTTGCTGTTCACCCAAGAAGCCACACCGGCGCCCGAGGCCGAAGCCGCGCCGAGCCGTCGCTGATGGCGCCAGCGCCGGCGCCTGAGCCCGCTCAAGAGTCGCGCTGAGCAGCTGATTCAGCGCCCAGCGGCGGTGAACAATCTGGGAACTCGCTGACCAGAACGGCCGTTCAGGCCGCCGTGTTTCGCGGGTCGTAAGCGGAATGTCCCCCGCCGCAGGTTCCGTTCATCGGGGCGTTGCATTCGCGGCGAGCGCGGCCTCCATAAACGGAGGCACACCGCCGGCGGCAACGGGCTGCCGGCAGCGCACTCATCAGGGGGATGACCACCATGCGCAAGACCACCCTCGTCGCCGGCCTTGTCGGCGCGACCGCTGCGGCCTGCGTCGTCGCAGCTACCAGCACGGGATCGAGCCACCGCGAAGCGCCGCTCACCGCGCTCGATCCGACCGCAGACAACACCGACGTCTACGCGTTCGTCCCGGGCGACGCCCCGGACACGGTGACGCTGATCGCCAACTGGGTCCCGTTTGAGGACCCGGCCGGCGGGCCGAACTTCTACCGGTTCGACGATCGCGCGGGGTACTACATCAACATCGACAACACCGGTGACGGCGCCGCCGACCTGCGGTACCGATTCGACTTCGGCACCAAGGTCCGCAATCCGGATTCGTTCCTGTACGCGCTCCCAGGGGTGACGTCGATCAACGACTCCAAGCTCAACGTGATCCAGCGGTACTCGGTCACGCGCGAGCGGATCAAGGGCGGCAAGGTCGTCGACACCAAGCGGCTGGCGCACAATGTGCCGGTGGCGCCCAACAACGTCGGGCCCATGACGTTCCCGGACTACGACAAGGTCGCGGGCGAAGCGCTTGCCGACCTTCCGGGCGACGGCAAGGTCTTCGCCGGGCCGGTCGAGGATCCGTTCTTCGTCGACCTCGGGACGACGTTCGACGCGATCAACATCCGCAAGGGCACCGGCAACGCGGGCGGCGGCAAGGACGACCTCGCGGGCTACAACGTCCACGCGATCGCGCTGCAGGTGCCCAAGTCGCAGGTGACGCGCGACCGCCGCGGCGTGAAGGGCGCGGGCGCGGGCAACGCCGTGGTCGGCGTCTGGTCGTCGACGACCCGCGAGCGCCTGAACGTGCTCGGCCGGCGCGCGACGACGAGCGAAGCGCAGGTCAGCCGCCTGGGCAACCCGCTCATCAACGAGGTGGTGATCCCGCTGGGCCGCAAGGACCAGTTCAACGCCACCCAGCCCAAGGACGACGCCGCGAACTACGGCAAGTACGTCACGTCGCCGGAGCTGGCGAAGGTGATCAACGTGCTGTTCCCGGGGCTCGGCGTGCCGGAGACGGGCCGCGACGACATCGTGACCGCGCTGCTCACCGGCATCCCGGGACTCACGCAGATCGGCAGCTCGCCGGCCGCGGCCGACACGCTGAAGATCAACCTCGGCGTGCCGCCGAGCCCGGCCCCGAACCGCTTCGGCGTCCTGGCTGGCGACACCCAGGGCTTCCCGAACGGGCGGCGCCTCGGTGACGACGTCGTCGACATCTCGCTGCGGGTCGTCGGCGGTTTCCTGAAGGGCAACAAGCTGCCCCTCGGCGATGGCGTCGACGTCAACGACGCGCCGTTCCGGACGTCGTTCCCGTACCTGGCTCCGCCGAAGAACGGCTTCGATTCGCAGCTCAAGCGCAGCGAACCGGAGCACGAGCCGACCCCGGCCCAGCCGTAAGCCCCACCCGATCCAGCCGTTGGGACGGGCACGCGGGCCGTGCCCGCCCCAACGCGGATGAGGAACCCACCATGTTTTCCACACCGTCTTTCCGCGCGGCTGCGCTGACCGCGATCCTCGCGTTCGGCACGGGCGCCGCGATCCTGTCCGCGACCAACCACGACGTCCCGGCGGCGAGCGCGCGCGAACCCGCGCCGGCGCTGCCGAGCCGCGACGCCTCGACCGACGAGCGCATCGCCGCTTACGACGCGATCGTCAAAGCGCGCCCGCGCGTGCCGGCCGGCTACGCGCTGCTGTCGGCGGCGTACCAGCAGAAGTCGCGCGAAAGCGCGGATCCGGATGCGCTGCCGCGCGCAGAGCGGGCCGTCGAACGCGGCTTGCGCGTCGCCCCGGCCGATCTCTCGCTGCTCGCGCAGCGCAGCTCATTGCGGCTGGCGCGGCACCAGTTCAAGGCGGCGCTCGTCGACGCCGAGGCCGTCTACCGCGCCGATCCGACGCTGCGCCGGCCATATGGCGCGCTGGTCGACGCGCTGGTCGAGCTCGGCCAGTACGGCAGGGCGGGGGAGCGCCTGCAGGAGGCGATCGACCGCGGCCCGACGCTTGGGATCTACGCCCGGGCCTCGTACTTCCGCGAGCTCCACGGCGACATCGCCGGCGCCAAGCACGCGTTGCGGCTTGCGGCGTCTGCCGGCGGCGAAAGCGCGGAGAACGTCTCGTACGTGCAGACGCTGCTGGGCAACTTGCAGCTCGGCTCGGGCGATCCGCGCGGCGCGGAGCGGTCGTACCGCGAGGCGCTTGGACGCACTCCGGCGTACGTGCCAGCGCTGATCGGCTTCGGCCGGCTCGCGGCAAGCCGCGGCGACCTGGGCGACGCCGAGCGGCGCCTGTCCGACGCCGTCGGCCGCAACGCCTCGCCGGAGAGCCTGACGGCGCTCGTCGAGGTCCAGCTCGCGGCGAAGTCGCCGGGGGCCGCCTCGTCGGTGGCCGAGCTGCGCGACACCTATGCCAGCCTGTCGGCCGAGGGCGAGAACACGGGCGTCGAGCGCGGCCTCTTCGAAGCCCAGCATGGCAGCCCGGCGCTCGCGCTCCAGCTCGCCCGGCAAGGTTTGCGTGACGCGCCGAGCGTCCGCGCCGAGGACGCGCTGGCGTATGCGCTCACCCGCTCGGGCCGGCCTGGCGAGGCGCTGAGGCACGCCCGCCGGGCGGTCCGCCTCGGCAGCCGCGACGCCGGCCTGCTCTACCGCTCAGCGGTCACGGCGAACGCCGCAGGGGAGCCGGAGCTCGCCCGGCGCTGGATCCACCGCGCGCTCGCGAGCAATCCGCGGTTCTCGCCGCTCTACGCGCCGCAGGCGAGGCAGCTGGAGCGCGTCCTGCGCAGCCGGAGCTAGCCCGGATGGGAGCGGGGGCCGCACGGCGCCCGCTCCCGCAGCGCTACGCCTGCTCGACCTGCTCGCCGATCGCGCGGATCATCTCGAGGTCTTCTTCGAACGGCCGGTCGAACACCTCGACCAGCACGCCGGGAAGGGTCGCTTCGAAGACGCTCTGGGCGAACGTGCGCATCTGGATCATCCGGCGGGCGACGTCGAGGACCTGGTCTTGCGGGTGCTCGGCCTCTTCAAACGGCACCCAGATCTCGTCGAGGACGCCCCGCAGAAACGCGCCCGAGGCGGTGAGGCACGCCTGCCGCACCGCGCCCGCGACTTCGACCGCCGTGGGCAGAGAGATGCCGGCGGCGACCGTGCGCTCGGCGATGTCGAGCAGCTGCGGCGACGGCACCCGGATCTTGCCGTCCGGGAGCGGCTCGAGCAGATGCATCTCAAGCGCGCGCTCCAGCACGACGCCGCCGAAGTCGCCGAACCGTTCGACGAGCGCCTCGGCGGTGGTGATGTGCCCCGCGCCGGCGAACCCGTCGAGGACGCGGCGGCGCAGGTCGAGCAGGTGGTCGGACGCGTGGTCGCTGTCGGTGAGCAGCCGCTCGATGAAGCCGAGCCCAAGTCCTTCCGCCTGGAGCTGGAGGATCAGCTTGACGCGGTCCAGGTCGGCGGTGGAGAAGGCCTCAGCATCCACCTCGGCATCTGACGCGAGCAGTCCGCGCTCCCGGTACGTCCGAACCGTGTGTGGCGACAGGCCCGTCGCAGTCGCGATATCGAAGACAGAGAGTTGGGACATCTGCGGAGCATACGGTCGGGGGACAGCCGCGGTCGCGTGCCCCGGGGCGCGCCGGTCGGAAGGCTAGCCGCGTCAATCGTCGAGGCGGTTAGAGGGATATGTCCGATCGGATATACTGAACGGCGTGGATATCGCCCACGAGATTGAGGTTGCGCGTACCGGTGCAGGGCTGACGCAGGCTGCGCTAGCCGCCCGTGCGGGCACTTCTCAGGCGACGGTGTCTGCCTACGAGGCAGGTCGTAAGACGCCGTCCGCGGAGACGTTCGTCCGGCTCCTCGCCGCGTGCGGAGTTCAGCTCGACGTGCACCCCGCACGCGTGCCGGTGCGCTCGCTTCCTTTGAAGGAACGCGAGCGTCGCGGTCAGATCCTGGAGCAGGTGATCGCCCTTGCCGAGGCGCTGCCTGCGCGTCACGCCAGAGAGATCAAGATGGCACCGCTCCGAGAGCTGATCGGCCGGACGCCGTCGCTGACCTGACGTGACGGTCCCTCTCGCCGAAAAGCTGCTGGCGGTCGCTCACGCGCTGACGGAGGCCGGCGTCCCGCACGCTTTCGGTGGTGCCATCGCGTTGGCGTACTACACGCTGGAACCGCGCGGCACGCGAGACCTCGCCATCAACGTGTTCGTCGAGCAAGCTCACTGCGAGGCAGCCCTCGCGGCGTTTCCTGCACAGGTCGACAGGCCACGAGCCTCGATCGACCTCGTGGAGCGCGACGGACAAGCCCGCCTCTGGTGGGACGACACGCCGGTTGATGTCTTCTTCAACAACCTGCCGATCCACCAGCGCGCCGCGAAACACGCTCGGACAGAACCGTTTGCCGGGAGCCGGATCCGCGTCCTCGGGCCGGTTGAACTGGTCGTCTTCAAGGCGATATTCAACCGGACGAAAGATTGGGCAGACATCGAAGCGGTGGTTGCCGCCGAGGCCGTCGACGTCGATGCTGTTCAAGAGCTGCTGGCGGAACTTGTGGGTGCCGACGACCCCCGTCTCGCGCGCCTCGAGGAGGCCGTCGAGCTCGGCCTCGCGGACCGCGGCGAGCGGTGACCCGCTAGCCGCGTTCGGCGCGCTCGTCGACCGCGGCCGCGAGCTTCTGCTCGAATGCAGTGCCGCCGGGTGTGACCGCGAGGCGCTCGCCGCGCAGCACGACGCGGTAGCGGGTGCCGCTGTCGTCCGGGGTCCACGACGGAAGCTCGAACACGGTTGGCGGCTGGCGCCGGGCGTCGTAGCGGTGGGCGCGCGCGGCGCCCGTCCGGATCTCGCCGGTGATGTAGGCGCTGCCGTCGTAGGCGATCCACAGCTCGACGGCCGGCAGCCACCAGCCGCGGCCGGTCGGCGTGAAGCGGCCGGTGTCGGTCGGCACCCGGCGCCGGCGGAGCTCGGCGGCCGCGTCGGCGACGGCGTCGCAGACGGCCTCATGCGTGCGGTGGACGATCTGCACGGCGTGGCTGAGCTCCTGGGCGCGGCGCGCCTCATCGCCCTCGGCGTCGCGGGCGACGCCGCCGACGACGTCGGCGAAGCGTGAGCGTGCCGGCTCGTCGGACATCGCAGGATGGTAGCTGTGTGCGGGCCAGCACGGAAGGGGCGCGTGCTGGTGTCACGGAATCCGGGTTTCAGGTGCGCCGCCGCTGGGCGTTGAGCGCGGAGGCAGCGCCCGCCGGCCCGTGTACGTTGGCCGGGCACCGCCGAGGAGAGCCCGCCATGAGTACGCCTGAAGCCGCATCGATCGACGACCAGCCGCGGAGCGCGACCATCGATCTCGTCGCGTACGGGCTGATCGTCGCGGCGATCTACGGCGTCCTTGGCCCGTTGTGGTTCGAGGGAGCCCGCGGCAAGCTGTTCTTCCCGGTGCCCGACGGGATCATCAAGATGTTCGACGGCACGTTCGTCGCGTCGTTCCCGGGAACCGATGTCGCGTGGTTCATCGTCGGCCTCATCGAGGGCATCGTGGTCCTCACCCTCGCGGTCAGCCTCGTGCGCGGCGAGTTCCTTCCGAGCCGCCGCAAGCCGTGGCTGCTGCTCAGCGTCGCCGCGTCGATCTTCGCGTACGCCGTCGTCGCGTTCGGGATGACGATCTCCGGCAACGGCGACGGAACGGCCTCGCTCTACATGTACTTCGCCAGCAGCGGCGTCCTGCTCATCCTGCTCCTGCTGATGCCGCCGTACCGGTCGCGGAACTGGCTCAGCGGGTTCTCCGCGCGCTGATGTCGCGCGGGGTGCCCATATAGGCCACCCCGGTTGGCGCCGCGTGCAGCAGTCAACTTTCCGGCGACACTTCCTCGCCTGACGTTCACAGCTTCCCTGTCACCCCATCAGTGTGATTGTGGGGTGAATCGCTTGCTTGCCCAGGAGCGGCGACATAGGTTGCGCCTCGCCCGACCTCTTACTGGAGGTGTCAGGTGTCCTACTCATCGCCGAGTTCGCGCCGTTCGGCGCGCGCTGGCGTATGCCACAACTCATCTCAGGAGTTCACTATGTCTCGCTCACTGCGCAACGCCGCTTTCGCCGCCAGCGCCGCGGTCCTCATGAGCGCTGCAACTGCTTCGGGAGCGCTCGCCGCCAACCCGATCACGGTGTCGCTCTCAGGCACGCAGCTCGTCATCGATGACCCGACGGGGGTTGGTCAGGCCGAGCTCGTCGCCACGGCTGGCAGTGGTTTTGAGATCACGGAAGTGAACTCGGCCAACGAACTCGTCGCGGGGGCGGGGATCACCGCCGCCGTGCAGTACTCAAACCGCCACTGGGTCGTGATCCCCACCAACACGAGCGTGACGATCAGCCGTGTCGTGGTCTACGGCCGCGGAGGCAACGACGGTGTCAACACTTCCGGCGTGACGAACGTTCCGGTCACGCTGCAGGGCAACACGGGGAGCGATCTGCTGATCGCTGGTCCGGGCAGTGACGTCGTGAACGGCGGCGACGGTACCGACAGCGTGGAAGGCGGGGCCGGCAACGACCTGCTGACGGGCGGCACGGGTGCAGACGACGTCGAAGGCAACAACGGCGACGACCAGATCTTCGAGTACGACGGCGCTGCCGACACGGTCGATGGCGGCAACGACTACGACGAGTTCACGCGCGACGCCTTCGACACTGGCACGAACATCGAGCTCTACCAGTAGGGACCGATCCGGGAGCCTCGTGCCCGTCGGCCGATGGGCGCGAGGCGACCGTGGTTGGCCGCCGGAGGCTGCCGCGCCGCCGGTTGACTCGGAGGAGGGTGCGCAATGCCGCGCACGAGATCCAAAGAGGTGGCTGTGATGGCTGGCGAAGACGACAAGCTTGCGGGCACGGTCAAGGAAAAGGCTGGGAAGCTGACGGGCGACGATCACCTTGAAGGCGAGGGCAAAGCCCAGAAGCACGCCGGCAAGGTCGAGAGCGCCGTCCAAGGCGCCAAGGACAAGGCCGCAGGCGCCGCCGAAGCCGTCAAGGACAAGCTCAGCAGCGGCGACGACAAGTAGCGGCGGCCGCCTGCCGCGATCGCGGACTCGTCTGCGGCCCCCGCGCGGTCTATGCGACCCGCGGCTCGCCCGGGTGCACCCGGAACGGCGGTGCGGGGGAGAGCGGCAGGTGGAACACCGACGGGGCGTCCATCACGTCGCTGGCTTTGAGGGGGCGCGAGAACCGGAACCCCTGGCCGAGATCGCAGCCGAGGCGGCGGAGCTCGTCGGTCTGCTCATCGGCCTCGATGCCTTCAGCGATGACCTTCATCCGCAGGCTGGCCGCCATGTGGACGATCGCTTCGACGAGCGAGCTGCCGTCGGTCTCGATCACGTCGTCGATGAACGACTTGTCGACCTTCACGACGTCGACCCGGAACTGCCGCAGGTAAGAGAGCGACGAGTATCCGGTGCCGAAGTCGTCGAGGGCGAACCGGGCGCCAAGCTCCTTCACCTCAGCCATCTGCGTGAGGGCCGAGTCGATGTTCTCGATCAGCGACGACTCCGTGACCTCCAGAAGCAGCTGGTCGGCGGGAAGTCCCGACAGGTCGAGGGCGTCGCGAACCTGGTCGGGGAAGATCCCGGCCGCGAGCTGCTGGCCTGCGACGTTGACGGAGATGTACCGGCGGTCGCTCCAGCCCTGCTGCCAGACCTGCACCTGGCGGCAAGCTTCGCGCAGCGCCCAGCCGCCGAGGGGCACGATTAGGCCGGTCGCCTCGGCGAGCGGGATGAACTCCGCTGGCGGGAGGAGGCCGCGTTCCGGGTGGTTCCAGCGGGCGAGCGCCTCGTAGCCGAGCGTGCGCCCGGTGTCGAGGTCGACGATCGGCTGGTACACGAGGTGCAGCTCGTCGCGCTCGATCGCGCGCCGCAGATCCGCGGTGAGTGCCAGCCGGTCGCGCGCGCTGGCGTGCATCGCGGGAGCGAAGTACTCGATCGACGTGCCGGGCAGGCGCTTGGCCTCGTACATCGCCAGCTCCGCGTTGCGCAGGACGACCAGCGCGGGCTCGTCGCCGGCGTCATCGGCGTCCGCGTCGTCGCTGGTGCTGAACGCGATCCCGATCGAGCCCTCGACCTGGTGGGCGCCGTCCCCGACTTGGAACGCTTCCGCCAGCGCGATCGTCATGCGCTGCGCGATGCCGACGGCTTCGTCGGCGCGTCCGGCGCCCTCGATCAGGACCGCGAAGGCGTCGCCATCGACCCGGGCAAGCAGCTCGTCGCCGCGGGTCAAGGCATCGAGGCGCCCGGCCACCGCCCGCAGGAGCTCGTCGCCGGCCGCGTGGCCGTGGACGTCGTTGACGGACTTGAAGTCGTCGAGGTCGAGCAGCACGAGCGTCTGCTCCGGCGCGGGGCCGCGCGTGCCGGCGGCGCTGAGCAGCCGGTGCTCGACCGCCGAGCGGTTCGGCAGCCCGGTCAGGGCGTCGTGGCGCGCGCGGTGTTCGACCGCCACACGCCGTCCGGCGAAGCTGAACCGCACGAGCAGCATCGTGATGACGCTCAGCGCGCCGAGCAGCACCGCCACGTTGAGCACCCGCGCACGCGTCGCGCCGGCG
>JAEYAL010000370.1 GCA_023404805.1 Actinomycetes bacterium | reverse complement strand
CGCTGCACCTGCGGCGGCACGGGTCCCGCGCCCGTAGTCCGGACGTCGTTCACCCCGCCGGAAGCTGGACGCCTGTTCGGTAACCAGGCGGGTATGCGGTGTTCGGCTCGCTTCGGCGCTGCAATTTGCCGATAATCGGGGTGATGCTGACGCCCGCGCTTCCCGCTGGCGCTGGCGCCGACCTGACGGAGGTCGCGCCGGCGATCGCCCAGGCCTCCGGCAAATCCCGCCGCGACATTGCCTTTGCCCCCTTGCTCGTGATCGGGACGGGCGCGCTCGGCCTGCTCGCAGCGACGTTCCTGCGCACGCCGACGGGCGGTGCCGCGCGGCCTGTGACGGTCGCGCTGGCTGCCACAGCGCTGATCCTCTGCCTGATCTGGGTCCCGGCGCACCGGCTGGTCCGCGGTGCTGGGTCGCGCGCGCTGTTCCGCGCCTACACGGCGGCGGCGACCACGCTGCTGGTCGGCCTCGTCGCGATCGCGATCGTCGACGGCGGCCTCGCGAGCGTGGCGGTCGCCGCGACCGTCATCGTCGCTGCGAACGCCGGCCTCGCATTTCCAGCGCGCTGGTCGCGGATCACGATCGCCGCGATCGTGGCGTCGCTCGTGGCGGTCCACGCCGTCCGGCCGACGGCCACGACGCTCGAGGCGGGGTCGGTCATCGGCCTCGTGATCGCGGCGTGGGTGATCGGACTGGTCTTGCGCCGCGGGCACCGCGGCGCATCGCGCGATGCGCTGCTGCTCTCGCGGGGCGACCGGCTCATCGGCGCGCTCAACCGCCGTGGCTTCATCGAGAACGTCGCCTACGACCTGGCCCGGGCCGGGCGCCGCCGCGAGCCGCTGCTGCTGCTCGTCATCGGGCTGCGCGACGGGCTCGGCGCCGCGCTCGAGGGCCTCCCGGCAGATCGCGAAGAGGCGCTGGCCGATGTCGCCAGCACCCTGGCGGGCGAGCTGCCGGCCGGGGCTGCCCTCGGACGCATGGGCGCCTCCAAACTCGGGGTCGTGATCCCCGGCGGCCGGTCGGTCGATGCCGACTGGTTCGCCGCCACGGCCCGTGAAGCGCTCGAGGGCCGCGTCACGGTGTTCGTAGGGGCCGCATCGAGCCCAGACGGCAGCGCGCCGCTCGCGGAGCTGTTCGACGTCGCCGAAGCCTGTCTCCTCGAATCGCGCCGCCGGTCGCCGGAAGGCGCGCAGCTGAGCGAGGTCGGCGCGGACGTCACCGGGAGCACTGAGCGCCGCACCTCGGTCCGGCGCCCCGCGGTCACCTACCAGCGGCTCCGCGACGCCGGCGGGCCGCCGTCGTCGGTCGAGCCGTGGGGCATCGACGGCCAGTGGCTGTTCGGCGGCATGTGCACCGTCGCGCTCGCCGGCGCGCTCTTCATCGTGGCGTCGTTGCTCGAGGGCGGCAGCGGGCTCGCGTCGGCGGCCGTCGCCTATGGCGGCCTGCCGTGGGTCCTCACGGCGCTCGCCGTCGGCTTCGCCTATCGCAAACACCCCCGCTCGGCCGGGCATCCGCCGCTGCTTCCCGTGGTCGTCGCGACGGGCTTGGTTGTGGCTGGCACGGCCGTCGCGGCCCTGTCGACCGGCCATGGCGTGCTCTCGCCCGTGATCGCGGCGCTCTACCTGAAGGTGTTCTTCGACGGGTCGACCTTCGACCGCCGGCTCGCCCGTCCGCTGGCCGTGGTGGCGGTCGCCGGCTGGCTGGTCGTGCTCGCGCTCGGGCCTGCCAGCGCGCTCTGGGCCGCGCCGTTCCAGGCCGTCCTGCTCGCCGGCGCGTTCGTGCTGGGAACGCTCGGCCACAACGCGTACGACGCTGCGACGTCCGAACGCCTCGACCTGGCCCGCACCGATCCGTTCACGGGGCTGGTCGACCGCGGCGGCTTCTACGAGCAGGGCGAAGCGCTCCTCTCGCTTGGCGATCCCGCCGGACGCGCCACGTTCGGCGTCATCCTGATCGACGTCGAACCGCTCAGCCCGCGCGTGGCCAAGGCCGCGCCCGCGAGCGGCCCCCGGCGCACGGCCGCCGGCATCGTGGCGCAGTACCTGCGCGACGCCTCGGTCGTCGCCCGGTTCGGAAGCGGCGACTTCCGCGCCATCGTCCGCGTGCAGTCCAGGAGCGAGCTCGACACCCTCGTCGACCAGCTCACCCGCGAAGTCTCGGCCGCATCGTCGACCTGCCGGATCGGCGGCGCGCTCTACGGCCCCGACGGCGTCTCGCTCGACTCGCTGCTGGCCATCGCCAGCCACCGCGCCGGCACCCTTGAGCTGGCCGACGCCGCCTGAGTCCGGCCTCGCGGCCACCGCCCACGCCTCCGGCAAGTAACGAGGCGTTGCGGAGGGTCTAGCGCCAGTTGAAACCCCCCCGATCCGCGGAGGCGACACGCGGCGTCGGCAGGCCCGCGACCGGCCGCGCGCAGCGCCCGTAGACTACACGGCGCCGATGTCAGCACCAGATCTGAGCACCCGCACGCGCTACGAACCCGCCGAGGTGGAGCCGCAAACCGCCCAGCGGTGGCTCGACTCGGGCGTATTCGAGCCTGGGCCGCCGCGTCCTGGCGCTGGGCCGGACGACCACTATTCGATCGCGATCCCGCCGCCGAACGTGACCGGCGTGCTGCACATGGGCCACGCCCTGAACGGGTCGATCCAGGACTCGCTCGTGCGCCTGAACCGCATGCGCGGCAAGCGCACGAAGTGGATCCTGGGCACCGACCACGCGGGGATCGCGACGCAGACCCAGGTCGAGAAGAAGCTGGCTCGCGAGGGCCGCAGCCGCCAGGAGCTCGGCCGCGAGGCGTTCGCCGAAGAGGTCCAGGAGTGGCGCAAGGAGTACGGCGGCAAGATCGTCGAGCAGTTCAAGCGGATCGGCGCGTCGTGCGACTACAGCGACGAGCGCTTCACCATGGATCCCGGCTACGTCCGCGCCGTGCAGAAGGTGTTCGTCGATCTCTACGAGCAGGGGCTGATCTACCGCGACCACTACATGGTCAACTGGGACCCGGGCTCGGGCTCGGCGATCTCCGACCTGGAGGTCGAAGAGAAGGAAGGCGTCGAGGACACGCTGTTCTCGATCGCGTACCCGTTCGCTGACGGCGACGGCGAGATCGTCGTCGCGACGGTGCGTCCGGAGACGATGTTCGGCGACGTCGCTGTGGCCGTGAACCCGGACGACGAGCGCTACGCGGGCGCGGTCGGCCGCAAGGTCGTGCTGCCGCTGTCGGGCGGCAAGGAGATCCCAGTGATCGCCGACGACCACGTGAAGGTCGACTTCGGCTCGGGGGCGCTGAAAATCACGCCAGGGCATGACCCGAACGACTTCGAGATCGGCCGCCGGCACTCGCTGCCGGCGCCCTCGGCGATCGGCGAAGACGGCCGCCTCACGGAGCTCTGCGGCGAGTTCGCCGGGCAGACCGCCGAAGAAGCCCGCGGCACGACGGTCGCCGCGCTGCGTGAGCAGGGCTTCCTGCGCGGCGAAGAGGCGTACGTGCACACGGTGCCCTTCTCGCAGCGCTCCGGCGCCCGCATCGAGCCGCTGATCTCGCTGCAGTGGTTCATGAACATGGAGCCGCTCGCGAAGCCGGCGATCGAAGTGGTGGAGCAGGGCAAGGTCCGCATCCACCCGCCGGTGCAGCAGCGCCGCTACATCGACTGGCTGAACGAGATCCGCCCATGGTGCGTGAGCCGCCAGCTGTGGTGGGGCCACCAGCTGCCGGTCTGGTACCGCGGCGGCGACACCGACCCGCAGAAGACCGAGGCGCCAGACACCTACGTCGGCATCGAGCCGCCGGAGGGAGAGGGCTGGGTCCGCGACGAAGACGTGCTCGACACGTGGTTCTCGTCGGCGCTCTGGCCGTTCGCGACGCTCGGCTGGCCCGATGAGACGCAGGATCTCGCCGACTTCTACCCGACGGACGTGCTCTCCACGGCACGCGACATCCTGTTCCTGTGGGTCGCCCGCATGGTGATGCTCGGCCTGCGCTTCGCCGGCGACGTGCCGTTCAAGGACGTCTACGTGCACTCCGTGATCCAGGCGCCCGACGGCCGCCGGATGAGCAAGTCGCTCGGCACCGGCATCGACCCGATCGACGTGATCGAGGGCGGCCCGCGCCCGCCGGTCTTCAAGCAGGGCGGCGAGTTCCCGGCGTACGGCGCCGACGCCGTGCGCTTCGGCCTGCTCGCGATCTCGACCACGCAGGACGTGCGCTTCAGCGAGGACAAGGTCCAGCAGGGCCAGCAGCTCGCGAACAAGCTCTTCAACGCCACCCGCTTCGTGCTGCTGCAGCTCGACGAGCTCGGCCTGGGCGACATCGAGGCGGCGCCCGCGCCGCGCACCGACGCCGACCGCTGGATCCTCTCCCGCCTGGAGCGGGTGACCCGCGCGACTGAGGAGGCCCTCGATGGCTTCGAGTTCGCCCGCGCGGCCTTGCGGCTCTACGACTTCGTCTACGGCGAGCTGTGCGACTGGTACGTCGAGCTCGCCAAACCGCGGCTGCGCGGGGGAGACCCGGACGAGCAGCGCGACCTCGCGGCGACGCTCCTGTTCGCGATCGACCGCACGCTGCGCGTCGCGCACCCGGTGATCCCGTTCGTGACCGAGGAGCTGTGGAGCCACCTGCCGGGTGACCGCGAGCTGCTGGCCGGGAGCGCGTGGCCGGAGGCCGACGACGCGGCGCTCGACGCGGCGGCCGAAGCCCGCGTCGACCAGGTGCGCGAGCTCATCGGCGCCGTCCGCGAGTTCCGGGAACGCGTCGGAGTGAAGCCCAGCGCGAAGCTGCCGGCGGTGCTCTGGAACGTCGATGAGGTGTCGATGCAGGAGTCGATCGCGTCGCTCGCCCGCCTCGACGTCGTGGCCGCCAAGTCCAGCTCGAGCGCCGGGCCGTTCCCAGGAGAGGGCGCCGACTATCCGCATCCGGATCAGGTCCGGGCCTTCCTCATCGACCGCGTCGGCGTCGAGCTGCTCAAGGACGACAACATCGATCTCGAAGCGGCCGAGCAGCGGGCGGCCGCCGAGCGCGACCGCATCATCGGCGAGATCAAGCGCCTGGAGGGCAAGCTCTCCAACGCGAAGTTCGTCGAGCGCGCGCCCGCCAACGTCGTCCAGGTCGAGCGCGACAAGCTCGCCGCTCTGCAGGAGCAGCTCGCCGCGCTGTGACCGACGAGCCGCAGCGAAACCGCGGGGGCTTGAGCATCGTCCCAGGCGGTGGCGACCGCCGCGCGAAACCGCGTGGCAGCGACGCCGCCCCCAAGCCCGCTCCTGCCCCGCTCGATCCGTCTCCGGCGGCGAAGGAGCAGGCTGGGCTTGCCCACGTCGGCGCGCCCGAGCTCGTCCCTGGGCCGCGCCCGGGCGAGGTCTGGACCGAAGCTCAGGCTGACGCCTGGCTCGCCTCGCGCGACCTCGTCGGCTGGCGCTTCGCGCTCGACCGCATCCACAAACTGCTGCACGCCCTTGGCGATCCGCACCTCGAGGCGCCTGCGATCCACGTCGTCGGCACGAACGGCAAATCGTCGACGACGCGCATGGTCGCGGCGCTGCTCGCCGCCCACGGGCGCCGCCCGGGCGCGTTCCTCTCGCCGCACCTCGCCGACCTGCGCGAGCGGATCGAGATCGCCGGCGCGCCGATCGAGGAAGAGACCCACGCCGGAGCGGTCGCTGAAGTCGCGCGCGCGGCGGTCGGCGTCGACGAGCCCGGCGATCCCGTCACCCAGTTTGAAGCCCACACCGCCACGGCGTTCGTCGCGATGGCCGAGGCCACATGCGACGTGTTCGTCGTCGAAGCCGGGCTCGGCGGGCGCCTGGATTCGACCAACGTCCTCGGCGCCTCCGTCGTCGCCCTCACCTCCGTCGACCTCGACCACACCGCGCTGCTCGGCGACACGATCGAGGAGATCACCGCTGAGAAAGTCGCGGTCGTCACTCCCGGCGCCGCGCTCGTGCTCGGCGCCGACCTCTCCGAAGCCGCGACGATCGTCGCCCGCGATCACGCCGCCCGCGTCGGCGCGCAGGTGATCACGGCGCGTCCGGAACCGCTCGACCGCGCGCTCGGCGCCACCTACCAGGCGCAGAACTTCGCGCTCGCCCGCGCCGTCTGCGAGGCCTACATGGGCGCCCTCGACCTGCGCATCGTGCGCGAGGTCGCCCGCACCTTCGCGATGCCAGCCCGCTTTGAGCAGATCGGCAGCGACCCGATCTCCATCCTCGACGGCGCCCACAACCCTGCGGGAGCCGCCGCCCTCGCCGCCTCGCTCGACGCCGCAGGGCTCTCGGGGGGCGGCGTCGCGGTCGTCTCCGTGCTCGCCGACAAAGACGCCGCCGGGATCGCCCGCGCGCTCTCAGGCCGTGTCGACCAGTTCATCCTCTGCGACTGCGGCTCACCGCGCGCGCTGCCTCCGAGCGAGCTGGCCGCCATCGTCCAGCAGACGCTCCCCGGCACCCGCTGCGAGGTCGTCAGCGACCCCGAAGCCGCCCTCGACGCCGCCCGCAGCGCCGCAGGGCCCGCTGGCTTCGTCGTCGTCTGCGGCACGCTCGCCCTCGCCCGCACTATCCGCGCAGCAACCGGAGTCGGGGCATGACCCGCGAACAGCCCTCCGCCGTCAAACTCATCGCCGCCGTCGCGCTGATCGTCGCCCTCGACATCCTGCTCTTCTTCGCCGTCGGCTACGCGATCGGGAAAGCGATCCTCTAAGCCCCTGCGGCCCAGGATGGGGTCGCCTGCGGCGGGCTGGGAAGGCGATGCGCTAAGCCCAGGACGAAACCCCCGCGGCCCGAAATTCCAGGGGTATCGCCGCAACTTGCCTACCGAGCAGCGCGCCGACCGCCCGCTCTACTACGCTTTCGCCCGTGTTCGGCCTCGAAGGACCCCTCAACATCGCCGTCAGCCTTTTGGCGCTCGGCCTGGTGTGCCTCGACCTCGCCCTGGTCTACTGGGTCTTCCGCGACGCACGGCACCGCGTCGACGATGCCCTGCTCGTCGCGTGCGCCGTCATCGCCGCGCTGATCTTCCCGTTCGTCGGCACGCTCATCTACGCGATCGTCCGCCCGCCGGAGTTCCTCGAAGACGCCTACGAGCGCGAAGTCTCCATCCAGGCCAACGAAGCGATCGTCAAGACACTCGGCGAACTCGCCCGCTCCAACCGCGAGCTGACCGCCCAGGTCGGCCGCCTGGAGCAGCTCATCGTCGTGCGCCGCAAGGCGTCCTCCGGCGCCCCTGCGAGTGGCCCGTCCGGCACCGCGTCCGGCAGCTCAGCGCCGCCGACCAGCCGTCAGCGGTAGCCTGCGCGTCGCAGAGGCCGCCAGGCCACTGCCGACACCGGCGCCGGGCTGCTCTGCCCGCCGCCACACCCCTTCGCGCCGCGCGCCTCCGCGCGGCCACAACCCCGCAGAGGAGCCACGCCATGGCCCGCACCCTGATCCTCGTCAAGCCCGACGCCTTTGCCCGCGGCCTCACCGGCGAGATCATCCGCCGCTTCGAGGCCAAGGGCCTCAAGATCGTCGCCCTCAACGCGACGACCCTCTCCGAGGACACCGCCAAGCAGCACTACGCCGAGCACGCCGAGCGCCCCTTCTTCGGCGAGCTCGTCACGTTCATCACCTCCGGCCCGCTCGTCTCGCTCGTCCTCGAAGGCGACGAGCACACCGTCAAGGCCGCCCGCCAGGTCATCGGCGCCACCAACCCGCTGGAAGCCGCCAACGGCTCGATCCGCGGCGACTTCGCCACCCAGGTCGGCGAGAACCTCGTCCACGGCTCCGACTCCGACGAGTCCGCCACGCGCGAGATCGGGATCTTCTTCCCGAACCTCTAGCGAGCGTTCCCGGTGCCGCTGGCGTTCCTGCCAGCGGCGCCGCGTTAGGGTCCCCGGCCATGGCCCTTGAAGACAAGAAGACCGCCCCGGCCCCGCTGCGCGTCGGTGCGGGCGGCCTCCTCGTCAAGCCCGTGCTGGCCAGCGCCAGCCCGCAGCGCACCGCGATCCTCACGCAGCTGGGGATCGACCACGTGGTCGACGTCGCCGACGTCGACGAGCGCATGGAGGGCGACCCGCGCGAGATCGCCGAGGCCAACGCCCGCCACAAGGCGCAGACGGTCGCCAAACGCCACGCGTTCGTGCCCGTGATCGGCTCCGACACGATCGTCGTCACCGATGACGGCTCGATCCTCGGCAAGCCCGCGGACCTCGACGAGGCGCGCGACATGCTCGGCCGGCTCACCGGCGCCACGCACACCGTCATCAGCGGTCTGGCCATCGTGGGCCCGGGCCGCATCGCGATCCGCAGCGGAATCGCCGAGACGACCGTGAGCATGCGCACGCTCGATGCCGACGCCCTCGAACGCCACCTGGCGCACGGGGAGTGGGAGGGCCGCGCCGGCGCGTATGCGATCCAGGGACGCGGCGCCGGCCTGGTGACCGAGATCCAGGGCGATTACCTCAATGTCGTCGGCTTGCCGGTGGCGCTGATGGCCCAGCTCGCACCGGAGCTCCTGGACCGCGCGCCCCGCAAGGGAACGGCCGCGACGGCTGCGGCTGCCGAGTAGACTCCGCGACTTCCGGCCGCGCCCGCTCCCCTTCCGGCGCGCCGGAGCTTCACCTGCTCATGGGCCTCTTCGACAATCTCACTGGCTTCGGTGGCCGCGACATGGCGGTCGACCTGGGAACGGCCAACACGCTCGTCTACGTCCGCGGCCGCGGCATCGTGCTCTCGGAGCCGTCGGTGGTCGCGATCGACTCGCGCACCGGCGAAGTCCACGCCGTCGGCATCGAAGCCAAACGCATGCTCGGCCGCACGCCGGGCACCATCCAGGCGATCCGCCCTCTCAAGGACGGCGTCATCGCCGACTTCGACGTCACCGAGGAGATGCTGCGCCACTTCATCCAGAAGGTGCACCAGAACCGCTGGGCGCACCCGCGCGTGGTGGTCTGCGTCCCGTCCGGCGTGACGGGCGTCGAGAAGCGCGCCGTCGAAGAGGCCACCCTCTCGGCCGGCGCCCGCCAGGCCTACCTGATCGAAGAGCCGATGGCCGCCGCGATCGGCGCCGGGCTCCCGGTCGGCGAGCCGACCGGCTCGATGATCGTCGACATCGGCGGCGGCACGAGCGAGGTCGCCGTGATCTCGCTCGGCGGCATCGTCGTGAGCCAGTCGATCCGCGTCGGCGGCGACGAGCTCGACGAGGCGATCATCAACTACGCCAAGCGCGAGTACAAACTGCTCATCGGCCAGCAGACGGCTGAGGAGCTCAAGCTCGAGATCGGGTCGGCGTACCCGATGGACGAGGAGCTCCAGGCTGAGATCCGCGGCCGCGACATGGTCACCGGCCTGCCGAAGACGATCGTCCTCACCTCCGAAGAGATCCGGCGCGCGATCGACGAACCGCTCTCACAGATCCTCGGCGCCGTCCGTGAGACGCTGGACCGCACCCCGCCTGAACTGGCGTCCGACATCATGGATCGTGGGATCATGCTGGCAGGTGGCGGAGCGCTGCTCCACGGACTCGACGAGCGGCTGCGCCAAGAGACGCAGATGCCGTGCCACCTGGCCGAAAGCCCGCTCACGTGCGTGGCGGTCGGTTCGGGCCGGTCCCTCGAAGAGTTCGAAGCCATCCACCGGGCCAACCGCCCGACCAGCCGCAGCGGCAACCGCCGCCGCCGGTACTAACGAAGCCAGCGCCATGACTCCCGCAGCGCCGGCCTCCCACCACCCTTCTGCAACGAATCACCTGTGCCAGACGAGAAGACTTTCCGTCGCCGCCGAGCAGTCTTTCTGCTGCTCGTGCTCTCAGCGTTCATCCTGCTGACCGGCTCGTTCGTCGGCGCCTTCGGCGGCGCTGAACGCGGCTTCGCCGGAATCTTCTCGCCGATCCAGGAGGGCGCCTCGAAGGTCGTCAAGCCCGCCCGCGACCTCGTCAACTGGGTCGGCGACACGTTCCGCGCCAAGAGCGAGCTTGAGAAAGTGCGCGCCGAGCGCGACGCCGCCCTGATCGCCAACGGCCAATTGGTCGACCGCCTCGGCGTGCTCAGCCAGGCGGGCAAGATCGACGTGATCGCCCAGCAGGCCACGCTCGACCGGTACGGCCCAGTCGCGGCCCGGATCGCGGGATCCTCGTCGTCGACGTGGTACCGCAACGTGCAGATCGACAAGGGCAGCAGCAGCCAGATCCAGCCCGGAAACCCCGTCGTCGGGCCCGGCGGCTTGGTCGGCCGGGTGCTCCGCGTGCAATCGGGCAGCGCCATCGTCCGCCTCATCACCGACCCGGAGTCCGGGGTCACGGCCACGGTCCGCACGCCGCGCGCGCCGGTCGGCCTGCGCGGCATGCTGTCGCCCTCCAAGGTCGGGTCGGTCGGCGATCTCCTCCTCGACCTGCCCAAGACCGACGCCTACCGCGTCAACGACCGCGTCTACACCGCGGGCAGCGCCTCGACCCGCCTGGAGTCGCGCTTCCCGCCGGGGATCCCGATCGGGCAGATCACCGATATCGACGACGCCAACACCGACACGCAGGTCGTCCACGTGCGGCCCTACTCCGACCTGCGGCGCCTCGATGTGGTCAGCGTGCTCACCGCGGTCGGAGCAGGCCAGTGAGCGGGACTGCCGCACGGCTCCTCGCGGGCGGCCGCGGCCGGACCGGCGAGGAGTCGCAGCTCGCGCTGCGCCTGGCCGCCGTCGGCTTCGTCGCCGTCCTGATCCAGAACGTGTTCTTCGCGGAGCTGCGGATCGTGAGCGGCGAGATCGACATCCTGCCCCTCGTCGCGCTCGCCTGCGGCTTCCTCGCCGGCCCGACTGGCGGCGCCGCCACCGGCTTCGGCATGGGGCTGGTGTCCGACCTGATCCTCGGGATCCCGCTCGGCCTGTCCTCGCTCACGCTCCTCGTGATCGGCGAGATCGGCGGCCGCGTCGGCAGCGCCCGCGACCCCGAAGGCCTGTTCGTCCCGATGCTCACCGGCGCGGTGGTCACGTTCGCATCGCTGATCTTCAGCGGGCTCTTCCAGATCCTGCTGGGGGCGCCGTCAGCGGCGTCGTGGGAGCTGCTGAGCTCGATCATCACGACGACCTTGCTCGGCGCCCTGCTCGCGCCGTTCGTCTACCGCGCGACGCGCCGCGGCCTCGTCGGCGCGCTCCCAAGCGACCCGCGCCGCCGGCGCCGCCGCGCCACCACCACGAAGCTTTCGCCGCTGTCGACGAGCCGCGGCCAGAACGTGCACCGCGGTAGGGGCGTCTCCGGGAGCCGCACCTCACGCGCCCTCTCTGGCGGAACACGCCGCCGGGGTTCTAGGCTGGGTGGTCGACGATGATCAGCCCGCTCAACCGCGGAGCCACGTCGGGCGGCGGGGTCGCACCCGCCGGCAACCAGGTCGTGGCGTTCCGCGTCGCCATCATCGGCGCAGTCCTGCTCGGGCTGTTCGCCATCGTGTTCTTCCGCCTCTGGTACCTGCAGGTGCTGTCCGGCGACTCGCTCGCCGCTGCCGCGACGCAGAACCGCAACCGCACCGTCGCGATCACGGCGCCCCGCGGTGACATCGTCGACCGCAAGGGCAACATCATCGTCCGCAACAAGCGCCCCCGGATCGTCGAGCTGGCGCCGGGTTCGCTGCCGCTGCTGGAGCGCGCCGCCGCCAACGAATACGGCCAGACCCTCGGCAAGTGGCTCGATCTGCCTGAGAAGACCCGCGAGGCGACGCCGCGGCCGAAGATCATCCCGCTCACCGACGCGTCGGTCCTGCGCAAATACGCGGAGGAAGGGGGAGAGAAAGAGCTGGCGGAGCTGCAGCGGCGCTACCAGCGCCTCGGCGAGCTGCTCGAGCTGCCCGCCGACGAGATCCGCCGCCGCGTGATCACGCGCCTCTACCTGCTGCCGTACGCGAACGTGCCCCTGAGGACGGACGCCGAGCAGGACGTCGTCGAGTACATCGGCGAGAACGCCGAGCTCTACCCGGGTGTCAGCACCACGACGAAGTACGTGCGGTCCTACAGCCGCTCCGGGGCCGGCGCGCAGTTCCTCGGCCAGGTCGGGGCGGTCCCGGTCGGCAAAGACGGCTCGGTCGACTCGAAGTTCCGCAACCTGCCCAAGTCGACGCAGGTCGGCCTCAACGGCCTCGAGTACCAGTACGACGGCTACCTCCGAGGCCGCGACGGCCAGGTGCGGGCGACGATCGACGCCATGGGCAACGTCCTCGGCACGCCGACGGAGGTCGACCCGACCGTCGGGCAGCAGCTCCAGCTCACGCTCGACCTGCCGCTGCAGAACCGCACGCAGGAGTTGATCTCGGCCGGCTCGGCATTCAACCCCGGCGGGCTGCCCGGCGCCGCCGTGGCGATGGACCCCCGCAACGGCGAGGTCCTGGCCATGGTCAGCAACCCGACGTTCAACCCGAACATCTTCACGAAGCCGATCTCCCAGGAGGAGTTCGAGGGCTTCATCGACGAGAACGGCGGCAAGCCGCTGTTCAACCGCGTGACCGAAGCGGCGTATCCGGCAGCGTCGACGTTCAAGGTCGTCACCTCGTTCGCCGCGCTGGAGACCGGCGTCACCGGCGTCGACACCCCGTTCAACGACACCGGCGAGTACGACCTCGGCGACCGGATCATTACGAACGCCGGCAAAGCCGTGAACGGCACCATCTCGCTCGTCCCCGCCCTCGAGGTCTCGTCCGACGTCTACTTCTATTCGATGGGCGCCAAGATGAACGAGATGGCCGGGCAGCCGCTGCAGAAGTGGGCCCGCAGGCTCGGCTACGGCAAGAAGACCGGCATCGACCTTCCGGGCGAGCGCGCGGGCGTGATCCCAGACCGCGCCTGGCGCGACAAGAAAGCGGCCGACGAGACGGAGTGCCGCCGCAAGAAGGGCATTCCGCAGGACGCCGACGTCTACACCGCCGGACGCGAGGGCTGCGGCATCTCCGACAAGCGCAAGTGGAGCGTCGGCGACCAGGTCAACTCGGCCGTCGGCCAGGGCGACGTGCAGGTCTCGCCGCTGCAGAGCGCCGTCGCCTACGCCGCGATCGCGAACGGCGGCAAGATCGTGCGCCCGCATCTCGCGCGCTCCATCCAGGACCGCACGGGCGCGACGATCCAGACCTTCTCCGACCGCCCCCGCGACACCATCGAGATCGATCAGACGGCGCTCGAGGCCGTCCAGCGGGGCTTGTACCAGGCCGCCAACGGCGACCGGGGCACCTCCAAGGCCGTCTTCGCGAACTGGCCCAAGGACCGGTTCCCCGTCTACGGCAAGACCGGCACCGCGGAGACGCCGAAGGGCGACCAGTCCTGGTACGCCGCCTACGTCCCGCACCCCACGAAGCCGATCGTGGTCGTCGTGACCGTCGAGCGCGGCGGCTTCGGCGCCGAGAAGGCCGCGCCGATCGCCGCCGAGATGATGAAGCAGTGGTTCAACCTTCAGGACGTTGAAGTCGCCGCCGGAGACTCGAAGGACCGCTGATGCTCGGCGCGACCCTCAGACGCTTCGACCCGCTGCTGCTCCTGGCGACGGTCTGCCTGGTGGCGATCTCCTACTTCGCGGTCGGCGTGAGCGCGCACCCGACGTACGCGAGCCGCCAGCTCGTGTTCATCGTGATCGGCCTGATCGTGATGGTCGGCGTCGCGCAGGTTGACGTGCTCCGGATGCGGGAGCTCAAATACGGCCACTTCGGCCTCGTGATCATCGGCCTCGTCCTCATCCTGATCCTCGGCAGCGACGTCAACGGCGCGCGGCTGGCGGTCGTGCTCGGCCCGATTCAGATCCAGTGGTCGGAGTTCGCCAAGCTGCTGTTCGCGATGGCGATCGCCGCCGAGCTCGTCGACCGCGGCAGGCAGATCAACGAATGGTCGACGACCCTGCGGGTCCTCGCGCTCACGGTTCCTGTCTTGCTGCTGATCATGGCGGAGCCCGACCTCGGGTCCGCGCTGGTCTACGTGACCATGCTGCTGCTGATGCTCGCCGTCGCCGGCGTGCCAGCGCGCCACCTGCAGACGCTCGGCGTCGCGGGGCTCGCGTCGATCGCGCTCGTGCTCGTGGTGCTGCCCGCCGGCGGCGTCCACGTGCTCAAGGACTACCAGATGGACCGCCTCACCTCGTTCCTCGATCCCAAAGGCGACGCGGGCGAGAAGATGAGCGACGACGCCTACCAGCAGCAGCAGGCGATGATCGGGATCGGCAACGGCGGCCGCGTCGGCCAAGGCGAAGACGCGTCGCAGGCCAGCAGCGGTTTCATCCCCGAGAACCAGACCGACTTCATCTTCGCCGTGATCTCCGAACGGTGGGGATTCGTCGGCGCTGGACTGGTGCTGTCGCTCTACGCGCTCTTGCTCTGGCGCGTGCTCCGCGTGCTGATCGAAGCCCGAAGTTCCTACGAAGCGATCGTGGTGTCCGGGATCATCGGCATGCTGTCGTTCCAGATCTTCGAGAACGTCGGCATGAATCTTGGCATCATGCCGATCACAGGGGTAACCCTTCCACTTTTGTCTTATGGCGGCTCGTCCGTGATCGCGACGCTCGTCGCGCTGGGGCTGGTGCATGCAGTGCACGCCCACGCACGAATCTCCCGCGATCCACGGGTCCGCCTTCAAACCCACACTTAGAAACGGACCCTGATGCAGAAACAGGTCCTGGTCAGCGCAGACCGCGGCGAGACCCGCGTCGCCCTCCTTGAACGCTCCGCGAGCGCGCCCAAGCGCCGCCGCAAAGCCGACCCGGCGGAGGGCTACCAAGTCGCCGAGCTGTACTTCGAGCGCCGCGGCGCGCGGTCGATCGTCGGCAACGTCTACAAGGGCAAGGTCGACAACGTCCTCCCGGGCCTTGAAGCGGCGTTCGTCGACATCGGCCTGGAGAAGAACGGCTTCCTGCACGTCGATGAGATCGTGCTGCCGGGTGTCGAGCAGGTGAAGCGCGGCCGCGGCCCCGCCAACGGCCCGAAGATCTCGGATCTGCTCAAACCGGGCCAGGAGATCACCGTGCAGGTGATCAAGGACCCGCTCAAGAGCAAGGGCGCGCGCCTCTCGATGGAGCTCACCATCGCCGGCCGCTACCTCGTCTACGCCCCGACGGGCGAGGGCACCGGCGTCTCCAAGCGCCTCGACGACAAAGAGCGCGAGCGGCTCCGCAAGGAGATCAAGGGCCTCGACACGGCCGGGGGCGGCGTCATCGTCCGCACCGCCGCGCATGGCGCCGACCGCGCGGGCTTCGAGCGCGAGATGCTCTACCTCAAGAAGCTCCACGAGGTGCTCGAGGCGCGCGTCCAGAAGTCGCAGGCGCCGGCGCTCGTCTTCCAAGAGGCCGACCTCGCGGTGCGCGTCGTGCGCGACATCTTCGCGGGCGACTTCGAGCGCGCGCTGATCGACGACGACGCCCAGTACGAGCGGCTCGTCGGGTTCCTGCAGCGGACCGCGCCCGAACTGGCCGACAAGGTCGAGCGCTACAGGGGCCGCAAGCCGCTGCTCGAGGAGTACTCGGTCGACGAGGAGATCGAAGGCCTGCTCGCCAAGCGCGTCGACCTGCCCTCCGGCGGCTACCTGATCATCGACTACGCCGAGGCCCTCACGGTCATCGACGTGAACTCGGGCTCGTTCGTCGGCAAGGGCAAGCAGGCCCGCCTCGAGGACACGATCACGAAGATCAACCTCGAAGCGGCCGAAGAGGTCGTGCGCCAGCTGCGCCTGCGCGACATCGGCGGCATCATCGTCATCGACTTCATCGACATGGCCCGCGCGAAGAACCGCGACGCCGTGCTGAAGGTGCTCCGCAGCGCGCTGGAACAGGACCGCACCAAGACCTACACGGCCGAGCTGAGCAAGCTCGGGCTGGTCGAGATGACCCGCCAGAACGTGACGGAGGGCGTGCGGGAGATCATCACGCGCCCCTGCCCGACGTGCCACGGCGAGGGCGTCGTGCGCTCCGAGGAGACGATCGCGCTCGACCATGAGCGCGAGCTCCGCGAGGTCGCCCGCAAGAGCCGCAAAGCCGACGAGGCGTTCCTCGTGCAGATGAACCCGCGCGTGAGCCAGGTGTTCACCGGTGAGGGCGGCTATGTGCTGCGCGACCTTGAGGAGACGACCGGCAAGCGCTTCCACTTCGAGGGCTCCGAGGGCCTGCCGCTCTCGCATATGGAGATCCTCATGGCCGGACCGGCCGACGAGGTGGGGGAGCGGGCGATCCCGTTCCGCGAGGGCGATGAGGTCCTCGTCCACATCATCGAGCCGCACATGTACGACATGGACCGCGCGGTCGCCAAGATCGACGGCTACATCGTCTCGGTGTCGGGCGCAGGCAAGCTGATCGGCGAGAAGCGCCTCGTGCGCATCGAGTCGGCGGGCCGCACGTCGGCCGACGCCGTGCTGGCTGACGGGCCCGAGGCTGGCGCCTCGCGCGCCGCCAGCGCTGCTCGGCGCCGCCGCGTCGCCGACGCTCCTGCTG